>NZ_JBIBBC010000014.1:0-243220 GCF_042900345.1 Streptomyces sp. NPDC012935
GACGACCAGCTGCTTGATGTTGAGGATCAGGTCGGTGACGTCCTCCTTGACGCCCGGCACGGTGGTGAACTCGTGCAGCACGCCGTCGATGCGGATGGACGTGACCGCAGCACCCGGGATCGACGACAGGAGGGTCCGGCGCAGGGAGTTGCCGAGGGTGTAACCGAAGCCCGGCTCCAGCGGCTCGATCACGAACCGGGAGCGGAACTCGTCGACGACCTCTTCGGTCAACGAGGGACGCTGAGCAATCAGCATGTGTGGATCAGATCCTTCTTTCGTGGACGCCCGCTATTTGACGTCCGACGGAAACCGCACCCATGAAGAGTGCGGGTACTGCAAGGGTACGGGCGATACAACCCCTTACGGAGTCGTACCGCCCGGAACCTCAAGCGAACCGTGCCTCAGACGCGGCGGCGCTTCGGCGGGCGGCAGCCGTTGTGCGGGGTCGGGGTGACGTCCTGGATGGAGCCGACCTCGAGGCCCGTGGCCTGCAGGGAGCGGATCGCGGTCTCACGACCGGAGCCCGGACCCTTGACGAAGACGTCGACCTTGCGCATGCCGTGCTCCTGGGCGCGGCGGGCAGCCGACTCGGCAGCCATCTGCGCGGCGAACGGCGTGGACTTCCGGGAGCCCTTGAAGCCGACGTGGCCGGCGGAGGCCCAGGAGATCACGTTGCCCGACGGGTCCGTGATGGAGACGATCGTGTTGTTGAACGTGCTCTTGATGTGCGCGTGGCCGTGAGCGACGTTCTTCTTTTCCTTGCGGCGCACCTTCTTGACGGCGCCCTGACGTCCCTTGGGGGGCATCTGTTAACTCCTACGGGGAGGTGGTCGGTCCTACAGCGAAGACCGCTGATGAAGCGTTGTCCGCTGAGGACTACTTCTTGCCCGGCTTCTTCTTGCCGGCGATGGCGCGACGCGGGCCCTTGCGGGTGCGGGCGTTGGTGCTGGTGCGCTGACCGCGGACCGGCAGGCCACGGCGGTGACGCAGACCCTGGTAGCAGCCGATCTCGACCTTGCGGCGGATGTCGGCCTGGATCTCGCGACGGAGGTCACCCTCGGTCTTGATGTTGTTGTCGACGTACTCGCGGATCGCGACGAGCTGCTCTTCGCTCAGGTCACGAACACGGGTGTTCGGGTCGATGCCCGTCTCCGCCAGCGTCAGCTGCGAAAGGGTCCGGCCGATGCCGAACACGTAGGTGAGGGCGACCTCCACGCGCTTTTCGCGCGGGATGTCAACACCGGAAACGCGTGCCATTCAATGGCTCCTGGTGATCTTCGGAGGTCTTCCACAGGACCGAATCCCAGCCGCCGTACCAGGTACGAACTGGGTCCCCGGCCTCCGAACCGGGGGTGTCAGGCGAAACTCGCCTGGGTCCTGCGTATGAACATATTCAGCTCGCGTCGCGCGAATCTCTGCGATGTCGTTGCAGAGGGAGTGGACGATCGTGCGTCAGCCCTGGCGCTGCTTGTGGCGCGGGTTCTCGCAGATGACCATGACCCGACCGTGACGGCGGATCACCCTGCACTTGTCGCAGATCTTCTTGACGCTCGGCTTGACCTTCATTGGTGAGGTTCTCCGGGTCAGTGCCATCGCCTCGGGAAGCCCGGGGCGCGGGCAAGATCTACTTGTAGCGGTAGACGATCCGGCCACGCGTCAGGTCGTACGGAGACAACTCCACCACGACCCGGTCGTCAGGGAGGATGCGGATGTAGTGCATGCGCATCTTGCCGCTGATGTGTGCCAGGACCTGGTGGCCGTTCTGGAGCTCGACCTTGAACATGGCGTTCGGCAGAGACTCGACGACAGTGCCCTCGATCTCGATGGCACCTTGCTTCTTGGCCACGCTTCGCCCTTCGGAATCGACTACCTTGATCGACTCCTGCGCTTTCCCTTACGGGTGCATGCAGACATGCGGGTGCACAAGAGCCGACGAGTCAGTCTACGTCAGCGCACCCGGAAAGACGAATCGGGGAACTCTGCCCCACTTGGAAGATCCTTAAGCGCAGCCGACCCGGGGGCGCGCCGAACTGCGCCGGCAACCACGACGAAGCCGCACCCGCCGACCAGCAGGTTCACCCTGCCCGGACGGCGCTCAGGCCAACGGATCCGGCGCGGCGACGATGCCGTGCTCGGCCAGCTTCGCCTTGCCGCCGTCGGGAGCCGTCAGCACGAGCGGCCCCTCTTCGGTCAGCGCGACCGAGTGCTCCCAGTGGGACGACCACGTGCCGTCAGTCGTGATCACGGTCCAGTCGTCCGAGAGGACCTCGGTCTTGGGCGTGCCCAGCGAAACCATGGGCTCGATGGCGAGACAGAACCCCGGCACGAGCTTCGGCCCCTTCCCCCGCCGCCGCTCGACGTAGTTCAGCAGGTGCGGGTCCATGTGCATCTCGGTCCCGATGCCGTGGCCGCCGTAGTCCTCGATGATCCCGTAGCGCCCGCCGCCCGGCTTGGGCTGCCGGCGGATGTACGTCTCGATGGCACGGGAGACGTCGACGAGACGATTGCCCTGCTTCATGGCCGCGATGCCGGCCCACATCGACTCCTCGGTCACCCGGGAGAGCTCGACGAGCTCCGGAGCGTGACCGGAGCCCACGAAGGCGGTGTAGGCGGCGTCACCGTGCCAGCCGTCGATGATCGCACCGCAGTCGATGGAGATGATGTCGCCGTCCTTGAGGACGACGTCCTCGGACGGGATGCCGTGGACGACGACGTCGTTCACGGACGTGCAGATGGTGGCCGGGAAACCGCCGTAGCCGAGGAAGTTCGACTTGGCGCCGTGCTCCGCGAGCACCTTGCGGGCGACCTCGTCCAGATCCTTGGTGCTGGCCCCCGGTACCGCGGCCTCGCGCGTGGCCGCGTGAATGGCGGCGACGACCAGCCCCGCCTCACGCATCTTGGCGATCTGCTCGGGGCTCTTGATCTGCACCATGGGGACGGGGGCCTTCCTGAACTGAATAGAGGGGACTGCTTCAACCATAAGGGCGGAGGCTGCGCGCCCCACCCCACGCAGCAGCCGCGGCCCCCTCAAAGGGAGCCGCGGCCTGAGCTACGTGCGAGAGCCAGGAACGCTGCTACTTGCCGTCCCCGTCACGCTGGAGCGCCTCCATGGCGCGCGCCGTGACCTCTTCGACCTTGCCCAGAGCGGAGATGGTGACCACCAGTCCCTGGGTCTTGTAGTAGTCGATGATCGGCTCGGTCTGCGTGTGGTAGACCTCGAGACGCTTGCGGACCGTCTCCTCCGAGTCGTCGTCCCGCTGGTACAGCTCGCCGCCGCAGACGTCGCAGACGCCTTCCTTCTTCGGCTGGCTGTACGTCACGTGGAAGACGTGGCTGGAGTCCTTGCGGCAGATCCGCCGCCCGGCGATCCGCTTGACGACCTCTTCCTCCGGGACCTCGAGGTCCAGGACGGCGTCCAGCTTCATGCTCTCGGACTGGAGCATCTCGTCGAGCGCCTCGGCCTGGGACACGTTGCGCGGGAAGCCGTCCAGCAGGAAGCCGCCCTCGGCGTCCGGCTTCTCCATGCGGTCCTTGGCCATCCCGATGGTGACCTCGTCCGGCACCAGGTTGCCCGCGTCCATGTAGGACTTCGCGAGCTTCCCGAGCTCCGTCTGCTGGCTGATGTTGGCGCGGAACAGGTCGCCCGTGGAGATGTGCGGGATCGACAGGTTCTTGGCGAGGAACGCAGCCTGCGTTCCCTTACCGGCGCCCGGCGGCCCGACGAGGACGATACGCATCAGCGGAGGAACCCTTCGTAATTGCGCTGCTGGAGCTGGCTCTCGATCTGCTTCACCGTTTCGAGACCGACACCCACGATGATCAGGATGCTGGTCCCGCCGAACGGGAAGTTCTGGTTTGCCCCGAAACCAGCCAACGCCATCGTCGGCACGAGAGCGATCAGGCCCAAGTACAGCGAGCCCGGCCAAGTGATCCGGTTGAGCACGTACGAAAGGTACTCAGCGGTCGGTCGGCCAGCCCGGATGCCCGGGATGAAGCCACCATACTTCTTCATGTTGTCCGCGACTTCCTCGGGGTTGAACGAGATGGCCACGTAGAAGAACGCGAAGAAAATGATCAGGAAGAAGTACAGGGTGATGTGCAGCGGAGCGTCCGTGAGCGCGAGGTTCTGCTCGATCCAGGTCTTCCAACCGGCGTTTCCACCGGCGAACTGCGCGATCAGTGCGGGGATGTAGAGCAGCGACGAGGCAAAGATCACAGGGATGATGCCCGCCTGGTTGACCTTCAGCGGAATGTACGTCGAAGTACCGCCGTAGGACCGGCGGCCGATCATGCGCTTCGCGTACTGGACGGGAATTCGGCGCTGAGCCTGCTCGACGAAGACCACCAGGCCGATCATGACGAGACCGACCGCGACCACGGTGCCGAACTCGATCCAGCCGCCGGCCAGGGAGCCCTGCTTCTTGATGGCCCACAGCGCGGACGGGAAGGTCGCGGCGATCGAGATGAACATCAGGATCGACATGCCGTTGCCGATGCCGCGGTCGGTGATCAGCTCACCGAGCCACATGACCATGGCCGTACCGGCGGTCATGGTGATGACCATCACGACGGTGGTGAAGATCGAGCGGTCCGGCACGATCTGGTTGGCGACCTGGCAGTTCTGGAAGAGCGCACCACTGCGGGCGGTGGCTACCAGACCGGTTCCCTGCAGCACGGCGAGCGCCACCGTCAGGTACCGGGTGTACTGCGTGATCTTCGCCGTACCGGCCTGGCCTTCCTTCTTCAAGGCTTCCAGGCGCGGGATCACGACGGTCAGCAGCTGCAGGATGATGCTCGCCGTGATGTACGGCATGATGCCGAGCGCGAAGATCGTGATCTGAAGCAGTGCGCCGCCGCTGAACATGTTGACCAGACCGAAAAGGCCCTGGTTGGCGTCCGCCTGGTCGATACAGACCTGTACGGCCCGGTAATCGACACCCGGAATCGGAATGTGGGTACCGACCCGGAAGATCACGATGATGCCGAGCGTGAAGAGCAGCTTCTTGCGCAGGTCGGGCGTCTTGAACGCCCGGGCGAACGCGGTGAGCACGGTGCCTCCTGCGACCCCCGCGCTACTGCGTCAAGGGTGACGGTCTTGAGGTTCGACTAATAGGAACGACTTAGCTAACGGTCAACTGCCGCTCAGAGTGCCCCACAAGAAGCACTCCGTAAAAGTGGGCAGTGCAGGCCACCTTACCCGCGGGACCGCCCCCCTTGGAACGACCAACCGGGGATACCCCATTTGTGGGGTATCCCCGGTCGGGATCGCTCAAGTCATCGAGACGCCTGATGGGTTCAGACGAGCTCGGTGACGCTGCCGCCGGCGGCGGTGATCTTCTCCTTGGCGGAGCCGGAGACGGCGTCAACCGTCACCTGCAGCGCCACGGAGATCTCACCTTGGCCGAGGACCTTGACGAGGCTGTTCTTGCGAACGGCACCCTTCGCCACCAGGCCCTCGACCGTGACCTCGCCACCCTCGGGGTAGAGCGCGGCCAGCTTGTCGAGGTTCACGACCTGGAACTCGGTCTTGAACGGGTTCTTGAAGCCCTTCAGCTTCGGAAGGCGCATGTGGAGGGGCATCTGCCCACCCTCAAAGCGCTCCGGAACCTGGTAACGAGCCTTCGTACCCTTGGTACCACGACCGGCCGTCTTACCCTTCGACGCCTCACCACGACCCACACGGGTCTTGGCGGTCTTGGCGCCCGGGGCGGGACGGAGGTTGTGGATCTTGAGCGGGTTGTTCTCCGCCATGATCAGTCGACCTCCTCGACCGTCACGAGGTGGCGGACGGTGTGCACCATGCCGCGGAACTCGGGGCGGTCCTCCTTGACGACCTGCGTGTTGATCCCCTTGAGACCAAGGGAGCGCAGGGTGTCGCGGTGGTTCTGCTTGCTGCCGATGTAGGACTTGACCTGCGTAATCTTGAGCTGCGCCATGATTACGCACCCGCCCCGGCACGCGCACGGAGAAGAGCCGCGGGGGCGACGTCCTCGAGCGGCAGACCACGGCGGGCCGCGACCTCCTCGGGACGCTGCAGGCCCTTCAGGGCCGCCACGGTCGCGTGCACGATGTTGATCGCGTTGTCGGAGCCGAGCGACTTCGACAGGATGTCGTGGATACCGGCGCACTCGAGCACGGCACGCACCGGACCACCGGCGATAACACCGGTACCGGGCGACGCGGGCTTGAGCAGCACGACGCCGGCAGCCTTCTCACCCTGGATCGGGTGCGGGATGGTGCCCTGGATACGGGGGACCTTGAAGAAGTGCTTCTTGGCCTCCTCAACACCCTTGGCGATGGCGGCCGGCACCTCCTTGGCCTTGCCGTAACCGACACCTACGGTGCCGTCACCGTCGCCCACCACGACCAGCGCGGTGAAGCTGAAGCGACGACCACCCTTCACAACCTTGGCGACACGGTTGATCGCGACAACGCGCTCAACGTAAGCGGTCTTCTCGGCGGCAGCTGCGCCGCCGTCACGGCCCTTCCGGTCCCGCCGCTCGCCGCCACCGGCACCGCCACCGCGGCGCTGGGGTCCAGCCATTGGAATTACCTCTCTCTTTTTCCGCTAGCTACGGAAGCGGCTCAGAACTTGAGCCCGGCTTCGCGGGCGGCGTCCGCCAGGGCGGCAATGCGCCCGGCGTACTGATTGCCACCACGGTCGAATACGACAGCCTCGACGCCGGCGGCCTTGGCGCGCTCGGCGACCAGGGCGCCGACCTGCTTGGCCTGCGCGGACTTGTCGCCCTCGCCACCGCGGATCGTGGTGTCCAGGGTGGATGCCGACGCAAGGGTGTGACCCTTGATGTCGTCGATCACCTGGGCCACGATGTGGCGGTTCGAGCGGGTAACGACCAGACGCGGACGCTCCGCCGTTCCGTTGATGTGCTTACGGATCCGGATGTGGCGGCGCTTGATCGCGGCGCGCTTGTAGGCGTCGCCCTTAAGGATCTTCTGTCCGTATGCCATGGCTTACTTACCCGCCTTTCCGACCTTGCGGCGGATGACTTCGCCCTCGTACTTGACGCCCTTGGCCTTGTACGGGTCGGGCTTGCGCAGCTTGCGGATGTTGGCCGCAACCTCGCCGACCTTCTGCTTGTCGATGCCCTCGACCGAGAACCGGGTGGGGGCCTCCACCTTGAAGGTGATGCCCTCGGGGGCCTCGACGGTGATCGGGTGGCTGTAGCCCAGAGCGAACTCCAGGTTCGAACCCTTGGCCGTCACGCGGTAACCGACACCGCTGATCTCGAGCTTCTTCACGTAACCCTGGGTCACGCCGGTGATCATGTTCGCCACCAGCGTGCGGGACAGGCCGTGCAGGGCCTTGTTCTGACGCTCGTCGTTCGGGCGGGTGACGTTCAGAACGCCCTCCTCATCCCTGACGATGTCGATCGGCGCGGCAACGGTGTGGGTCAGTTCGCCCTTGGGGCCCTTGACCGAAACCGTACGGCCGTCGATGGTGACGTCCACGCCGGCGGGAACCGTGATGGGGAGCTTGCCAATACGCGACATAGCTGTTTCCTCCGTTCCCTTCCGCTACCAGACGTAGGCGAGGACTTCCCCACCCACGCCCTTCTTGCCGGCCTGCTTGTCGGTGAGGAGCCCGTGCGACGTGGAGATGATCGCCACGCCGAGGCCGCCGAGCACCTTCGGCAGGTTGGTGGACTTCGCGTACACCCGGAGACCGGGCTTGGAGATCCGCTTGATGCCCGCGATGGAGCGCTCACGGTTCGGGCCGAACTTCAGCTCGAGAACGAGGTTCTTGCCGACCTCGGCGTCCTCGACCTTCCAGCCCGTGATGAAGCCCTCCTGCTGGAGGATCTCCGCGATGTGCGACTTGATCTTCGATGCCGGCATCGTCACGGAGTCGTGGTATGCCGAGTTCGCGTTCCGCAGACGCGTAAGCATGTCTGCGATCGGATCAGTCATGGTCATGAATTGGCCTTCGGCCTCTCTCGCCGGGGTTTCCTGGTGCGCCATCCCTCTCCCCGATCCGAGACGGGACGGGTGCGGCGCGGTGGACCTACGGCGTAGTAAGTCGTACGGGCGACCGTCAGGCGCCCAACCCTCCAAGCCTAAGCCATGGAAGGGAGGGCGCCTGACACGCCCAGTGCTTACCGAGAGCCCTTGGAATCCCTAAAAGGGGGATTACCAGGAGCTCTTGGTCACGCCCGGCAGCTCGCCACGGTGAGCCATCTCACGAAGGCACACGCGGCACAGGCCGAACTTGCGGTACACGGAGTGGGGACGGCCACAACGCTGGCAGCGCGTGTAGCCACGCACGCCGAACTTGGGCTTGCGAGCAGCCTTCGCGATCAGAGCCTTCTTCGCCATCTCGCTCACGCCTCCTTGAAGGGGAAGCCGAGGTGACGAAGGAGCGCACGGCCCTCAGCGTCGTTGGTCGCCGTGGTCACCACGGTGATGTCCATGCCCCGGGTACGGTCGATCTTGTCCTGGTCGATCTCGTGGAACATGACCTGCTCGGTGAGACCGAAGGTGTAGTTGCCACGGCCGTCGAACTGCTTGGGGGACAGACCACGGAAGTCGCGGATGCGCGGCAGCGCGAGCGACAGGGTGCGGTCCAGGAACTCCCACATGCGGTCGCCACGGAGCGTGACGTGGGCACCGATCGGCTGGCCCTCACGCAGCTTGAACTGCGCGATGGACTTGCGGGCCTTGGTGACGGCCGGCTTCTGACCGGTGATCGTGGTGAGGTCGCGGATGGCGCCCTCGATCAGCTTGGAGTCGCGGGCGGCGTCGCCCACACCCATGTTGACCACGATCTTGACGAGGCCGGGGATCTGCATGACGTTCTCGTACTTGAACTCGTCACGCAGCTTGCCCGCGATCTCCTCGCGGTACTTCGTCTTCAGACGCGGAGTGGTGGTGGTAGCCATCAGATGTCCTCACCCGTCCGCTTGGCAACGCGGATCTTGTTGCCTTCGTCGTCGAAGCGGTAACCGACACGCGTGACGACCTTGTTGCCGTCCTTCTCAACGACCAGCTGGACGTTGGAGACGTGGATCGGCGCCTCAGTCGTGACGATGCCACCGGCCTGCGAACCCTTGGCGGTCGGGCCGGCCTTGGTGTGCTTCTTGACCCGGTTGACACCCTCGACCAGGACACGCTCGTCGCGCGGGTAAGCGGCAATGACCTTGCCCTGCTTGCCCTTGTCCTTGCCGGTGATGACCTGGACCAGGTCGCCCTTCTTGATCTTCATGCTTACAGCACCTCCGGCGCGAGCGAGATGATCTTCATGAACTTCTTCTCGCGCAGCTCACGGCCGACGGGGCCGAAGATACGGGTGCCGCGAGGGTCGCCGTCGTTCTTCAGAATGACGGCGGCGTTCTCGTCGAAGCGGATGTACGAGCCGTCCGGACGGCGGCGCTCCTTGACGGTGCGAACGATGACCGCCTTGACGACGTCACCCTTCTTCACGTTGCCACCGGGGATCGCGTCCTTGACGGTGGCGACGATGACGTCACCGATGCCCGCGTAGCGGCGACCGGAGCCACCGAGCACACGGATGCAAAGGATCTCCTTCGCACCAGTGTTGTCGGCGACACGCAGTCGCGACTCCTGCTGGATCACGTCTATCTCCTGTTTGTCTGCCGGTTCCCGGCAGGGGCCGTCTCATGACGAGGCGTGCCCCTGCCGAGCCTGGCGGAACTGACCTGCGGGTTTGCCCGCAGGAAATTACTTGGCCTTCTCGAGGATCTCGACGACGCGCCAGCGCTTCGTCGCGGACAGCGGCCGGGTCTCCATGAGGAGGACACGGTCGCCGACGCCCGCGGCGTTCTGCTCGTCGTGCGCCTTGAGCTTGTTGGTACGGCGGATGACCTTGCCGTACAGCGCGTGCTTGACGCGGTCCTCGACGGCGACGACGACGGTCTTGTCCATCTTGTCGCTGACGACGAGACCCTCACGGGTCTTGCGGAAGCCGCGGGCCTCTGCAGTCTGCTCAGTCACGTTGCTCTCACTCATCAGGCGCTCTCCACCGTCTCGATGCCCAGCTCGCGCTCACGCATCAGGGTGTAGATCCGCGCGATGTCCTTACGGACGGCCTTGAGCCGACCGTGGTTCTCGAGCTGGCCCGTCGCCGCCTGGAAGCGGAGGTTGAACAGCTCTTCCTTGGCTTCGCGGAGCTTGTTCAGCAGCTCCTCGTCACCCAGTTCGCGCAGCTCGGACGCCTTGGTACCGGCCGACATCACGCTTCACCTGCCTCGCGCTTGACGATCCGGCACTTCATCGGCAGCTTGTGGGCCGCACGGGTCAGCGCCTCACGGGCGATCTTCTCGTTGGGGTACGACAGCTCGAACATCACGCGTCCGGGCTTCACGTTGGCGATCCACCACTCCGGAGAACCCTTACCGGAACCCATGCGGGTCTCGGCAGGCTTCTTGGTGAGGGGACGGTCCGGGTAGATGTTGATCCAGACCTTGCCACCACGCTTGATGTGACGCGTCATGGCGATACGAGCGGCCTCGATCTGACGGTTCGTCACATAGGCCGGGGTGAGCGCCTGGATGCCGTACTCGCCGAACGCAACCTGCGTTCCACCCTTGGACATACCGCTGCGCTTCGGGTGGTGCTGCTTGCGGTGCTTGACCCTACGGGGGATCAGCATTTCGGTCAGGCCTCCGTTCCGGTGCTCTCAGCCGGAGCGGCGGGGGCCTCGGCCTTGGGGGCCTCGGCGCCGGCAGCCTGCTGCGGCTTACGACCGCGCCGCTCGCCACCGCGGCCACCACGGGCCGGGCGGTCGGAGCCGCCACCGCGAGCCGGGCGGTTACCCGCACGGGCGGCAGCGTTCTCGGCGCGGACCTCGGCGATGTTCTTGACGTCGCCCTTGTAGATCCAGACCTTCACACCGATGCGGCCGAAGGTCGTCTTGGCCTCGAAGAAGCCGTAGTCCACGTTCGCACGGAGCGTGTGCAGGGGCACACGGCCCTCGCGGTAGAACTCCGAGCGGGACATCTCGGCGCCACCGAGGCGGCCACCGCACTGGATCTTGATGCCCTTGGCGCCGGCCTTCATCGTGCCCTGCATGCTCTTACGCATGGCGCGACGGAAGGAGACGCGGGAGGAGAGCTGCTCGGCAACGGCCTGAGCAACCAGCTGAGCGTCCGTCTCGGGGCTCTTGACCTCGAGGATGTTCAGCTGGACCTGCTTGCCCGTGAGCTTCTCGAGGTCACCGCGGATGCGGTCGGCCTCGGCGCCACGGCGGCCGATGACGATGCCCGGACGAGCGGTGTGGATGTCCACCCGCACGCGGTCACGGGTGCGCTCGATCTCAACCTTCGAGATACCGGCGCGCTCCATACCGGACGTCATCATCCGACGGATGGCGACGTCTTCCTTGACGTAGTCCTTGTACAGCTTGTCGGCGTACCAACGCGACTTGAAGTCGGTCGTGACACCGAGCCGGAACCCATGCGGGTTTACCTTCTGGCCCATTACCGGGTTCCTTCCTTGCTGCTGACGACCACGGTGATGTGGCTGGTCCGCTTGCGGATCCGGTAGGCACGGCCCTGGGCGCGCGGCCGGAACCGCTTCAGGGTCGGGCCCTCGTCGACGTACGCCTCGCTGATGACCAGCGAGGAGGCGTCCGGGTGGTCGTAGTTGTGCGCGGCGTTGGCGATGGCGCTGTCGAGCACCTTGCCGACGGGCACGGAGGCTGCCTGCGGAGCGAATCGCAGAACAGCCTGAGCCTCCGTGGCATCCATGCCACGGATAAGGTCCACCACGCGGCGGGCCTTCATGGGCGTAACGCGGATGTACCGCGCCTGGGCCCTGGCTTCCATGGTTGTCCCTCTCAGTTACTTACGTGTCTGAATGCGATCCGCTACTAGCGGCGCTTCGACTTCCGGTCGTCCTTGACGTGGCCCCGGAAGGTGCGCGTCGGCGAGAACTCGCCGAGCTTGTGGCCGACCATCGACTCGGTGACGAACACCGGGATGTGGGTCTTGCCGTTGTGCACCGCGAGCGTGTGGCCGAGCATGGCCGGCACGATCATGGAGCGACGGGACCAGGTCTTGATGACGTTCTTGGTGCCTGCTTCGTTCTGCGTTTCCACCTTCTTGATCAGGTGGTCGTCGACGAAGGGCCCCTTCTTGAGACTGCGCGGCATCTAAACCCGCTCCTAGCGCTTCTTGTTCGTCTTGCGGCGGCGGACGATGTACTTGTTGCTCGCCTTCTTGGGAGCACGAGTACGACCTTCCTTCTGACCCCAGGGGCTGACCGGGTGGCGACCACCGGAGGTCTTGCCCTCACCACCACCGTGGGGGTGGTCAACCGGGTTCATCGCCACACCGCGAACGGTCGGACGAACGCCCAGCCAGCGCTTACGGCCGGCCTTGCCCCAGTTGATGTTGCTCTGCTCGGCGTTGCCGACCTCGCCGACGGTGGCGCGGCAGCGCACGTCGACCAGGCGGATCTCGCCGGAGGGCATGCGGAGGTGGGCCATCGAGCCCTCCTTCGCGAGCAGCTGCACGGAGGCACCGGCGGAGCGGGCGAACTTGGCGCCGCCACCGGGACGGAGCTCGATCGCGTGGATCGTGGTACCGACCGGGATGTTGCGGAGCGCCAGGTTGTTGCCCGGCTTGATGTCGGCCCCGGGACCGTTCTCCACGCGGTCACCCTGCTGCAGGTTGCGCGGGGCGAGGATGTAGCGCTTCTCGCCGTCGGCGTAGTGCAGCAGCGCGATGCGCGCGGTGCGGTTGGGGTCGTACTCGATGTGCGCGACCTTCGCCGGCACGCCGTCCTTGTCGTGACGACGGAAGTCGATCACTCGGTAGGCGCGCTTGTGGCCACCACCCTGGTGGCGGACGGTCACACGACCGGAGTTGTTACGGCCACCCTTGCTGTGCAGGGGGCGGACCAACGACTTCTCCGGCGTGGACCGCGTGACCTCGACGAAGTCGGCGACGCTGGAGCCACGACGGCCCGGCGTAGTCGGCTTGTACTTGCGGATTCCCATTTCTCAGTCCTCGTCCGATATCGGACGATCCGGACCGCCCTTAGGCGGTCGGACCGCCGAAGATGTCGATACGGTCGCCCTCAGCGAGGGTCACGATCGCGCGCTTGGTGCCGGCACGCTGACCGAAACCGGTCTTGGTGCGCTTGCGCTTGCCCTGGCGGTTGATCGTGTTGACCCCGGTGACCTTGACCTCGAAGACCGTCTCGACGGCCTGCTTGATCTGGGTCTTGTTGCTGCCCGGGGCGACGACGAACGTGTACTTGTTGTCGTCGAGGAGCGCGTAGCTCTTCTCGGACACGACCGGCTTGATCAGGATGTCACGGAGGTCCGTGAACGCCTTGCTCGCCGGCGTGACGACGGTGTTCTTGCCCTCGGCGGCGTGGCGACGCGCCTTCTTGACGCGCGCCTCCTTGGCCTTCTTCGCGGCCTTCGAGGCAATGGCGGGGTGACGGATGGCCATCAGACCTCGCTCCCTTCGGTGTCATTGGCCTTCGGGCCCGACACGAAGGACTCGAACGCGGCCTGGGTGAAGACCACGTCGTCCGAGACGAGAACGTCGTACGTGTTCAGCTGGCCCGGCTCCAGGATGTGGACCTGGGGCAGGTTGCGGGCGGACAGCCACGCGGCCTCGTCGGCGCGCTCGACGACCAGGAGCAGGTTCTTGCGCTCCGAGATCTTGCCGAACAGGCTCTTGGCGGCCTTCGTGGACGGGTTGTCGCCCTCGATCACGCCGGAGACGACGTGGATGCGGTTGTTGCGGGCCCGGTCGGTCAGGGCGTGGCGCAGGGCCGCGGCCTTCATCTTCTTCGGGGTCCGCTGCGAGTAGTCACGCGGCACGGGACCGTGCACGACGCCACCACCGGCGAACTGCGGCGCGCGGGTCGAACCCTGACGGGCGCGACCGGTGCCCTTCTGGCGGTAAGGCTTCTTGCCACCGCCACGGACTTCACCGCGGGTCTTGGTCTTGTGCGTGCCCTGGCGGGCAGCGGCCAGCTGCGCGACGACGACCTGGTGGAGCAGCGGAACGCTGATCTTCTCTACGTCGAAGATCTCCGCGGGGAGCTCGACGGAACCGGCCTTGTCGCCCGCCGGCGAAAGGATGTCAACAGTGCTCATCGGTTACCTCAGGCCCCCTTGGCCGCAGTGCGGACCAGGACGAGGCCGCCGTTCGGACCGGGAACCGCGCCCTTGATGAGCAGCAGACCCTTCTCCGCGTCAACGGCGTGGACGGTCAGGTTCTGGGTGGTGACCCGCTCGTTGCCCATGCGACCCGCCATGCGGAGGCCCTTGAACACACGGCCCGGGGTGGCGCAGCCACCGATGGAACCGGGAGAGCGGTGCTTGCGCTGGGTGCCGTGTCCGGCGCCGAGGCCCTTGAAGTTGTGACGCTTCATGACACCGGCGAAGCCCTTGCCCTTGCTCTTGCCGGTCACGTCCACCTTGACGCCGGCCTCGAAGACCTCCGCAGAGATCTCCTGACCCAGCGTGTACTCGGAGGCGTCCGCGGTGCGGATCTCGACGAGGTGGCGGCGGGGCGTGACGTCGGCCTTGGCGAAGTGACCCTTGAGGGGCTTGTTCACCTTGCGCGGGTCGATCTCGCCGAAGGCGATCTGGACCGACTCGTAGCCGTCGATGTCGTTCGTACGCACCTGGGTCACGACGTTGGGGCCGGCCTTGACGACGGTGACCGGAACAACACGGTTGTTCGCGTCCCACACCTGCGTCATGCCGAGCTTCTCGCCCAGGATGCCCTTGATCTGCTTAGCCATTCTCAGATCACCGGCCCTCAGAGCTTGATCTCGATGTCGACACCGGCCGGGAGGTCGAGTCGCATCAGAGAGTCAACGGTCTTGGGAGTCGGGTCGAGGATGTCGATCAGGCGCTTGTGCGTGCGCATCTCGAAGTGCTCGCGCGAGTCCTTGTACTTGTGCGGCGACTTGATGACGCAGTACACGTTCTTCTCAGTGGGCAGCGGCACCGGGCCCGCGACCGACGCACCAGTGCGGGTCACCGTCTCGACGATCTTCTTCGCCGAGGAGTCGATGACCTCGTGGTCGTAGGCCTTGAGCCGGATGCGGATCTTCTGTCCCGCCATGGCTACTCAGTAGTCCTGTCTCTCTTACGCTCTGGAACCCGGTGTTCCCTTGACCTCCTCCGACCCACGCGGTCGGGCGTGTCGCGCTCCCGCTGACACAGATGCCCCTTGATCGAACATCCCTGCGTGGGAACACGGCCCTTCCGGAACCGCAAGCCGGGAGCTAGGAGGCCCACCGGGCGCCTGGTCGGCGTCGCACTGTCACTTCCCGAAAGATTCCCGTACGTCCGCCCCAGCGCTGCCTTACGGCAGTTAGGGCGACGAGTACTGTGGGACTCGCTTCCGGTCCTCCCGGCGGGAGGCGCGCAGCATCAACACTCGACCGAGCAACTCGGACAGTCTGCCATATGGGGCAGGGGGCTGGCCAATCGAGCCGGAGAGAATACCCCGAGGGTGACGTAGGTGAAACCCGGGCAGCCGTGCCCCGGACCGGGCGGGGTGCGCGGCGCCTGATTCGGGGGCGGACAGACGGACTGACGGGCCCGCAACCTCAACGGACCCGTCAGTCACACCAGCATCAGACCATCGGCGCCCGCGTCAGCTCTCCGCTCCGCCCGGACGGGGTCCGGCGAGCTGACCCGTGAGCGCCTCGGAAGGCTTCTGCGGGGCGAGGAGGTGGAGCGCATCCCGGAGCAAGGTGCTTGAGGTGTGCTCGGTGTAGGGGAAGTAGACGACCTCCACCCCCACCCTCGCGAATTCGGTTTCGAGCGTCGTCCAGACGTCCGTGCCGAGCCAGTCGTCACCCTTGAAGATGACGTCGAAACCGACTTCCTTCCAGATCTCCATCTTGTCGTCCACGGTCGCGACGAAAGTCTCGTCCACGTAGCGCACACTGCGGACGATCTGCAGTCGCTCGGCGAGCGGTACCACGGGCGGCCTGCCTTTCAGGCGCACCACGAGGTCGTCCGAGCACACTCCGGCGACGAGCCGGTCGCAGTGCCCGCGGGCCCGGCGCAGGACATTCAGATGGCCCACGTGGAAGAGGTCGAAGACCCCTGGCGCGTAGCCGAGACGCTCCCTCATCGCCGCCTTTCCTTCGAAGCCTTGGACGCCTTGGAGGCCTTGGACGCCTTGGACGCCTTGGAGGCCTTCGTAGCCTTGTCGGCGACCGCGGTGACTGTGAGCGCCTGCGACCTGAGCGTGGTGTTCTGCCCGTCGGAGACGGCGATCGTGTACCGATGGCGCGAGCCGGGGGTGACCGTGTCCGTGTACTTCATCGTGGGACGGTTCCACTCCTGGGACCGTCCCGTCCGCGTCGTCACGAGCACGCCGTCCCGGTAGATGAGGTACTTCAGCTCCGCGTCGTCCCGGTCCCATGCGGCACGCCACGTGAGCGTCACCCGACCGGCGCTCTTGACCGAGGCCGTGAGCCGGGGCGGGTTCTCCGGAGCCCCCCGGTCCGGGCCGGACGCGAAGCGTGTCAGGCTCTGCTGCGGACGGTTGTTGACGGTGGTGAACTCGCCGCCCGCCCACAGGATGCCGCCGGCCATCGCCATGGCCCGGGGACCGTTCTGCTCGCCGATCCCCTCGTTCGTGTCGGGGAACCAGTGCAGGATGCGGCGGTCACGGGTCGACTGGGCCAGGAAGTGCTGGCGGTTGTGGTGCTCGGCGAAGCCGCCCGGTGTGTCACGGCAGTCGTGGGCGTGGGATCCGCTGTAGAGAACGCCGTTGTGCAGGGCGAGGGCCTGGGTTGCGCCCAGGCAGGTGTCCTTCCACACCAGCTTGCCGGTACGGAGGCTGGCGGCGATGCGCCCGTCGAAGATGCCCGTTCCGGTGCCCTCGGCCGCCACGTAGAACTTGGTCTTGTCGCGGACCAGCGCCTTCACGACCGATCGGGCCGGCAGCCAGTCCGTGTACTGGGCCACCGTCTTCCCCGTGCGGGGGTGCAGGGCGACGAGCGATGCCTCCAGGTCCTCGTTGACCAGCTGGAAGTCACCGCCGACGATGATCTTGCCGTACTCGGGCGCGGCGCTGATGGCGCGTACCGGAGCCTCGATCTCCGCCTTGAACGGCAGCAGCGCACCGCTGCGGGTGAACGCCGCGATGCGCTCCCTCTCCCGGCCGTTGACGGCCGTGAAGTCGCCTCCCAGGTAGACCGCGCCCTTCGTGACGTCGATGGCCCGAACGGCAGACGAGATCTTCGGGCGGAAGTCCTGGCGCAGCGAGCAGCCGGCCGTGTTGAGCGCGACCGCGTTGGTTGCCCTGGCCTGGCCCGCGTTGGCGAAAGAGCCGCCGACGTAGAGCAACTTGCCGTCCGCGGTCGCCTTGAGCGCCCGCACGGTGTTTCCGGCGCCGGTGAAGCGGTGGGCGCACGGCAGCAGTTTGCCGGTGACGGCGTCGAAGGCCGCGAAGTTCTTGCGTGCGACCTCCTGCCGGCCGGGCTCGGCGCCAGGAGGCCGGACCTTGTTGAACGTTCCGCCGACATAGACGACGCCGCGTGCGTACTCGATCGACCAGACGATGCCGTCGGTCTGCCAGGTCGCCAAGGGGTCGGCGGTCAGGGTCTTTTCGTCGCTGTCGGCCACCGAGGCCGAAGCGGTGATGAGCGAGGCAGCCGCGAGGAGGGCCGCGACCGAAGCCGCGGTGACTCCCCGCTTCGTGCTTTTTCTCAAGCGCATGGAACATCCCGGGTTGCAGCAAGGACGGGTGGAGGAAGGGGAGATGGAGCGGCGGTCTCGGTTTCGAGACGGCCTCATGGGGTGCGTTCGCGCAGCACACCGACGAGTTCGTGCACTCCCAAAGCTGTACGAAATCGCCACAAACCTATACCAAATGCGCACAATCCCATGGTGATTGCGGCGGCAATTCCGACGGCCGTGTCACCTGCCAGCAGCCTGCCGGTGACGACCAGGGGCACGGTGAGGCACAGTGCGACGGCCGTCGCCAGCAGGTATCCGCCGTCGATGAAGACGAAGCCGGGATGCCGCCGCACCAACACGGCTGCGACGACGTTCTCCACGACGGTCGCCGCCCCCCAGGACAGGGCGGCGCCAAGGACGCCGAGCCGGGGAATCGCGAGGAACCCGACCGTCAGCTGCACCGCGAACGCGACGCCTGTGACCGCCAGATGCCAGGTGCTCTTGCCCGCCATGAGCAGCACGGTCTGGGCGTTGCCGACCCCGACGTTGACCGCCGAGGCGATACAGAGCAGCACCAGCGCGCTCGCCCCCTGCTCGAACTCCGGTCCGAACAGCGACAGAACGGTGCCCGGGAAGCTCGTGAGCAGGGCGAGCAGCGGCCAGGAGAACAGCACGATCCACCGCGTCGAGACACGGTGGAGATGGGCGGCCTGCGCGAGGTCGCCCAGGGCCAGGAGGCGGCTGATCTCCGGGGCGACGGCCAGCCGGATGGCCAACTGGAGGAGCGTCGCCGCGATGACCACGCGGGCGACGGCGGTGTAGATACCCGCTTCCTCGCTCGTCGCCAGGGAGGACAGCAGGACGACGCCCAGCCAGACCGCACTGATGTCGAACACGGACGAGATCGCCCGGGGCGCGGCGAACGCCCAGAACCCGCGCCGGGTGGCGGCGATCTCCCGTACGGCGGTTTCCCGTACGCAGACGGGTTCAGTACTCCTGCGACGGCACCTGCGCAGGGCGATCCAGGCGAAGAGGAAACCGGCCAGCGAGGGCACGAGCCAGGCGGCGGCCAGACTCAGCACCCCCGGGGCCAGCAGCAGAACCGGTACGGCGATCAGTACGCGCAGTACCGGCTTCCCGATCTGCTCGACACCGACGTACGGGATCACGGTGCCGTGCCCCTGAGTGGCACCCAGCAGGATCAGGGTGACCGTGGCCAGGGGGAGGAACACGGCGAACAGCCTGACCAGGGTCACCGCGTCGCCTGGAGCGAGACTCGGCAGCAGCGCGGTGGCTGTGCGAGGCGACAGGAACAGCAGCGCGGCGGCCGTGGTGCTCGCCAGGGCACCTGGCACGACCGCGCTGCGCAGCAGCGCGCCCACCTTGCGGCCACCGGTGATGGCCAGGTCGCCGGGGACGAAGCGCACCAGCCCGGTGTCGGCGCCGAGCTTGCAGGCGTTGCACAGGATGGTGAAGGCCGCGACGCCGGTGAACACCGCTCCGGCCCCGTACGCCCCGAGCCCGCGGGTGACCAGGGTGACCAGGACATAGCCGAATACCGCGTTGACCGTCGAGCCCAGGAACCCCCACCACCCGCCGCGTGCGGTGGCGGCGACGCCGGAGCGGACGGTCGACCGGCCGGTGGCCGGCACCGTCGTACCGGAGGTGCTCACCGGGAGGTGGTGAGCGTGTCGTCCCGCATGGGCGCGGTCGGCTTCGCCGGGGCTTCGTCGGCCGGAGCGGAAGTCATGGGCCCGTTCCTTTCCCGCCGCCGGCGCGGCGGATCGCCGCCCCTGACACGGCGGAGCAAGCCGGACCGGGTGCCGTCGTGGAGCGCAGCACCGACGAGGTGTCCGCCCAAGCAGCTGACCAGCTCGCGCACGCGCTTGAGGTCGTCGCGCCTGATGTCGTCCAGCGCGCCCACCACGAGAACACCGTCCACGCACGGGGCGAGCGCCAGACCGTCGCCGTGTTCCAGAAGAGGCGGGCTCAGGACGAGCGTCGGCCCGCAGGAATCGGCATCCGGCACGGCACGCGCGGCCGGAAACGCCGGCCCGTCTTCGCCGCTGGCGCCGCGGCTGTGGGGGAAGAGCGTGAACCGCCCGGCCGTGCCCGCGTCGACGACCACCGCGCCCTCAGGTACGTCGTCCGTCTCCGGGTCGCCGCACGACAGCGGCAGTCGGGCCCAGAGGTCGGGGGTGTGCGCGCCGGCGTCCACCAGTCGTACCTCGTCACCGGACTCGGCGAGGGCGGCGGCGAGATTCACGGCCACGGCCTCGGCACCTCGATGCTGCCTCGGCGCCACGATCATGAGCCTGCTCAGGGACATACGGCCGTCGCTGCCCCGCAGACGCAGGGCCAGGGCCCGGTACGCCTCCGCTCGGCTGCCGTCGGCCCGGCCGACCTCCAGCACTTCGCCCCCGGTGCCAGGAGCCGGGAGGATACCCAGCACGGGAGCGTGCAGCGCCTGCTGGACCTCGCCGACCGAACGCGCCCGTGGTTCGAGGGCGGATCGCAGCCAGGCGAGCACGACACCCAGGATGAGACCGCCGATCAGGCCGGCCGCGATGAGCCAACCGGGGGCGGGTCCCGCGGGCCGTGCCGCCGGCTCGGCCCTGCGGACGATGTCGCCGGCGAAGGGGTCGTAGGTCCTTACGTCCGAGATCTTCTTGCGCAGAATGCCGACCTGTTCCCGCAGTCCCGCGGCGCCGGCGACGGGCGGGTCGCCCTTCTTCGTGTCGAGCCGCTCGGTCAGCTCGGCGATCTGCCGCTCCAGACCGGCAGCCATCCGCGCGGCCATGGCCTCGGAGCGGTCCTGGCGATCGGCGAGGTAGGCCCGGGCGAACGCGTTGGTGACCCGAGCGGCACCCTGCGCGGTGCCCGCCGTGTACTCGAACCGGAGCACCTGGGTGTCCGGGAGGTTCGTCACGCGCATGTCCGCCAGCAGCGCGTCGGCGCCGGGCTTGTGCCGCAGTTCCGTTGCAGCCCGGGACGCGACGGTCGCGCTGAGCGCGATCTGCCGCTCCGTGCCCATGCTCACCTGGCTGTCCGCGCCCACTCCGATCGTGCTGAAGGGGTCGGACCTGGGGCGCACGAGCACTTCAGCGGTGGAGGTGTAACTGCCCGCGCGCAGCAGAACCAGCAGCAGCCCGCCGAGCAGCCCCAGGATCACGCCCGACACGAGGGTCGCGCGGTACCTCAGCAGCAGGCGCACCTGGTCGCGAAGCTCGTCGGGGTCGTCGTACCGATCGTCGAAACCGGCGGGGCTGGTCACGGGTGCCTCCTGTGGCCGGGGATGAGTGCGTGGCCCGCGGTGGCGGGTGACCGCGCCGGGGCCGGGAGCCGTGACGGCCCGACGGCGCGGGTGAGGAAGAGCGGGAGGATCAGGAGCAGCGCGAGGGGCGCGATGATCGCCATGAGGCTGCCGCGCAGGAAGATCAACTGGTAGAAGGCGTAGGCGGGGACCAGCAGAACCGCCAGGGTGCTCTGCCGGTCCCGCAGCCGTGCCCTGATGTCGTCCACCCGCCGTCCGGCCGCGCCCAGCAGGCAGAAGACCGCGACGACACACAGCGGACCGCCCCACAGATAACTCTCGATCCACAGCGGCGCGGAGAGGTTGTGGAAGTCATAACCCGCGTACTCTGCGAATTCGATACCGGTGGCCTGCGGTTTTCCGGGCCACACGGTGCGAGGAATCACGATCAGGACGACACCGAGCAGGGCCGACGGCGAGAAGCCGTTTTCCTGCACATAGTCGATGCCGGTCTGCATTTGCTGGAATGCGTCGTAGTCCATGCTGGTGCTGAACTGCTCCGCAAGTCCCACGACTTGCAGCGATTCACGTTCGTCGTAGCGGAAGTAGTCGCTGTAGGGGAAAGCGAACAGCACCACGGCGGTGATGGCTACGGCGGTGCCGCGAAAGGCCCGCGGGGTGTTGAACCGGCGCCATGAGAAGAGCAGCACCAAAAGGACGGTTCCGGCCCAGAACCGCGGTCTGCTGATGGGGTTGTTGACGATCACGTTGAGTGCGAGCAGGGCCGGGAGCAGCAGCCGGCGGACCGCGCGCAGCAGCCGGTCGCCGGTGGCCCTGCGGGGCAGGTGGACCAGGGCCACCATGGACCAGAAGGCCGGGACGGCGAGGCACCAGACGCGCAGCGCGTGCACCGTGTCCGATTGGGTGTCCGACTGCCACAGAGCCTGGCGGCTGGTGAAGTAGGCCCGCAGGCCGCCTTCCTGCCCGGGGATCAGCGCGACCGCGAGCAGCAGCGACAGGCCGCACAGGAGGAGGACGGGCAGCGGCGAGAGCGTGCGGGACAGCAGCGGTTCCAGTACGGCCGACCTGCCGCGCTTGCGTCCGGCGGCCAGGGCCGCCCCCGCGGTGTAGGCGAGGAGACCGAGTTCCGTCAGCATGACGGCCACGAAAGCGGTCGTCTCACCGCTGCGGTGGCCCAGCGGATAGGTGTCGGTGGCGAGCATGGCGAGCGGCGCCAGACCGAGCCATACGTAGGAGAAGAGCCAGAATCCGAACGCGACCAGGCGCACCGACGTATCGGTGAGCACCCGGGCCAGCCCCACTCCGGTATGCACCACGACGACACACTGCACGGCGAGTGCCGTCCCGAATCGCGTGTCGATGGCCTGGAGAATCAGCGCGGGCAGGAAGGCGACGAAAAAGAAGGCCCAGCAGCACACCGCTGCCACGGAACGCTGTTCACCGCCTCGCACCTGCACCCCCGATTGAGCGAGCAAACGTAATGGATCGACACCGGTAGATTTATAGCCCAAAGGCCAGGCCGATCCCGCGCATTTCAGAGGGCGTTTCACATGACGTGAATTACTATAAAGTCACATTAATCACGTGAGGGCGTGGCTTGCCGCCCGCAGAATTTCCTCGAACCGCGAAGCACACCGCTCAAGGGCGAACTCCCGCTCGGCCAGGGCCCTGCTCTCCTTGCCCAGGGACTCCGCCCGCGCCGGGTCGTTCAGTACCTCCCGGACCCATGTGGCCGCTTCGGACAGCGAGGACTCCTCGGGGGCGAACACCGGCGAGCCGGCCCGCCGGAGCAGTTTCGCCGCCAGGTTGTCCGCCGGCATCAGGCCCAGCACCGGGCGTCCGGCGCACAGATAGGACAGCGTCTTGGAGGGGACCGAGAACTCTCCCGCGTCCGCCGTCAGAAGCACGACCAGCACATCGCCCGCGCCCAGCACCTCGGGCAGCCGCTCGTAGGGCTGGAAGGGCAGCAGGGTCAGGTCGACGCCGCGAGCGGCGGCAGCCTCTTTGATGACCGGGACGGCCGGTCCGTCGTTGACGACGACGAGGCGGACTCGTTCGCCCTGCTCACGCAGGGTCTCGGCCAGCCGCACCAGCAGGACGGGGTTGTGCTTGAGGCCGATCGTGCCCGAGTACAGCACGGTCCTGACGCCGGTGAGGCCGTGCTCCTGCGACCATGCGTTGGCGCGGGGCACGGGCAGGATCTCGTCCAGCGGCGCCCAGTTGGGAATGACGGTGACCTTGCCGGCGGTGCCCCACTCCCGGTGGACCCGCACGAAGGAGTCGGCGATCACGACGATCGCCGAGGCCCGTCGCGCCGACCACTTCTCGCCCTGCTCGAAGACCCGGGCGGCGACGCCCATCAGCCTCGACACCCCTGCGGCGGCGAAGCTCTTCAGTGCGACGGCGGTGATGTCCTGGTGCCAGAGCACCCACGGGATACGCAGCGCCTTCAGCGCCGACGCGGCCACGACCAGGGTCGGGATCGGCAGGTTCGCCAGCATCGCCACGTCCGGCTTCTCGCGCCGCACCTGCCGTGCCAGCTCCAGACCCAGCCACGTCTCCTTGAAGAGGCGTCGGACATAGGCGCCCTTGTCCAGTACGACACGGTCGCCGATGGTGACGAAGCGGAGGCCGACGACCGTGTCCTCGGCGAGGTTGCCCTTCCCGGAGACGTAGGCCGAGCAGGTCGAGTGGACGACGTCATGACCGCGGTATGCCAGTTCACGGCTGAGCTGGGCCTGGAACGGGTGCCCGCTGTAGTCGTGGACGAGGATCCTCATGTACTGCTCTCCCGGCCGGTTCGAGGGATCAGGAACGAGCGCGCTTGACCTGGTCGAAGACCCAGGCGTAGGTCTTCTCGAGCCCGTCGGCCAGCGGGATCGACGGCTCCCAGCCGTACAGTTCCCTAATCAGGCCGTTGTCGGAGTTGCGGCCGCGTACGCCCTGCGGCGCGTCCAGCCGGTAGGCGCGCTCGCAGCGGATGCCCGCGATCTCCTCGACGATGTCGACCAGTTGGTTGATGGTGACCAGCTCGGAGGAGCCGAGGTTGACCGGGACGCTGCTGGTGCCGTTCATGAGCATCTGCGTGCCGTGGAGGCAGTCGTCGACGTACATGAAGGAACGGGTCTGCCGGCCGTCGCCCCAGATGTCGATCCGGTGCTCACCGGAGATGACCGCCTCGGCGATCTTGCGGCACACGGCGGCCGGGGCCTTCTCGCGTCCTCCGGTCCAGGTGCCCGCGGGGCCGTAGACGTTGTGGTAGCGCGCGACACGACAGGTGAACCCGTAGTCCTCCTCGAAGTGGCGGCACATGCGCTCCGAGAAGAGCTTCTCCCAGCCGTAGCCGTCCTCGGGCTGCGCCGGGTAGGCGTCCTCCTCCTTGAGGGCGGTGACTTTCGGGTCGCCCTGTTTGTCGGCGGCGTACACGCAGGCGGACGAGGAATAGAAATAGCGCTCCACACCCGCCTCTTGCGCGGCCTTGAGCATGTGGGTGCTGGTCAGCACCGACATCATGCAGGCCGCCTTGTGGTTCTCGATGAATCCCATGCCGCCCATGTCGGCGGCCAGCATGTACACCTGACGGGCGTTCCGGACGGCGGCGCGGGCGCTTTCGAGGAGGGACAGATCGGCGACGACGTTCTCGGCGCCGGCATGCACCTGCTGCCACTCATGCTGCGGCTTGATGTCGACACACCGCACGGTCAGGCCCTGGGACAAAAGGTGGGCCGCCAGATGCCCACCAATGAATCCTCCGCCACCCGCGACAACGACATCCACCTGCTTGCTCATGGCAGCTCCTTCTGGAAAGCCGGAATCCGACTGGCAGATTAATCACTGTTTACACCTTTTCATGTGATATGACGCGCGTTTCCGCATCACAAGGTGCCCGATACCTCCGTCCGAGTTCGCGTCAGGAGAGCTCCCGGAGCCACTTGGCAAAGAACGCCGGAAGCAGCACGACATGGGCCACGAGCAGGGCGACGTACAGTGCGAGGAACAGCTTCTGGTTCCCCAGGGACAGGAAGATCAGGCAGAACAGGCCGTAATCCACGGGCAACAGGACCATGCCCCGAACACTGGAAGCCGGGGCCGGCGGCCCGGTGGGCGGCTTCACCCTTCGCCTTCTCAGCTGTTCCGTGAGAATCCCTCCGAAGAACAGCAGGACGGCGGCGAACTGGAAGATGACCGGGAGCAGTAGCGCGGGCTGCGTCAGATCGAAGAAGCGGTAGAAGGAAATCAGCACCGCAGCGTGAATGCCCAGGATTTTCGCGCAGTCCACCACATGGTCCAGCCACTCCCCGGAAAGGCTGGACGACCGGTGCAGCCTGGCCAGCTGACCGTCCGCGGAATCGAGCGCGAACCCGAGAAGCAGCGCGAGTGAGACCCACTGTCCCACCGCATATGAAGGCGGGCACAGTGCAATCGCGAGAACGGCCGCGAAAGTGACCAGCGCGCTGACGGCCGTCACATGATTGGGCGAGAGCCCGATACGGTACGCCGCTGCTGCGAGCAGTCTCCCGGCCGGCCGGTTGACGAACCGTGCGTAGACGGAAACCCCCTGGGCGGGCTTCTGCACCTTCGAGAGCTGCTGCAGCGTGCTGGAGAATTCCATTACCTGACCTCGTGCGTGAACGGGCAGAAGGAGCAACCGCGTACCGAATTCTCGGAGTCGTCCGCGCGCGAGCTAATCCCGAGAGGGCACGTGACAGGCACCCCGATAGATCGCCTCCAGCCGATCCGTCACCGCATGAATCGAGAACGCCTCCCGGACGGCGCGATGCCCCGCCTCCACGAGGGCGTCCCGCTCGGCGTCGTCGGCCAGCACACCGCACACGGCTTCGGCCAGCGCCTCCGGACTGCCGTCGGTGACCTTCGCCGCGCCCCGGCGAGCCAGCTCGTCCGCGATGCCGCAGCTGTCCGTGCAGACCACGGGAGTGCCGGCCGAGAGGGCCTCCATCACGGTCATTGGGAACGGCTCGTCGACGCTGGGCAGCACATAGACCGCCGCCCTCGCATACGCCCGCACCGCCTCCGGGTGCCGCAGAGCCCCGCCGTAGGAGACGATCCCCTGCAGTCCATGGGCGGCGATCAGCCGGCGCACCGTCGGCAGCATCCCCTCGTCCGCCCCATGGATGGTGAACCGGGCGTCGGGCATCCGCCGGTGGACCAGAGCGGCCATCTCGACGAACGCCTCCGGACGCTTGCGCGGGTGCAGTCTGGCGAGGAAGAGCACCTCGCGGTGGCGCCGCGGGTGCTCCGCCCCTCCCCCGGGCTCGGGTCGCACCCCGTTGGGCAGGGTCATCAGCGGCGGACCGTCGGCACCGATGACCTCGGCCACGGCCCGGCGCTCGTGCTCGGTGAGGACCAGGCAGCCGTGCGCGCGCCGCAGCAGCGGCACGTAGACACGGTCGAAGAGCCTGGCAACGGCCGCGTGCCGGGGCTGCAGCATGCCATGCGTCTGCGCGAAGAACTTCTTGCGGCGCAACGCGGCGACGGCGAGCGCCGCGAGGGAGACGAGGTCGCGCCCCGCGTGGACGTGGACCACGTCGGCCCTGCCCATCGAGACCCACAGGTCCCTGACCAGCAGCGGATGCATGAGCCCGGTGAAGCGCCCCGGGAGCAGTGAGCGGGCCGGACGCGTGCGCAGCGGCACCGAGCCGAGGCGTTTCGGCGCTGAGGACCTGCCTCGCCACAGCGACACCAGCGTGACCTCGTGGCCTCGGGCCGCGCACTCCTCAAGGTGCCCGGCGGCCACGCTGGTCGGACCGCCGTACGCTCCGTCGTCGCTCACGAGCGTCACCACATGGACGACTCTCATGCCGCGACCCCCTGGGTGATGACCTCGCCGGGAGCGAGGTCCCGGTGGGCGATCGCCGAGGCACCGACGACCGCGCTGCGGCCGACGGTCACGCCGCGCAGCACGACGGCCCGCGCCGCGACCCAGGATCCGGGCTCCAGGCGGATCGGCCCGTTGTCGAACTCCATGGTGGGGCTGCGGTGTTGGTGACTTCCGGTGCACAGGAACGCGTCCTGCGAGACACACACGTCGCTGCCGATAGTGATCGGCTGAAGGTTCAGCAACCAGGCGCCCTCACCGATCCACACGTCGTCGCCGACGGACAGCCGCCAGGGCCAGTGCACCCGGACACCGTGCCGGATCAGCACCCGCCGCCCGACCCGCGCACCGAACGCCCGCAGCACCGCAGGCCGCCAGCGGGCCGGGAACCACCATTTGCGGAACACGAGATGCAATACGGCGAACCACGCGGCCTGGATCAGCCAGGGCCGGCCCTTGTCGTAGCCCGCCCCGGTGAAACCCCGCAGAGAACGCTCGACGACAGCCCTGTGACCGGCCTGGCCCGCACGGGCGCTTCCACCAGGCGGCGCAGCGGTCTCTGACATGGCGGCGCCCTTCCCGAAATGCGCAGAATCTGTATTTACGTGTATTTACTATGACCGCATCGCGAGCACCAGCACATACGGGCGTGTTGCCGACACCCTCGACTACCCGGCGCACGCCGCCGGGGCCGACGTTCGTCCTTTCCGGTGCCCTGCACCCCGGACGGCCCAAGAAATGGATTCCCCAGGACTGACGCCGACCCGATTGTGCGAATAATCAGACTGCCCACAAAAGGGTGCAAACAGGCAGATCCAGAGCAAAAGGAGCACTTATCGTGCGAGTAACCAGTCGAGCGGCCGCGTGGCCGACGCGAGCGAGATGGGCAGCGCGCTGCGTCGGCCTCGGCCTGACCACGGCCCTGGCGGTCACCCTCGGGGCCGGTTCCGCGTCGGCACAGCCGGGGCCCCCCAGCGACTCCGGCGAGCAGCCGGTGGAGGTGGCGGGCAACCCGACCTTCGCCACGCTGCCCACCACCATTCCCCCCTTCGACTGCGACCGGATCGTCAAGGTCGACCCGGTGACGGAGGGGACGTTCGGGGAAGACGACGAGATCACCATCCAGAACATCGACACCGACAACACCTTCGACTTCGTCATCAGCGACGACTTCAACGCCGCGGGCGTGATCGTCAAGGGCGGCCCGAACGCCAATCTCTATGACTACCGGCCCACGGGCATCCAGGCCGACGAAGATCTCCACGCGCCGCTCAACACGAGCACTCAGATGGACCCGGACGACTTCTACGGCCTCAGCCACATCGACTTCTGCCTCGTCGAGGACGGCTCCAACACCTGACGCGTCCCCCACGCCGCACAGCAAAGAGGCCCGTACGACCAAAGTCGTACGGGCCCCTTCAGGAGCTCGCGCTGGAGCTACCAGGTCAAATCAACAAGCTCACTTGTTGATCTTGGTGACCTGGCCGGCGCCGACCGTCCGGCCACCCTCACGGATGGCGAACTTCAGGCCCTCTTCCATGGCGACGGGCTGGATGAGCTCCACCTTCATCTCGGTGTTGTCACCCGGCATGACCATCTCGGTGCCCTCGGGGAGGGTCACAACGCCGGTCACGTCCGTCGTACGGAAGTAGAACTGCGGACGGTAGTTGTTGAAGAACGGCGTGTGGCGGCCACCCTCGTCCTTGGACAGGATGTAGGCCTGGGCCTCGAACTCGGTGTGCGGCGTAACCGAACCGGGCTTGATGATGACCTGGCCGCGCTCGACGTCCTCGCGCTTGATGCCGCGGAGCAGCAGACCGACGTTCTCACCGGCCTGGCCCTCGTCGAGCAGCTTGCGGAACATCTCGATGCCGGTGACCGTGGTGGTGGTCTTCTCGGTCTTGATGCCGACGATGTCGACGGTCTCGTTGACCTTGAGGACACCACGCTCGATACGGCCGGTGACGACCGTACCGCGACCGGTGATCGTGAAGACGTCCTCGATCGGCATCAGGAACGGCTTGTCGACGTCACGCTCGGGCTGCGGGATGTTCTCGTCCACGGCCTTCATGAGCTCGAGGACGGTGTTGCCCCACTCCTTGTCGCCCTCAAGGGCCTTGAGCGCCGAGACCTTGACGACCGGCAGGTCGTCGCCCGGGAACTCGTACTCGGAGAGCAGCTCACGAACCTCGAGCTCGACGAGCTCCAGGATCTCCTCGTCGTCCACCATGTCGGCCTTGTTCAGGGCGACGACGATGTACGGAACGCCGACCTGGCGGGCCAGGAGCACGTGCTCCTTGGTCTGCGGCATCGGGCCGTCGGTGGCGGCGACCACGAGGATGGCGCCGTCCATCTGGGCAGCACCGGTGATCATGTTCTTGATGTAGTCCGCGTGACCGGGGCAGTCGACGTGGGCGTAGTGACGCGTCTCGGTCTGGTACTCGACGTGCGCGATGGAGATGGTGATACCGCGCTGGCGCTCCTCGGGAGCCTTGTCGATCTGGTCGAAGGCCGAGGCCTCGTTCAGGTCCGGGTACGCGTCGTGCAGCACCTTGGTAATGGCGGCCGTAAGGGTCGTCTTACCGTGGTCGATGTGACCGATGGTGCCGATGTTGACGTGGGGCTTAGTCCGCTCGAACTTCGCCTTCGCCACGGGGTCCTCCTGTGGAGTGGTTCTGAACGCCTTGCTTCATCGGCGCCAGGTGATCTTTGCTGGAAAGCCCGGGCCTCGGGGCAAACATCCGTGTTCGCGGGTGTTTGCCCCTCAAGGCTCCGGAGTCAAGCCTAAAGCGTGTGAACGCGGTGCGTTACTCGCCCTTGGCCTTCGCGATGATCTCCTCGGCGACGTTCCGCGGAACCTCGGCGTAGGAGTCGAACTGCATGGAGTAGCTGGCACGGCCGGACGTCTTGCTGCGCAGGTCGCCGACGTAACCGAACATCTCCGAGAGGGGCACGAGGCCCTTCACGACGCGAGCACCCGCCCGCTCCTCCATGGCCTGGATCTGGCCACGGCGGGAGTTGATGTCGCCGATGACCTCGCCCATGTAGTCCTCGGGCGTGGTGACCTCGACGGCCATCATCGGCTCAAGGAGCACGGGGCTGGCCTTGCGCGCGGCCTCCTTGAAGGCCTGCGAGCCGGCGATCTTGAAGGCGAGCTCCGAGGAGTCGACCTCGTGGTAGCCACCGTCGATGAGGGTGACGCGCACGCCGGTCATCTCGTAACCGGCGAGGATGCCGAACTGCATGGCCTCCTGCGCACCGGCGTCGACCGAAGGGATGTACTCCTTCGGGATACGACCACCGGTCACCTTGTTCACGAACTCGTACGAGGCGTCGCCGCCCTCGATCGGCTCGATCGCGATCTGCACCTTGGCGAACTGGCCGGTACCACCAGTCTGCTTCTTGTGCGTGTAGTCGACGCGCTCGACGGCCTTGCGGATCGTCTCACGGTAGGCGACCTGCGGCTTGCCGACGTTGGCCTCGACCTTGAACTCACGGCGCATACGGTCGACCAGCACCTCGAGGTGCAGCTCGCCCATACCACCGATGATGGTCTGGCCGGTCTCCTCGTCCGAGTGGACCTGGAAGGACGGGTCCTCCTCGGCCAGGCGCTGGATCGCGACGCCCAGCTTCTCCTGGTCGCCCTTCGACTTGGGCTCGATGGCGACCTGGATGACCGGCGCCGGGAAGTCCATGGACTCCAGGATGACCGGGTTCTTGTCGTCGGACAGCGTCTCACCGGTGGTGGTCTGCTTCAGGCCCATGACGGCGATGATGTCGCCGGCGCCCACCGAGTCGATCTCCTCACGCTTGTTCGCGTGCATGCGGTAGATCTTGCCGATGCGCTCCTTCTTGCCCTTGACGGAGTTCAGCACGGCGGTGCCGGACTCCAGGCGGCCCGAGTAAACCCGGACGAAGGTGAGCTTGCCGAGGTGCGGGTCGCTCATGATCTTGAACGCCAGCGCGGACAGCGGCTCGTCGTCGGACGGCTTGCGCTTGACGACCAGCTCGGGGTCCTTCACGTCGTGGCCCTCGATGGCCTCGACGTCGAGCGGGGTCGGCAGGTAGCGCACGACCGCGTCGAGCAGGGGCTGGACGCCCTTGTTCTTGAACGCGGTACCACAGAACACCGGGGTGACGGTGGTGTCGCTGGACTTGCCGGACGCGATGGTGATGCGACGGATCGCGGCGTACAGCTGCTCCTCGGTGGGCTCCTGGCCCTCCAGGTACAGCTCCATGATCTCTTCGTCGTTCTCGGCGACGCCCTCGATCAGCTTGCCGCGGTACTCCTCGGCAGCCTCGGTGTGCGTGGCCGGGATGTCGACGACGTCGTACATCTCGCCCTTGGCGGCCTCGGCGGACCACACGAGCGCCTTCATGCGGACCAGGTCCACGACGCCCTTGAAGTCGGCCTCGGCGCCGATCGGAAGCTGCATGACGAGCGGCTGGGCGCCCAGGCGGTCCGAGATCATGTCCACGCAGCGGTGGAACTCGGCGCCGGTACGGTCCAGCTTGTTGACGAAGCAGATACGCGGCACGCCGTAACGGTCGGCCTGACGCCACACCGTCTCGGACTGCGGCTCGACACCGGCGACACCGTCGAACACCGTCACGGCACCGTCGAGCACACGCAGGGAGCGCTCCACCTCAACGGTGAAGTCGACGTGCCCCGGGGTGTCGATGATGTTGATGGTGTAGTCGTTGTCCTCGAGCGGCCAGTGACAGGTGGTCGCAGCAGACGTGATCGTGATGCCACGCTCCTGCTCCTGCTCCATCCAGTCCATGGTGGCAGCGCCGTCGTGGACCTCACCGATCTTGTAAGACACACCGGTGTAGAACAGGATCCGCTCGGTGGTGGTCGTCTTGCCCGCGTCGATGTGGGCCATGATCCCGATATTGCGGACCTTGGCCAGGTCAAGTGAAGTGGTAGCCATAAGGCTTCAGTCTTCTCTCGGTCTCGATGTGGGTAGCGACTACCAGCGGTAGTGCGCGAAGGCCTTGTTGGACTCGGCCATCTTGTGCGTGTCCTCGCGCTTCTTGACGGCCGCACCGAGGCCGTTCGAAGCGTCGAGAAGCTCGTTGAGCAGACGCTCGGTCATGGTCTTCTCGCGACGGGCGCGGGAGTAACCGACCAGCCAGCGCAGCGCGAGCGTGTTGGCACGACCGGGCTTGACCTCGATCGGAACCTGGTACGTCGCACCACCGACACGGCGGGACTTGACCTCGAGGGTCGGCTTGATGTTCTCCAGCGCGCGCTTCAGCGTGATGATCGGGTCGTTGCCCGTCTTCTCACGCAGACCCTCCATGGCGCCGTAGACGATGCGCTCGGCGGTGGAGCGCTTGCCGTTCAGCAGCACCTTGTTGATGAGCGACGTCACCAGAGGAGAACCGTAGACCGGGTCGATGATGACCGGGCGCTTCGGGGCGGGGCCCTTACGAGGCATTTCTACTTCTCCTTCTTGGCGCCGTAGCGGGAACGGGCCTGCTTGCGGTTCTTGACACCCTGGGTGTCGAGGGAGCCACGGATGATCTTGTAGCGAACACCCGGCAGGTCCTTCACACGGCCGCCGCGCACGAGCACGATGGAGTGCTCCTGCAGGTTGTGTCCCTCACCCGGAATGTAAGCGGTGACCTCGATCCCGCTGGTCAGACGCACACGCGCGACCTTACGCAGGGCCGAGTTCGGCTTCTTCGGGGTGGTCGTGAACACACGCGTGCAGACGCCACGACGCTGAGGGGAACCCTCGAGTGCGGGCGTCTTGTTCTTCTCGACCTTGTCCTGCCGGCCCTTACGGACCAGCTGCTGGATCGTAGGCACTACTTCTCCGGTTTCTGTGTGCCGAATGGTGAAGCTAACCTGGAACGTCGCCGACCCACGCGGTCGGGTGTGTCGAATCCGGCGGACTCCCGCCGCAAGGCGAAAACAGCACAGATTACGGTGGCCGCTCACAGCTCGCGATGCGGGTAAAGGCACGCACGAGAGCCAGGGCACACCCCAGGCACAAGGTCTGAGCGTACCTACCTCATTCGCTGCGGTCAAAACAAATGGGCCTCGCCCGCATCGCCATACGGCCGATGTCAAGACCGTACGCCGTGTTTGATCTTCGAATCGGCGATCCCGGCATGTCAGCGCCACATCGCACGGTCGACGGAACGAGCGCCCGCAGCCGTCATGCGGACAAGGCGGCAGCGACGATCATCAGCGTCAGCATGGCCGCCCAGGCCGCGGTCGACAGCCACCCCAGCACGAGGCCGGTGAGAGCGAGGGCATCGCCGCCCTCGCCGGTTCGGCGGATCTCGGCGCGCGCGGCGTGCCCCAGGGCGACGGCCGGAATGCCGGTCAGGCCGAAGCTCACGAGGCACAGCACCCCGCAGACCGCCGAACCGACGGCCTTGCCGTTCGTCGGCGGCCGGGGCGCCGCCAGGAACGTCGGTGGTACGGGCGTCATGGGCGCCGGGTGCGGCATGGGGCCCTGGGGCAGGTCGGCGACGAGCAGGGCCAGGTCCCCCACCGTACGGGCCGTGTAGGCCCGCGAGACCCGCTGCTCGAACTCCGGCTGCTCCAGCCGCCCCTCGGCGTAGCCGGCTCTGAGCACGTCGACGGCGCGCTCACGGTCGGCGTGCGAGGCCAGCATGGACGGCGCGCTCGGCCCCGTCCACGGCTGCGGCGCGCCGGCGCCGGACCACGGCTGCGGCGCACTGCTGCCCTTCCATGGCTGCCACGGCTGCCCCGGCTGCCACGACGGATGCGTCATGGAGCACCTCCCCCGTACTGGTCGGGTCCCTCCATGATGCGCCGAACCGGCATCGAGGGCATCGGGGTCTGCCCGGAGAAAACCCGGAGACGCCCGCTACGGCCCGAATCAAGCCAGGCACGCCGAAGGGCGGCCACCCCGAAAGGTGACCGCCCTCGACTGTGCCTGACTCAGGCTGCTCGCTTACTGGTTGTACGGACCGTAGTCGTAGTCCTCCAGCGGAACGGCCTGGCCGGAGCCGGTGCCGAACGGCGAGTAGTCGATGTCGTCGTAGCCGACGGCCGAGTACATCGCGGCCTTGGCCTCCTCGGTCGGCTCGACCCGGATGTTGCGGTAGCGGGACAGACCCGTACCGGCCGGGATGAGCTTACCGATGATGACGTTCTCCTTGAGGCCGATGAGGCTGTCGGACTTGGCGTTGATCGCCGCGTCCGTCAGGACTCGGGTCGTCTCCTGGAAGGAGGCGGCCGACAGCCAGGATTCCGTCGCCAGCGAGGCCTTGGTGATACCCATCAGCTGCGGACGACCGGAGGCCGGGTGACCACCCTCCTGGACCACACGACGGTTCTCGGTCTCGAACTTCGAGCGCTCGACCAGCTCGCCGGGCAGCAGCTCGGCGTCGCCGGACTCGATGATCGTCACGCGGCGCAGCATCTGCCGGATGATGATCTCGATGTGCTTGTCGTGGATCGACACACCCTGCGAGTTGTAGACCTTCTGGACCTCGCCGACCAGGTGGACCTGGACGGCACGCTGGCCCAGGATGCGCAGCACGTCGTGCGGGTTGGTGGCACCCACGGTGAGCTTCTGGCCCACCTCGACGTGCTCGCCCTCGCTGACCAGGAGCCGGGCACGCTTCGAGATCGGGTACGCCGTCTCGTCGCTGCCGTCGTCCGGGGTGACGACCAGCTTCTTGGTCTTCTCGGTCTCCTCGATCCGGACGCGGCCGGTGGCCTCGGAGATCGGGGCGACACCCTTCGGGGTACGGGCCTCGAAGAGCTCGACGACACGCGGCAGACCCTGGGTGATGTCGTCACCGGCCACACCACCGGTGTGGAAGGTACGCATCGTCAGCTGGGTACCGGGCTCACCGATGGACTGGGCGGCGATGATGCCGACCGCCTCACCGATGTCGACCAGCTTGCCGGTGGCCAGCGAGCGGCCGTAGCACATGGCGCAGGTGCCGACGGCGGACTCGCAGGTCAGGACCGAGCGGGTCTTGACCTCCTCGATGCCGGCCTTGACCAGCTGGTCGATGAGGACGTCACCGAGGTCGACGCCCGCCGGGGCGAGCACCTTGCCGTCGACGACGATGTCCTCGGCGAGGCAGCGCGCGTACACGCTGGTCTCGGCGTTGTCCGCCTTGCGCAGCACACCGTCCGCGCCGCGCTCGGCGATGGCCAGCTTGAGGCCACGCTCCGTGCCGCAGTCCTCCTCGCGAATGATGACGTCCTGGGAGACGTCGACCAGACGACGGGTGAGGTAACCGGAGTCGGCGGTACGAAGGGCGGTGTCCGCCAGACCCTTACGGGCACCGTGCGTGGAGATGAAGTACTCCAGCACGGACAGGCCCTCACGGAACGAGGCCTTGATCGGACGCGGGATGGTCTCGTTCTTCGCGTTCGACACCAGACCACGCATACCGGCAATCTGACGCATCTGCATCATGTTGCCTCGTGCACCCGAGTTCACCATCATGAAGATCGGGTTGGTCTTCGGGAAGTTGTCGTTCATCGCCTCGGCAACCTCGTTGGTCGCCTTGGTCCAGATCGCGATGAGCTCCTGCGTGCGCTCGTCCTTGGTGATCAGACCGCGCTCGTACTGCTTCTGGACCTTCTCGTCCTGCGCCTCGTAGCCCTTGACGATCTCCTTCTTCGCCTCGGGAACGACGACGTCGGAGATGGCGACGGTGACGCCGGAACGGGTGGCCCAGTAGAAGCCGGACGCCTTCAGGTTGTCGAGCGTCGCCGCCACGATGACCTTCGGGTAGCGCTCGGCGAGGTCGTTGACGATCTCGGAGAGCTGCTTCTTGCCGACCTCGTAGTCGACGAACGGGTAGTCCTCGGGCAACAGTTCGTTGAAGAGCGCACGGCCGAGCGTGGTCTTCAGACGGAAGCTGTCACCCTGCTGCCACTCCGGCTCGCCCTCTTCCTGGGCGGGCGGCATCCAGCCACGCGGCGGGATGGTGCCCACCGGGAAGCGGATGTCGATCTTCGACTGGAGCGAGAGCTCGCCGGCGTCGAAGGCCATGATCGCCTCGGCCACGGACGAGAAGCCGCGGTCCGCGCCCTTCACGTTCCGCATCTCGCTGTCGGTGGTGAGGAAGAACAGACCGAGGACCATGTCCTGGGTCGGCATCGTCACCGGACGGCCGTCGGCGGGCTTGAGGATGTTGTTCGAGGACAGCATCAGGATGCGGGCCTCGGCCTGCGCCTCCGCGGACAGCGGCAGGTGCACGGCCATCTGGTCACCGTCGAAGTCCGCGTTGAACGCGGTGCAGACGAGCGGGTGGATCTGGATGGCCTTGCCCTCGACCAGCTGCGGCTCGAAGGCCTGGATACCGAGGCGGTGCAGGGTGGGAGCACGGTTCAGCAGAACCGGGTGCTCGGCGATGACCTCTTCGAGGACGTCGTACACGACCGTGCGGCCGCGCTCCACCATGCGCTTGGCGCTCTTGATGTTCTGCGCGTGGTTCAGGTCGACCAGGCGCTTCATCACGAACGGCTTGAAGAGCTCCAGCGCCATCGCCTTGGGCAGACCGCACTGGTGCAGCTTCAGCTGCGGACCGACGACGATCACGGAACGCGCGGAGTAGTCCACACGCTTACCGAGCAGGTTCTGACGGAATCGACCCTGCTTACCCTTCAGCATGTCGCTGAGGGACTTCAGCGGACGGTTACCGGGACCGGTGACCGGGCGACCACGACGACCGTTGTCGAACAGCGCGTCGACGGCCTCCTGGAGCATGCGCTTCTCGTTGTTCACGATGATCTCGGGCGCACCGAGGTCGAGAAGGCGCTTCAGTCGGTTGTTCCGGTTGATCACACGGCGGTACAGGTCGTTCAGGTCGGAGGTCGCGAAGCGGCCACCGTCCAGCTGCACCATCGGGCGAAGGTCCGGCGGGATGACCGGCACGCAGTCGAGCACCATGCCCTTGGGGCTGTTGCTGGTCTGCAGGAACGCGGAGACGACCTTCAGGCGCTTGAGCGCACGGGTCTTCTTCTGGCCCTTGCCGGTACGGATGATCTCGCGGAGCTTCTCGGCTTCCTCGTCGAGGTCGAAGGACTCCAGGCGCTTCTGCAGCGCCGCGGCACCCATCGAGCCGTCGAAGTACGTGCCGAAGCGGTCACGCAGCTCGCGGTAGAGGAGCTCGTCGCCCTCGAGGTCCTGGACCTTGAGGTTCTTGAACCGGGTCCACACCTCGTCGAGACGGTCGATCTCGCGCTGCGCACGGTCACGCAGCTGCTTCATCTCGCGCTCGGCACCCTCGCGCACCTTGCGGCGCACGTCGGCCTTGGCGCCCTCGGCCTCGAGCTCGGCCAGGTCGGTCTCGAGCTTCTTGGCGCGGGCCTCCAGGTCGGCGTCCCGGCGGTTCTCGACCTGCTGCCGCTCGACGGATACGTGCGCCTCCAGGGAGGGCAGGTCACGCGTACGGCGCTCCTCGTCGACGTACGTGATCATGTACGCCGCGAAGTAGATGACCTTCTCGAGGTCCTTGGGAGCCAGGTCGAGCAGGTAGCCCAGCCGGCTCGGGACACCCTTGAAGTACCAGATGTGCGTAACAGGAGCGGCCAGCTCGATGTGGCCCATCCGCTCACGACGCACCTTGGCGCGAGTCACCTCGACGCCGCAGCGCTCACAGATGATGCCCTTGAAGCGGACACGCTTGTACTTGCCGCAGTAGCACTCCCAGTCCCGGGTCGGACCGAAGATCTTCTCGCAGAAGAGTCCGTCCTTTTCGGGCTTGAGGGTGCGGTAGTTGATGGTCTCGGGCTTCTTGACCTCGCCGTGGCTCCACTGACGGATGTCGTCAGCGGTGGCCAGACCGATCCGGAGCTCATCGAAGAAGTTGACGTCGAGCACTATGCGTCAATCCCTCTCAGGGTTGTAAGTCTTGGGGTCTGAAACGGGGGCCTGGGGGTCGGCGGGGCCCTGTGGGTAAGGGCCCCGCCGGACTCCCGTCAGACCTCTTCGACGCTGCTCGGCTCGCGCCGGGACAGGTCGATGCCGAGCTCCTCCGCAGCGCGGAAGACGTCCTCGTCGGTGTCACGCATCTCGATGGACATACCGTCGCTGGACAGCACCTCCACGTTCAGGCAGAGCGACTGCATCTCCTTGATGAGCACCTTGAAGGACTCGGGGATGCCGGGCTCGGGGATGTTCTCGCCCTTGACGATGGCCTCGTAGACCTTCACGCGGCCGGTGACGTCGTCGGACTTGATGGTCAGCAGCTCCTGGAGGGCGTACGCGGCGCCGTATGCCTCCAGCGCCCACACCTCCATCTCACCGAAGCGCTGGCCACCGAACTGGGCCTTACCACCCAGCGGCTGCTGGGTGATCATGCTGTACGGGCCGGTCGAACGGGCGTGCAGCTTGTCGTCGACCAGGTGGTGCAGCTTCAGGATGTACATGTAGCCGACCGAGATCGGCTCCGGGAAGGGCTCACCCGAACGGCCGTCGAACAGCGGCGCCTTACCGGTCGGGAGCACCATGCGCTCGCCGTCGCGGTTCGGAATCGTGTGCTCCAGCAGACCGGCGAGCTCGTCCTCGCGCGCACCGTCGAAGACGGGGGTCGCGACGTTCGTGCCCGGCTCGACCGCGTCGGCGCCGATCGCCTGGAGGCGCTGCGCCCACTCGTCCGCGAGGCCGGAGACGTCCCAGCCGCGGCTGGCGAGCCAGCCGAGGTGGATCTCCAGGACCTGTCCCGGGTTCATTCGGGACGGCACACCCAGCGGGTTGAGGATGATGTCGACCGGGGTCCCGTCCTCGAGGAACGGCATGTCCTCGATGGGCAGGATCTTGGAGATGACGCCCTTGTTGCCGTGGCGGCCGGCGAGCTTGTCACCGTCGGTGATCTTGCGCTTCTGCGCCACGTACACGCGCACCAGCTGGTTCACACCGGGGGGAAGCTCGTCGCCCTCCTCGCGGTCGAAGACGCGGACGCCGATGACCTTGCCGATCTCGCCGTGCGGGACCTTCAGCGAGGTGTCACGGACCTCACGGGCCTTCTCACCGAAGATCGCACGAAGCAGGCGCTCCTCCGGCGTCAGCTCGGTCTCACCCTTGGGCGTGACCTTGCCGACGAGGATGTCGCCGGCGACGACCTCGGCACCGATACGGATGATGCCGCGCTCGTCGAGGTCGGCGAGGACCTCCTCGGAGACGTTCGGGATGTCCCGGGTGATCTCCTCGGGGCCGAGCTTGGTGTCACGGGCGTCGACCTCGTGCTCCTCGATGTGGATCGAGGAGAGGACGTCGTCCTGCACGAGGCGCTGCGACAGGATGATCGCGTCCTCGTAGTTGTGACCCTCCCACGGCATGAACGCCACGAGCAGGTTCTTGCCCAGCGCCATCTCGCCGTTCTGGGTGGCGGGACCGTCGGCGAGCACCTGGCCCGTGATGATCCGGTCGCCCTCGTTGACGATGACCTTCTGGTTGACCGAGGTGCCCTGGTTGGACCGGGAGAACTTGGCCAGGCGGTACGTGATGTACGTGCCGTCGTCGTTGGCGGTGGTGATGTAGTCCGCGGAGACCTCCTGGACCACACCGTCCTTCTCGGCCTTGACCACGTCGCCGGCGTCGACGGCGGAGCGGTACTCCATGCCGGTGCCGACGAGCGGGGACTCGGACTTGATCAGCGGCACGGCCTGACGCATCATGTTCGCGCCCATGAGGGCACGGTTGGCGTCGTCGTGCTCGAGGAACGGGATCATGGCGGTCGCGACCGACACCATCTGGCGCGGCGAGACGTCCATGTAGTCCACGTCGTCACCGGCGACATAGTCGACCTCACCGCCACGGCGGCGGACGAGGACGCGGTTCTCGGCGAACCGCATGTCGTCCGAGAGCGTGGCGTTGGCCTGCGCGATGACGAAGCGGTCCTCTTCGTCGGCCGTCAGGTAGTCGACCTCGTCGGTGACGACACCGTCGGTGACCCGGCGGTACGGCGTCTCGACGAAGCCGAACGCGTTGACGCGGCCGTAGGAGGCCAGCGAACCGATCAGACCGATGTTCGGGCCTTCGGGAGTCTCGATCGGGCACATACGGCCGTAGTGAGACGGGTGCACGTCACGGACCTCGAAGCCGGCCCGCTCACGGGAGAGACCACCCGGGCCAAGAGCCGACAGACGGCGCTTGTGGGTGAGACCCGACAGCGGGTTGTTCTGGTCCATGAACTGCGACAGCTGGCTGGTGCCGAAGAACTCCTTGATGGAGGCGACGACCGGCCGGATGTTGATCAGGGTCTGCGGCGTGATCGCCTCGACGTCCTGGGTCGTCATGCGCTCACGGACGACTCGCTCCATACGCGCCAGACCCGTACGGACCTGGTTCTGGATGAGCTCGCCGACGCTGCGCAGACGACGGTTGCCGAAGTGGTCGATGTCGTCGGTCTCGACGACGATCGTGCTGCCGCTGTCCCCGGTGGTCTCGGTCTCGCCGGCGTGCAGCTTCACCAGGTACTTGATCGTCGAGATGATGTCCTCGACGGTCAGGATGCCCGCGTCGAGCGGGGCCTCCGCGCCCAGCTTCTTGTTGACCTTGTAGCGGCCGACCTTGGCGAGGTCGTAGCGCTTCGGGTTGAAGTACAGGTTCTCCAGAAGCGTCTGCGCGGCCTCACGCGTGGGGGGCTCGCCCGGACGCAGCTTGCGGTAGATGTCGAGCAGCGCGTCGTCCTGGCCCTGAGTGTGGTCCTTCTCCAGGGTGGCGCGCATGGACTCGTACTCGCCGAACTCCTCGAGGATCTGCTCGGTCGTCCAACCGAGAGCCTTGAGCAGAACGGTCACGGACTGCTTGCGCTTGCGGTCGATGCGGACACCGACCATGTCGCGCTTGTCGATCTCCATCTCCAGCCAGGCACCCCGGGACGGGATGATCTTGGCGGAGAAGATGTCCTTGTCGGACGTCTTGTCGATGGAGGAGTCGAAGTAGACACCGGGCGAGCGGACCAGCTGGGACACCACGACACGCTCGGTGCCGTTGATGACGAAGGTGCCCTTGTGCGTCATGAGCGGGAAGTCGCCCATGAAGACCGTCTGGGACTTGATCTCGCCGGTCTCGTTGTTGGTGAACTCAGCCGTCACGAAGAGCGGAGCGGCGTACGTGAAGTCGCGCTCCTTGCACTCGTCGATGCTGTTCTTCGGCGGCTCGAAACGGTGGTCGCGGAACGTCAGCGACATCGACCCGGAGAAGTCCTCGATCGGAGAGATCTCCTCGAAGATCTCCTCCAGACCGGACTTGGTGGGGACGTCCTGACCGGACTCCAGAGCCGCCTCGACCCGACTCTGCCAGGCGGTGTTGCCGAGCAGCCAGTCGAAGCTCTCGGTCTGCAGCGCGAGCAGGTTGGGAACCTCGAGGGGCTCCTTGATCTTTGCAAAGGAGATGCGCAGCGGGGCGGTGCTGGCGGCGTTATTCGTATTCGCGGTCGAGGCAGTGCGCGAGGCGGCCAAGAGGGGGTCCTTCCGAGGGCTCGGACTCACTACGCGCGTACCGGCCCCTCACAGGGACACAGAGACAGGCGTTTCCTTGTCCGACCAAAGAAGGCCAGGTCAGGGAGGTCCGGTCATCGGTGCTCAAGCGAGGGCATGCCCCTGGTGACGGGCAGGGGACAGCTAACAGGCAGCGCAAAGGGTCAGTGTAGCCAGTTGGCACACTGATGTCCAGTGCGGGTTTTTCGCGACCCTCGTTGTTCTCAACGCCCTCGGCATGCTCGCCCTCAATGCACGTTGATACTGCCCTCTTCGCCGCCGATCCATGCCTCGGATTCGGATCCTTGTGACGACGCGTCCTGAGAATTGCGCGCTGCGTGCGGTTCGTCAAGGCCCCCATGCCCCACGCGGAGGCGCCCAGGGACACGACGAAGATCACCATACCCCTCGCCATAGCGGGCGCAAGGCAACCGTGGCCGCGCCCCCAGGAACGCCGAAGAGCGACCACCCGAATGGATGATCGCTCTTCGGTGCGACTGCGTTACAGCCCCGGAGGACTGTCTTTCAGCAAGCGCGGAGGTCGTGGTCGACCAGTAGGACCGGGAAGGTCTTACTTGACCTCGACGGAGGCGCCGGCGCCCTTGAGGGACTCGGCGGCCTTCTCGGCGGCCTCCTTGGCGACCTTCTCGAGAACGGGCTTCGGGGCGCCGTCCACGAGGTCCTTGGCCTCCTTCAGACCCAGGGAGGTCAGCTCACGCACGACCTTGATGACCTGGATCTTCTTGTCGCCGGCACCGGTGAGGATGACGTCGAACTCGTCCTGCTCCTCAGCGGCCTCGGCGGCGGCGCCACCAGCGGCACCACCGGCGACGACGACCGGCGCGGCAGCGGCGGCGGTGACGTCGAACTTCTCCTCGAACGCCTTCACGAACTCGGAGAGCTCGATGAGGGTCATCTCCTCGAACTGCGCGAGCAGGTCTTCCTGGCTGAGCTTCGCCATGATGGCGGTCCTTCCACTAAATCGGCAGGTGCCGGATGTACTGGGTGTGGCGGGCGTACGTCGGCCCGCTGTGGCCTCCGCGTTCAGGCAGCGGGGGCCAGTGTGCGAGCCGAGTTACTCGGCACCGCCCTGCTCGTCCTGCTTGGCACGGAGCGCGTCCACGGTGCGGACGAGCTTCGACGGCAGCGCCTGGAAGACGGAGGCAGCCTGGGACTGCTTCGCCTTGAAGGCACCGGCCAGCTTGGAGAGCAGAACCTCGCGGGACTCGAGGTCCGCAAGCTTCTTGATCTCATCGGCGGACAACGCCTTGCCGTCAAGGACGCCGCCCTTGATGACGAGGTTGGGGTTGTCCTTGGCGAAGTCACGGAGACCCTTCGCCGCCTCGACCGGGTCACCGGTCACGAAGGCGACGGCCGACGAACCCGTGAAGAGGTCGTCGATCGTGGTGATCCCGGCCTCGTTGGCCGCAATCTTGGTCAGCGTGTTCTTCGCCACACGGTACTGAGCGTTCTCACCGAGTGAACGACGCAGCTGCTGGAGCTGCGCCACGGTGAGACCGGTGTACGCGGTAACGACAGCGCCGTTGGAATTGCGGAACTTGTCCCGCATCTCCTCGACGGCATCGACCTTGTCTGGCCTCGCCATGAGCCTCGGCCTCCTTCCGGGTGATTCGGACCGCGCGGACCCGAAGGAGGACTGTGGAAACGAAACGCCCCGGCGCAGGCGCACGGGGCGGACTCGACCGACTGCACATACGAAAGACATACGCACTACGGGAGTTCTTCCACTGACACCTGCGCGGGTCGTCCGCATTTCAGCGGATCCTTCGGCCACCACACCCTCTTGCGAGCGCACGGCAACGACCAGCGGTCTTTGGCTTCTGTAGGAGAATACGGGACGGAATCGCCGTCAGGCAAATCGGCCCGTACGGTGCTCAGCTGCCGTTCTTCTTCAGGGGCTTGCGCAGGTCCGCGGTGTCGTCGGGGCGTGGTGCCCGGACCGTCACCGTCTTGCCGTGGTCGAGGAAGGTGAAGGTGAGGTCGAGCGTGCCGTGGCGTCCGAAGCCCTGGGTGCGGAGCCGCTTGATGTGCTCGTCGCCGTCGACCCACACATCCAGGGTGAGCTCGTCCACTCCGAGCTTCTCGTACTGGTCGAGGCTGTTCCCACGCCCCGTCCGGGTGGCCTTGTCCTTCACCTCGTCCAGGGAGGCGCGGAGTCCGTCGACGGAGGCCGTACCCGTGTAGTGCGTGGTGGCGGCACCGCCGACCTGCTCGGAGCCCATCCGCTTCACGTCCTCGGCGGCGGCCAGGAAGGCGGCTTCCCGGGCCGGGTTGCGGCTGACCTGGTCGCGCAGGCCGCCGACGTCCATGCGCAGGCCACCGTGCGTGGTGAACTCGGCGTTCGGGCCGTAGCTGATCCAGTGCCGGCCGCCCATCTCCTCGACCATGTCGCCGGTCGCGCTGCCGTACAGCACCCCGTCGACCAACCGCAGCTCGGACTCGCCCTGCTGATCGCCGCTCAGGTTGGCCGTCCTGAGGCGCGCCGCCACCGGCTGCGTCGTGCGGACGGTCGCCTCGTCCGCTATGCGTCCGCGCTCGGGAAACTGGCCGGTGACCCGGTAGCTGAGAGAGACGACGCCCTCGGTCTTCTCCACGGCCCGCGTGACGGCTTCGGCGGCCGATGAGCCCGCGGCCGGCTCCGCGCCGGCGCCTGCCTCACAGCCGGCGAGCAGCAGCGCGGCAAGGCCTGCACCCGCCGCCCGACGCGGCACGAAGGCGCGCACGCCAAGCCGCATTGATTCCCGCACTGGTTCCCCCCAAGGAAACGGTCTTCGAATTCACGACTCACGACTTAGGAGTCAGGAGTCAGTGGCGCTCGGAGCTCTTCAGCAGCTCCTTGAGGTCCGCGGTGTCCCCCGCCGCAGGTCTCTCGACCTCGGTCTTCACGCCGTAGTCGCTGTAGTACGCGGTCTGGGTCAGCGCCCCCGTGGCCGTACGGCCCTTCTCGACCTTCTTGACCAGCAGGTCCCGGTCGTCGACCCATATGTCGACGGTCTGCTCGGTGGCGCCTTCCCCCTGCACCGTGCCGGAGTAGTGCCTGGTGTGCTCGCCGCTCACCGTCTCCTCGCCGACCTTGCGCGCGTCGGCGGAAGAGAGCAGCAGCTTCACCGACGTATGCGGCGCGGTCCCACGCATCTGGTCCGCGAGAGCGGCTCCGGAGCTGCCGGCGAGGTCGTCCAGATCGTCGTAGGCGTACTTGATCCAGTGCTTGCCGTCGGTCTTCTCGGCGAATGTGTCGCCCATGCGCGCGTAGTAGGCGTCGGGGAGGTAGCGGGCCTCCATCGACGTGGTGCCGAGGCGGCGCATCGTCTCGGCCGTCGTGCCGCCGGTGTAGGTGATCGTCAGGCTGCCGGTGAGGCCGTCGCTCCAGGCGAGAGTGCCGGTGGCCCTCATCGACAGCGTCGAGCCCATGGTCGTCGTCGACCTGACGCGGGCGGACTCGGCCTGGCCGGTGGACCGCTCGACGGTGCGCAGGGCTGCGGTCACGGCGCGGGCGGGCCCAGTGCGATCGGCTTGGCCGGGGTCGTCGGAGGACGTACAGGCGGCCAGGGCTGTCAGCGCCGTCAGCAGCGCGACCCACAGCACCGACCGGCGCGCCCTCGTGCTCGTCATTCGTCCCCCCTGTGCGAATCCCGTGAATGCACGTTAACCCAGGGCACTGACAAACAGGGGAGACAAGGGGAAGACAGGGACGGGCCCCGCACCCTGAAGGTGCGGGGCCCGTTTCGAGCCTGGTGAGCCGATGGCTCAGACCGCGGCCGGGTCCTCCTCGACGAGGAGGTTGCGGGTGCGGTTCGGGTCGACCGGAACGCCGGGGCCCATCGTGGTGGTGATGGCGGCCTTCTTGATGTAGCGACCCTTGGCGGCGGACGGCTTCAGACGAAGGATCTCGTCCAGCGCGGCGCCGTAGTTCTCCACCAGCTTGGTGTCGTCGAAGGACGCCTTGCCGATGATGAAGTGCAGGTTCGAGTGCTTGTCGACGCGGAACTCGATCTTGCCGCCCTTGATCTCGGTCACGGCCTTGGCCACGTCCGGGGTCACGGTGCCGGTCTTCGGGTTCGGCATCAGACCACGCGGGCCGAGGACACGGCCGAGGCGGCCGACCTTGCCCATGAGGTCCGGGGTGGCGACGACGGCGTCGAAGTCCAGGCGGCCCTTCGAGACCTCGTCGATCAGCTCGTCGGAGCCGACGATGTCGGCGCCCGCGGCACGCGCGGCCTCGGCACGGTCACCGGTCGCGAAGACCAGGACCCGGGCGGTCTTACCGGTGCCGTGCGGAAGGTTCACGGTGCCACGGACCATCTGGTCGGCCTTGCGCGGGTCTACACCCAGACGGAAGGCGACCTCGACGGTGCCGTCGAACTTGGTCGCGGACGTCTCCTTGGCGAGACGGACGGCCTCGAGCGGGGCGTAGAGCTTGTCCCGGTCGATCTTGGCGTCCGCAGCGCGGAGAGTCTTGCTGCGCTTGCTCACTACTGCTCCTGGGTTTCTTAGGAGTTGTGGTCCGGGCCGAGCAGGCCCTGCCACTCACTTCTGCTGGGAAGGTTGGGCTCAGCCCTCGACCGTGATGCCCATGGAACGGGCGGTGCCGGCGATGATCTTCGCGGCGGCGTCCAGGTCGTTGGCGTTGAGGTCGGGCATCTTGGTGGTGGCGATCTCGCGGACCTGCGCCTCGGTGATCTTGGCGACCTTGGTCTTGTGCGGCTCGCCGGAGCCCTTCTCAACACCCGCAGCCTTGAGGATCATCTTGGCGGCCGGCGGAGTCTTGGTGATGAAGGTGAAGGAGCGGTCCTCGTAGACCGTGATCTCCACCGGGATGACCCAACCGCGCTGCGACTCGGTCGCGGCGTTGTAGGCCTTGCAGAACTCCATGATGTTGACGCCGTGCTGGCCCAGCGCGGGGCCGACCGGCGGGGCCGGGTTGGCGGCACCGGCCTGGATCTGGAGCTTGATGAGCCCCGTGACCTTCTTCTTCTTGGGAGGCATGTGCTCTCTCTCCGGGTCTTAGTGAGAGTGTTCAGCCATCCAGTCCGGATCATCCGGATGGAGGCATACCGCACAACGATAACGGGTATCTATGCGCGGCCAAAAACCGAGCAGGTCAGAGCGGCTATGAGAGCCGATCTGACCTGCTCGGAAGCGGTGTGTCCAGAAGGAACCGAAGCAGCCCGGAAAGGGCTAGTTCTTCTGGATCTGGTCGAAGCTGAGCTCGACCGGGGTCTCGCGGCCGAAGATCTCGACGAGGCCCTTGACCTTCTTCGAGTCGGCGTTGATCTCGTTGATCGTGGCCTGCAGCGTCGCGAACGGGCCGTCGGTGACGGTGACCGAGTCGCCGACCTCGAAGTCCAGCACCTGGACCTCGACCTTGCGCTGCGGAGCGGGCTTGCCCTCGGCCTCTGCGGCCTCGCGGGCGGCCTTCTCCTCGGCCTCCGGGGCGAGCATCTTGACGATCTCGTCCAGGGTCAGCGGGTACGGGTCGTAGGCGTTGCCCACGAAACCGGTGACGCCGGGGGTGTTGCGGACGACACCCCAGGACTCGTTGGTCAGGTCCATGCGGACCAGGACGTAACCCGGCAGCTTGTTCTGCTTGATCGTCTTGCGGTCGCCGTTCTTGATCTGGACGACCTCTTCCTGCGGCACCTCGGCCTGGAAGATGTAGTCCTCGACGTTCAGCGAGACGGCGCGCTGCTCCAGGTTGGTCTTCACGCGGTTCTCGTAGCCGGCGTAGGTGTGGATCACGTACCACTCGCCGGGCAGCGTGCGGAGCTCCTCGCGCAGGGCGGCGACGGGGTCGACGGGCTCGGCCTCCTCCTCGGGGGCCTCTTCCTCGTCCTCGACGTGCAGCGCGGCTTCCTCGGCGGGCTCGCCCGCCTCGGCATCGGCAGCCTCGACCTCGTCCAGGTCCTCGTCCGCGCCCTCGACGATGTCGAGCTCGTCTTCCACGGACTCGTCCGGCTCGACGGCGTCGTTCAGGTTCTGGTCAGACACGGTGGCTGCTTCTTCCTGGATACATAGGGGTGGAACATGCGAAAGGGGCGCCGGTAACCACGGCGCCCTTCGCTCTTGGCTCAGCCGAAGACGTACTTGGCGGCGTTGTCGAGCCCATAGTCAATCACGGTCACCAGACCGATCATGATGACGACGAAGATAATCACCACAGTGGTGTACGTCGTCAGCTGGTTACGCGTCGGCCAGACAACCTTGCGGAGTTCCGCGACAATCTGGCGGTAGAAGAGCGCGAGTCGCTTCAGCGGGCCCTTCTTGGCGCGCTTGCCACCCTTACGGGTCTTCTTGGACTCCGGCGCCTCGTCCTGGGCATCAGGCATGTCGATGGAGCCCACGGCGTCCGTCACTCGTCCTCACCTGATTCCGGGTCGTGGCCGTGCCGCGCCCGGTCTGAGCCGCACGGCGTTGCATTGCTGTACGTACATGCGCACACATCCTGGCGAAGGAGTGTGTAGCAGGGCCGGAGGGACTTGAACCCCCAACCGCTGGTTTTGGAGACCAGTGCTCTACCAATTGAGCTACGACCCTTTGTGTCTGTCCACCAACGTACCGCATCCGGACGGGTGCTCGGTGTACACCCTGCGACTGCGGACCGCTGAAGGCCAACGAGGTGAGAGTGTACGTGGTCCTGGGCGCGCCGTCGAACAGAAAGCGCCCGTGGGGGGCTTGGTCCGCGAAAGATCGGCCGAAGATCACCGGTCGCGGAACACAAGATCCGCTGGCCGCGGCCGCGATCCGCACGGTTGTTCAACTGATGTTCAGTCCGTGAAACCCCCGTGCCGGGCGCGTTTCCTGTCTGAAACGATGGGCCCCATGAGCGCTGCAACCCCTCCCACCGAGCGCCGGGTCTCCGCCCGAGTCGGCGCGATCTCCGAGTCCGCCACCCTCGCCGTGGACGCCAAGGCCAAGGCCCTCAAGGCCGCCGGGCGTCCGGTGATCGGCTTCGGCGCCGGCGAGCCCGACTTCCCGACCCCGGACTACATCGTCGAGGCCGCAATCGAGGCCTGCAAGAACCCGAAGTACCACCGCTACACCCCCGCCGGCGGTCTGCCCGAGCTGAAGGCCGCGATCGCCGCGAAGACGCTGCGCGACTCCGGCTACGAGCCCGACGTGTCGCAGATCCTGATCACCAACGGCGGCAAGCAGGCCATCTACGAGGCCTTCGCCGCGATCCTCGACCCGGGCGACGAGGTCATCGTCCCGGCCCCGTACTGGACGACGTACCCGGAGTCGATCCGTCTCGCGGGCGGCGTCCCGGTCGAGGTCGTCGCCGACGAGACGACCGGCTACCGCGTCTCCGTGGAGCAGCTGGAGGCGGCCCGTACGGAGAAGACGAAGGTCGTCCTCTTCGTGTCCCCGTCCAACCCGACGGGCGCGGTCTACAGCGAGGCCGAGACCGAGGCCATCGGCAGCTGGGCCGTCGAGCACGGCCTGTGGGTGCTGACGGACGAGATCTACGAGCACCTGGTCTACGGCGACGCGGTGTCCGTGTCGCTGCCCGCGGTCCTGCCGGAGCTGCGCGACAAGTGCATCGTGGTCAACGGTGTCGCCAAGACCTACGCCATGACGGGCTGGCGGGTGGGCTGGATCATCGGCCCGAAGGACGTGGTGAAGGCCGCGACCAACCTCCAGTCGCACGCCACCTCGAACGTCTCGAACGTCGCCCAGGTCGCGGCGCTGGCCGCGGTGTCCGGTGACCTGGACGCGGTCGCGAAGATGCGTGAGGCCTTCGACCGCCGCCGCAAGACGATCGTGCGGATGCTCAACGAGATCGACGGCGTGCTCTGCCCGGAGCCCGAGGGCGCCTTCTACGCGTACCCGTCGGTCAAGGCCCTGCTCGGCAAGGAGATCCGCGGCAAGCGCCCGCAGGACACGGTCGAGCTGGCCGCGCTGATCCTGGAGGAGGCCGAGGTCGCGGTGGTGCCGGGCGAGGCCTTCGGCACGCCGGGCTATCTGCGGCTGTCGTACGCGCTCGGGGACGAGGACCTCGTCGAGGGCGTGAGCCGCATCCAGAAGCTGCTGGCGGAGGCCAGGGACTGACGTCCGCCTTCCGTTTCCCAAGGGTCACCTCCGGTTTTCCGGAGGTGACCCTTTTTTCGTGGGTGACCCATTTGTTTGTGCGAGCAAGACCACGAACGGGGAAACCGCTACCGGGACGGCGCACACGTACGGCAGGATCCTGGAATGGAGCGTGTACGTGATGTCTCTGAACTGCCGAAAGCCCATCTGCACCTGCACTTCACCGGCTCGATGCGACCGGCGACCCTGCTGGAACTGGCCGACAAGTACGGCGTGCGCCTGCCCGAGGCGCTGACCGACGCGCTGACCCGTGGGGAGTCGCCGAAACTGCGGGCGACGGACGAGCGGGGCTGGTTCCGCTTCCAGCGCCTGTACGACGCCGCGCGCTCGTGCCTACGGCAGCCGGAGGACATCCAGCGGCTGGTCAGAGAGGCCGCGGAGGAGGACGTCAGGGATGGTTCCGGCTGGCTGGAGATCCAGGTCGACCCGACGTCTTACGCGCCCCGGCTGGGCGGTCTGATCCCGACGCTGGAGATCATCCTGGACGCGGTGGACGCTGCGACGCGGGACACGGGGATCGGGATGCGCGTCCTGGTCGCCGCGAACCGGATGAAGCACCCCCTGGACGCCCGCACACTGGCGCGGCTCGCGGTGCGGTACGCCGACCGGGGCGTGGTCGGCTTCGGGCTGTCGAACGACGAGCGCCGGGGCATGGCGCGCGACTTCGACCGTGCCTTCCACATCGCCCGTGAGGGCGGCCTGCTGTCGGCCCCGCACGGCGGCGAGCTGACCGGCCCGTCCTCGGTCCGTGACTGCCTGGACGACCTGGACGCGAACCGGATCGGCCACGGTGTGCGGGCCGCCGAGGACCCGCGGCTGCTGAAGCGCCTCGCCGACAGGGGCGTGACGTGCGAGGTCTGCCCCGCGTCGAACGTCGCCCTCGGCGTCTACGAGAAGCCGGAGGACGTCCCCCTTCGGACGCTGTACGAGGCCGGCGTCCCGATGGCCCTGGGCGCCGACGACCCCCTTCTCTTCGGCTCGCGTCTGGCCGCCCAGTACGACATCGCCCGCCACCACCACGCCTTCACGGACGAGGAACTGGCGGAACTGGCGCGGCAGTCGGTGCGGGGGTCGGCGGCGCCGGAGGAAGTGAAGGCGAAGCTGTTGGCCGGGGTGGACGACTGGCTCGCCTAGGCCGCTCGTCCCATGGCCGGCGTCAGTCGGCGATACCGGCCAGCAGCGTGCGGGCCAGCCGGGTGGCGAACTCGTCAACCGGCGGCCGTACGGCCTCCTTCGTCGCGTCGTAGGCGAACGCCCGCTGCGCGCAAGCCCCCATCAGCAGTGACGCCGCCGCGAACGTGTCCGTGTCCGTGCTGACCCGGCCCAGCTCCTGTTCGGCCCGCAGGTAGGTGTCGAGTTCCTGGATCGGCACGTGCGGGCCCGCCCCCATCTGCCGTACGGCGTCGTCGTGCCGTCGCTTCAGCTCGGTCTGCGCGTACAGCGACGCGGCGATCGGGAAGCTCTGTTCGTAGAACAGCGCCGCCTGCCGGGCGATCTCGGTGAGGTTCTCCTGGACGGAACGCCGTCCCGGCTCGGCGGCGAGGCTGCTGAGCAGGGGGCGCAGCGGGGGCAGGCGCTCGGTGAGCACCCGGATGAACAGCTCTTCCTTGCTGTCGAAGTGCTTGTAGAGCGCGGCCTCGGAGCATCCGGCCGCCCGCGCGATCTCCTTCGTCGTCGCCCGGGCCAGCCCGACCGTGAGCATCAGCTCGTGAGCGGCGTCGAGGAGCCGGACCCGGGTCGGCTTGTTCTCCATGGCTTGTCCAATCGCCCTTGACGGGTGGGTGAGTACTTACTCACTCTAGAGGTGAGCGTGGGTGAGTGAATACTCACCCACCGGTCGGTCCTCCGACCTGCTCTGCAATCCAAGGACCTGTCTCATGCGTACGGGAGCTCTCATGAAACTCACCGTTTTCGGTGCCACCGGCGGTATCGGCAAGGAGATCGTCCGCCAGGCCCTGGACGCCGGTCACGACGTCACGGCCGTCGTACGGGACCCCGCGCGTCTCCCCCTCACCGGTGACCGTCTGGAGGTGTTCCGAGCAGATCTGACCGACCCCGATGCCCTTCGACCCGCCGTCACCGGACGGGACGCCGTGCTGTCCGGCCTCGGTGCCCGCGGGCGCAAGGATGCGGGCGTAGCGGCACGGTTGACCCGGACGGTGCTGGCGGCCCTGGAGGCCGCGGAGGTGCGGCGGCTGCTCGTGGTCAGCGCCGCGCCGGTCGGGCCCACGCCGGAGGGGGACGGGTTGCTGGACCGTGCCGTGCTCGGCGTCGTGTCGGCGGTCCTCAAGGACATCTACACCGACCTGCGGGAGATGGAGACCGAGGTGGCCGGCAGCGGCACGGACTGGACGGTCGTACGGCCGCCGCGGCTGCAGGACAAGCCGCTCACCGGCAGGTACCGGACCGTGATCGGCGGGTTTCCGCGCAAGGGGCGCTTCATCGGGCGGGCGGATGTGGCGCACGCGATGCTGAAGATGGCGGAGGACTCGGCGACGGTGAAGCAGGGGGTGGGAGTGGCCTACTGACGGCCGCGGCTACGGGAGCCTCCGAGGCGGGCTAGAGGCTCACGCCGACCGTCACCGGCTCGTTCACCAGCGTGATGCCGAAGGTCTCGCGCACTCCGGCTACGACCTCGCGGGCGAGCGCGAGGAGGTCCTCGGTCGTCGCTTCGCCACGGTTGGTGAGGGCGAGGGTGTGCTTGGTGGAGATACGCGCCGGGCCTGTGCCGTAGCCCTTGGTGAAGCCGGCCTTGTCGATGAGCCAGGCCGCGGAGGTCTTGGTGCGCCCCTCCCCCGCCGGGTACGCGGGCGGCTCCACGTCGGCGCCGAGGTGCTCGCGCACGCGCGCGTGGAACGCCGTGAACTGCTCGTCCGTGAGGATCGGGTTGGTGAAGAAGGAGCCGGCCGACCAGGTGTCGTGGTCCTCCGGGTCCAGGACCATGCCCTTCCCGGAACGCAGCTTCAGCACGGTCTCGCGGGCGGCGGCGAGGGGTACGCGGTCGCCTGGTTCGACGCCGAGGGCGCGGGCGGTCTCGGCGTACTTGATGGGGGCGGAGAGGCCTTCGGCGTTCTCCAGCTGGAAGCGGACGCGCAGGACGACGTAGCGGTCGGGGTCGGCCTTGAAGCGGCTGTGGCGGTAGGAGAAGGCGCAGTCGGCGTTCGGGATGACGACGGTCTCGCCTGCCTGTCGGTCGTACGCGATCACCTCGGTGATCGTCGCGGAGACCTCCTGGCCGTACGCACCGACGTTCTGGATCGGCGTGGCGCCTGCGGAGCCGGGGATTCCGGCGAGGCACTCGATGCCGGCGAGACCGGCCTCCACCGTGCGGGCGACGGCGTCGGTCCACACCTCGCCGGCGGCCAGCTCGAGCGTGGTGCCGTCCAGCTCGAAGCCCTTCGTGGCGATGACGAGCGCGGTGCCGTCAAAGCCCTTGTCCCCGATGACCAGGTTCGATCCGCCGCCGATGATCAACAACGGGGTGCCGTCAGCGTCGGCCTCACGCACGACGTCGATCACCTCGGCGTCGGTGGTGGCGGTGACCAGCCGGGTGGCGGGGCCGCCCAGCCGGAAGGTGGTGAGGGGGGCGAGGGGGGCGTCGTGGAGTTCCTGCACGGGCTCAAGAGTACGAGACGGTGGGGGGTGGGATGCCTGCGGCGGCCTGTGGGGGTTGGGTGGGGGTGCGCGTGGCGCCTGCGGTGCGGTGGGTGGGTCGGGGCCGTGCCGGGGGGTGCGGCCCGGGGGGGGCGCGCCGCCGCTTCGGCCGCTGTGCGACGCCGGTCCCGGCAATCCGACGGCACTCAGACGGTGCTTCTCGGCGCCGGTCCCGGCATTTCAGCCCGTCCGGCGTTTGAGGACGAGGTCGTTCAGGCCGATGGGGGGTCCAGGGGGCGCAGCCCCCTGGCGGGGTCGAAGGGGCGGAGCCCCTGGGGACGGGACGGGTAGGGGCGGCGGGGGCGAGGAACCCGATGGTGCGGGCGGCACCCCCAGGCACTGTCAGCCGGCGACCGTTTCCAGCGCCGGCGCCGACTCGGCCGGCCGCACGCCCCCGTCGGCCCGCCGCCGCCCCGGGATCAGCAGCGCAGCCACCCCCGCGAGAGCCACCACCCCCGCACCGGTGACCAACGCGGGCCGCAGCCCGTCCACGAAGGTCTGGCCGGTCTCGTACCCACCCTGCGCGGAGAAGATCGACGCCATGACGGCGATGCCGAGCGCCCCGCCGACCTCCCGCAGCGCGTTGTTGGCTCCGGAAGCGACACCCTGCTGTGAGGCACGGACACTGGACATGACCAGGTTGGAAGCGGGGGCGAAGTACAGGGCCATGCCGATGCCGCTGATGATCAGGCCGGGCAACTGGGCGGCGTACGACGCGTCGACGGTGGTCACGGGGGCCAGGTAGGCGAGCCCGGCGGCCTGGAGGAACAAGCCGGTAGCAACGACGGGGCGCCCACCGATGCGGTCGGAGAGGATGCCGGCGATCGGCGCGACGAGCATCGGCATGCCGGTCCACGGCAGCATCCGCAGCCCTGCCTCGGTCGGCGAGTAGCCGAGCACGATCTGCATGTACTGACTGAGCAGGAAGATCGACCCGAACATACCGAGGAACATCAGCATGCTCGCGGCGTTGATCCCGGAGAACGCCCGGGAGCGGAACAGCCGCATCGGCAGCATCGGGTTCTTGGAGCGGGTGCTGTAGAGGATGAATCCGGCCAGCAGCGCGCCTCCGGCGAACAGGCCGGTCAGGACCAAGGGCGCGGTCCAGCCGTCGACCGGCCCCCGCACCAGGCCGTACACGATCCCGAACAGGCCGCCGCTGGCGAGCAGCGTGCCGGGGATGTCGAGCGGGGCTCCGGTGCCGTACGACTCGGAGAGGCGCAGGCGGGCGAGCGGCAGCAGAGCGAGGCCCAGCGGAACGTTCAGCCAGAAGATCCACTGCCAGGAGATGTGCTCGGTGAGGCTGCCGCCGATGAGAGGCCCGGACGCGATCGCGAGCCCGTTGACGGCGCCCCATATGCCGTACGCCATCCCACGCTTGGCCGCGGGCACGGCCGCCGTCAGCAGGGTCAGCGTCAGCGGCATCATGATCGCCGCACCGGCGCCCTGCACCGCGCGGGCGGCGATCAGGGAGTCGATGCCGGGCGCGAGGGCAGCGGCGGCGGACGCGCCGGTGAAGATCGAGATGCCGACGAGGAAGAGCCGGCGACGGCCGAAGCGGTCGCCCAGCGCCGCGCCGAACATCAGCAGGACGGCAAACGTGAACGTGTAGGCGCTCACCGTCCACTCCAGGTCGCCCGGCGCTCCACCCAGGTCCTTGCGGATGGAGGGCAGTGCGGTGGTGACGACGAGGTTGTCGAGCGCCGCCATGAACCCGGCGACGCTGGTGATGACGAGGGCCCAGGCGGCCCCGCCACCGTGCGCGGTCCGCGCGCTCTGCTCGGTCTGGTGTGACATCGCTCCCCCAACGGTGATGCGTTCGGTTACTACGGAAGGTCGCTCAGATAGTTATTGGTCACTAACTTCAGGGATCATGAAGAGTTGAGGTGAGTCACCTCACCCTTCTTCTACGAGTGCTGCTCCCCAGCCCGCTTCGGCAGTTCCATCCCCGCCCAGACTCGGTGGTCGGCAGGGAAGCCCATGGTGACGAGGCAGTTGATGAGCATCCCGTACGCCATGAAGGTCGTCGTCTCGTGGACGTCCGCCCCCAGCGGCAGATGGACGGTGTCCCACAGCCGCATCCAGCCGGCGCGCACGGCCTCGCCGAACTCACGGTCGCCCTCCTGCTCGGCGGCGGCGACGGCGAGGTACATCTGCATCTGCATCATCAGCCGTTCCGGCTGGTCGGAGACGACCTTGCGGTACGCGGCCCCCATGGCGCGGTGAGCCTCTTCACCCTCCAGCCCGTCGGAAGCCTCCGCGAACATCCGGATGGTGTCCTCCACGCAGCGTTCGGCCGCGGCGAGGAAGATCGCCTTCTTGCCCGGGAAGAGCCGGAAGAGATACGGCTGCGAGACGCCGACCCGCTTGGCGATCGCCTCGGTCGACGTGCCGTGGTAGCCACCGCGGGCGAACTCGTTCATCGCCGCGCGGATGACGCTCTCACGCCTCTCTTCTGCGCTCATCCTGGCCATGGACCCAAGTTAGTACTCAATCACTAACCGAGCAAGCGGGACGTCCCGAGAATGTGTAAGGGGCGCCCCGCAATGGAGGACGCCCCTTACTTCACTGCTCTCGCGTGTTACCTCACGGCACGCGCGTGCCGTCACGCCAGCTGTACGACGGCCCGGGACATCCCGAGCACCTTCTGCTCGGCGCTCTTCACGGTGAGGTCCACGCGGACCTTGTTGTCGTCGAGCTTGACCGCGACCTTGCCGCTGACCTCGATCGTGGCGCCCTGGTCGTCGTTCGGTACGACGACGGGCTTGGTGAACCGGACGCCGTACTCGACGACCGCGCCGGGGTCGCCGGTCCAGTCGGTCACGACACGGATCGCCTCGGCCATGGTGAACATGCCGTGCGCGATGACGTCCGGCAGCCCGACCTCCTTGGCGAACTTCTCGTTCCAGTGGATCGGGTTGAAGTCACCCGAGGCGCCCGCGTACTGGACGAGCGTGGCGCGGGTCACGGGGAAGCTCTGGGGCGGCAGTTCGGTGCCGACCTCGACATCGCCGTACGCGATCTTCGCCGTCATGGGTCTCAGCCCTCCCCTTCTTCGGCGTCCGCGCCACGGGCCACGAGCTTGGTCCAGGCGGTCACGATGTGCTCCCCGGCCTCGTCGTGGACCTCGCCGCGGATGTCCAGGATCTCGTTGCCGGCCATGGACTTGATGGCCTCGATGGTCGACGTGACGGCCAGCCGGTCGCCGGCGCGCACCGGGCGGGTGTAGGCGAACTTCTGGTCGCCGTGCACGACACGGCTGTAGTCCAGGCCCAGCTGCGGGTCCTCGAGGACCTGTCCGGCGGCCTTGAAGGTGATCGAGAACACGAAGGTCGGCGGGGCGATCACATCGGGGTGGCCGAGCGCCTTGGCGGCCTCCGGGTCCGTGTACGCCGGATTGGCGTCCCCCACCGCCTCCGCGAACTCACGGATCTTCTCGCGGCCCACCTCATAGGGCTCGGTGGGCGGGTAACTCCGCCCCACGAAGGACTGGTCGAGCGCCATGGCTCGGCACCTCCTGCTGTCTGCTGCCGTTGACCTGCTGGTTCACCGGGTTCGGCCGAACCGACCGGTAACCGGGGCGGAAACGACGCGAGGCCGCCCCCACGATCGGGGACGGCCTCGCGTACGAGCCTGATTTATCGCGTCTCGCGATGCGCGGTGTGCGCATTGCAACGCGGGCAGTGCTTCTTCATCTCAAGACGATCCGGGTTGTTACGCCGGTTCTTCTTGGTGATGTAGTTCCGCTCCTTGCACTCCACGCAGGCCAGCGTGATCTTCGGGCGGACGTCGGTGGCAGCCACGTGAGTGCTCCTTGACGAACGGATGGAATGAACTAACGCAAGAAAGAGTAGCCGATCGAAGGACCGACCCCGCAATCGGCTACTGTCAGTAGCGGTGACCGGACTTGAACCGGTGACACAGCGATTATGAGCCGCTTGCTCTACCGACTGAGCTACACCGCTGTGATGCGATCGGGCCCCGCCTTGCGACGGGAACCTCACACACCAGAGCCCCAAAACGGAATCGAACCGTTGACCTTCTCCTTACCATGGAGACGCTCTGCCGACTGAGCTATTGGGGCGAGCGATGAAGACATTACACGCTCGGCAGCCGTTCACCCAAATCCGTTTCGCGGCACCTCCCGGGGGCCGAACGGCGCACCGCGCAGGCGCCTCGCAGGCGTCTCGCAGGCCCCTGCGGTACCGCGCCGGGCAGCTCCGTTCGGCCGACCACACCGGTACGACTATTGCGCTCCTGCGCGCCCGGGCCGTATCGCCACCCTAGGCTCGACTCACTCTGCGTGATCTTGCGGGCCCGGCGCAGCCCCCGGCCCCGTGCCCGCAGCCCCCTGCGCAGCCCGAGCCTCTGGAGCGCGATGCCCGACAGTCACCCCCAGCCGCCGCACTCGTCGTCCTCGTCGAGCTCGTCCGGACCTGCGGACCCGGGTGCTCTGCTGCTGTGCGGGGCGCGGCTGACCGACGGCCGGAGCGTGGACGTACGGCTGGGCGGCGGGCGCATCGAGGCGGTCGGCACGGCCGGGAGCCTGGCGGGGGACGGCACGCACGCGTGCGGCGCGCGTGTGGACCTCGGCGGCTATCTGCTCCTGCCAGCCCCGGCCGAACCGCACGCCCACGGCGACACCGCACTCTCGGCCGACGCGGGCGGGCCCGTCTCGTACGAGCCCCAGGAAGTCCAGCGCCGGGCCACCGAGGCCGCCCTGCTCCAACTCGGGCACGGGGCGACCGCGCTGCGGGCACATGTGCGCGTGGGCGACGTTCAAGGGCTGGGCGCGCTGGAGGCGGTCCTGCAGGCACGGCGTTCCCTGCGCGGGCTCACCGAGTTGACGACGGTGGCGATGCCACGCCTGCTGACCGGAGTGGCCGGCGCCGAGGGACTGGCGATGCTGCGGGACGCGCTGAAGATGGGCGCGTCGGTGGTCGGCGGCTGCCCCGACCTGGACCCGGATCCGACGGGTTACGTGGAGGCGGTCCTCGAGGTCGCCTCGGAGCACGGCTGCCCCGTCGATCTGCACACCGACGCCACCGACCCGGCACGCCTGGCCCGGCTCGCCGCCATGGCCGGAGGGCTGCGCCCCGGTGTGACCCTCGGCCCGTGCGGCGGCCTGGGACGCCTGCCCGCCCAGGCGGCTTCCCGCACCGCGGACCAGCTCGCGGCGGCCGGCGTGACGGTGGTGTGCCTGCCGCAGGGCGGCTGCGGGGGCGCGGAAGGGCGGAGCACAGCGCCCGTACGGCTACTACGCGCTGCCGGCGTACGCGTCGCCGCAGGCAGCGGCGCCCTGAGGGACGTGTCCAACCCGGTGGGACGCGGGGACCCACTCGAAGCCGCCTACCTGCTGTCCTCACGTCACGGGCTGCGCCCCGAGGACGCATACGACGCCGTGAGCTCGTCGGCGCGTGCGGTGCTGGGGCTGCCCGAGGTGCGCGTGGAGGCGGGCTTCCCGGCCGAGTTGCTGGCGGTGCGCGGGGACCGGCTGGCGGGGGCGCTGTCCCTGGCGTACAGCCGCATCGTGGTGCACCGGGGGCGCGTTGTGGCGCGGACGAGCGCGGTGCGGGAGTACTGCAACTCGGCCGTGGCCGCGGAGTTGGGGCTGCCGCGGCAGGGGCGGGGCGAGGTGTCGTGAGGGGTGTGGGTGCGCGCCCGGGGTGCACGGGTGGCTGGTGCACGCCCGGGGGTGCACGGGTGGCTGGTGAGCGGGCGGCTGGTGACCGGCGCCCACGCGTGAGGCGTGCGCCCGGCACGGGGACGTGAGGGATGTGCCTGTGGTGACGTGAGTCGTGGCTGAAGTCGTGCGGCGAATGCGGCTGTCCGGGCGTACGGTCGAAGACATGCGCATTGTCATCGCTGGTGGTCATGGTCAGATCGCGCTGCGGCTGGAGCGACTGCTCTCCGCGCGCGGGAACGAGGTCGCGGGAATCATCCGCAAGGCCGAACAGGGCGACGATCTGCGGGAGGCCGGCGCCGAACCCGTCGTACTGGACCTGGAGTCGGCCTCGGTCGAGGAGGTCGCGGCACAACTGCGAGGCGCGGACGCGGCAGTGTTCGCCGCCGGCGCAGGGCCGGGCAGCAGCACGAGCCGCAAGGACACGGTGGACAAGGGCGCAGCGGTCCTGTTCGCGGACGCGGCGGTCCAGGCGGGCGTACGGCGCTTCGTGATCGTGTCCTCCATGGGCGCGGACCCGGGGCACGAGGGCGACGAGATCTTCGACGTCTACCTGCGGGCCAAGGGCGAGGCCGACGAATACGTCCGCGGTCTGGGCGCCCTGGACTGGACGATCCTGCGCCCCGGCGCGCTGACGAACGACGCCGGAACCGGCCTGGTGCGCCTGGAGGCCCATACCGGCCGCGGCCCGGTCCCGCGCGATGACGTGGCCGCCGTACTCGCGGAGTTGCTCGACACTCCGGCCACAGCCGGCCTGACCCTTGAACTGATTAGCGGCTCGGCCCCGGTGTCGGTGGCGGTGAAGTCGGTGGCAGGGAACTGAAGGTGGGCCCGAAGGGGGCTCCCGTCGTGCACCACGTTCGGCCGGAACGGAGCCCGGCTGCGCGGCCGCGCGGCCGCGCGGCGGTACGCGCCTACTGGGCGCGGCAGTTCACTGCCGGGCCTGTTCTCGTGGGGCTGGTTCGCGTACTGCTGCATCGTGTATCGCTGGTGTCGCGTACCGCTGGTGTCGCGTACCGCTGATTTCCGCACAGCTGGTTCGCCTTAAGTTGGATCGACTCCGGCCGGACGCGGGTGGCGAGACGGTGCTGTGGATGCGCCGGCAGGCGACCGGCATCCGCCGGCGGAGTGACGCTCAGGAACCGGTGAGCCGGGGCGGCCGTGTGAGGTCGGGGCATGGCGCGATGTCGCCGTCGACGGGACCTTGGGCAGGGCCGTCGACAGGACCTTGGGCAAACATCAGCGGAGCCCTCGAGCAGGCGTCGGCGGGGCCTTCAGAACAGTGGAAGCTGCCCGGGGAACTCGGGCACGACGTACCCGTCCAATGCGGGCTGCGCGGCACCGAGTTGCGCCAGTCGCCGTGACCCGGGGCACGACACGAGTCCGCCGTTCTCCCGTGCTCCGGGCGGATCATGCCGCGCGTACCGACCGGCGACGACGGCGATCTCACGACGACACTCGGGACAGCTTCTGCGGGGCGTGGCCATGGGGTCAGTGTGCCCCGGCCGTGACTCAGGAACGCGAAAACCCCTCCGCTCTACGTTTCCGCAGATCGGAGGGGTTTCCCCAGTGTGGCGGCGCCAGGATTCGAACCTGGGAAGGCTGAGCCGGCAGATTTACAGTCTGCTCCCTTTGGCCGCTCGGGCACACCGCCTGGGTCGCTGCCTTTCGAACCGCTTTTCGGCGGAGCTCGCTGGCAACGACGTAAACAATACCCGATGTGGAGGGGTGCTTCGCCACCCGATTGATCGCCTCCCGGGGGACACGGGGTGGCTAGGCTTGTCCGGATGCGGTCCCGGGTTGCCCCGGGCTCGGCGGCCACCCCCACACCCGCCGATACGCACCCCATACGCACCTCGATACAAGGAGCCACAGGACATGGCCGACTCCAGTTTCGACATCGTCTCGAAGGTCGAGCGGCAGGAGGTCGACAACGCCCTCAACCAGGCCGCCAAGGAGATCTCGCAGCGCTACGACTTCAAGGGCGTGGGCGCCTCGATCTCGTGGTCCGGTGAAAAGATCCTGATGGAGGCGAACTCCGAGGACCGGGTGAACGCTGTCCTCGACGTCTTCCAGTCCAAGCTGATCAAGCGCGGGATCTCACTGAAGGCCCTGGACGCGGGCGAGCCCCAGCTCTCGGGCAAGGAGTACAAGATCTTCGCGTCGATCGAGGAGGGCATCTCGCAGGACAACGCGAAGAAGGTAGCGAAGATCATTCGCGACGAGGGTCCGAAGGGCGTGAAGGCCCAGGTGCAGGGCGACGAGCTGCGTGTCAGCTCCAAGAGCCGGGACGACCTGCAGGCCGTGATCTCCCTGCTGAAGGGCAAGGACTTCGACTTCGCGCTGCAGTTCGTGAACTACCGGTGAACAGCTGATCCGATGCCGACATCGGCTCGGCTTCGACATCGGCTACGGCTTCGCTGCCGTACGAGGAAGGGTGGGCACCTCAGGTGCCCACCCTTCTCGCCTGCTGGCCGCGGTCCGGAGTGTGCTCGCCTCGCTCAGTTGCGCGAGTGGCCGAACAGGAGGCGGTAGGCGATCAGGAGCGCCAGGGAGCCACCGATCGCGGAGGCCCAGGTGGCGCCGTCGTAGAAGTCCTTGGTGATCGGGTGGTCCAGCCAGCGAGCCGAGATCCAGCCACCGATGAACGCGCCCGCGACACCGATGAGCGTCGTGCCGATGAAGCCGCCCGGGTCACGACCCGGCAACAGAACCTTGGCGATGGCCCCGGCCAACAGCCCGAGAATGATCCAGCTGATGATCGTCATGCCGTGAACCTGCCCTTCCGCGCTGTGCCCGCACTCTCCGGACACTGTGATTTCGGGCGCGCTTGTTCGTGCTCTGTTGATGAGCAGGACGTCACGGGGGCGCCCCTCGGTTGCAGCGGTCAGTAAGGTTCGGGCCATGACACGGTCCAGCTCCCCTTCGTCCGAGCTGCGGCGCACCCTCGGTGTCAGCGACGCCGTGGTCATCGGACTCGGCTCGATGGTCGGGGCCGGGATCTTCGCCGCCCTCGCGCCGGCGGCACGCGCGGCCGGGTCCGCACTGCTGCTCGGGCTCGCGGTCGCGGCCGTGGTCGCCTACTGCAACGCCACGTCGTCGGCGCGACTGGCCGCCCTGTATCCGGCATCGGGCGGCACGTATGTGTACGGGCGCAAGCGGCTCGGAGAGTTCTGGGGATATCTCGCGGGCTGGTCGTTCGTGGTCGGTAAGACGGCCTCCTGTGCGGCGATGGCGCTCACCGTGGGCGCATACGTCTGGCCGGGGCAGGCGCATGCGGTGGCGGTCGCGGCCGTGGTGGCGCTGACCGCGGTGAACTACGGCGGTGTCCAGAAGTCCGCCTGGCTGACGCGGGTGATCGTGGCAGTGGTCCTGGCTGTCCTCGCTTGTGTGGTGGTCGTGTGCCTGGGGTCCGGGCAGTCCCAGGCCGGTCGTCTGGACGTCGGGGCCTCGGGCGGCGTGGACGGTGTGCTGCAGGCGGCAGGACTGCTCTTCTTCGCGTTCGCCGGGTACGCGCGGATCGCGACCCTGGGTGAGGAGGTGCGGGACCCGGCGCGCACCATCCCCCGGGCGATTCCGCTGGCCCTGGGCATCGCTCTGGCCGTGTACGTCTGTGTGTCGGTGGCTGTCCTTTCCGTGCTGGGGTCGCAGGCTCTCGGGCAGGCCGGAGCGCCGCTGGCCGACGCGGTGCGGGCGGCCGGGGTGCCGGGCCTGGCGCCTGTGGTGAGAGTGGGCGCGGCCGTCGCCGCGCTGGGCTCGCTGCTCGCTCTGTTCCTGGGCGTCTCGCGGACGACGCTGGCCATGGCCCGCGACCGGCATCTGCCCGGCGCCCTGGCCGCCGTGCATCCGCGCTTTCAGGTGCCGCACCGGGCCGAACTGGCCGTGGGCGCGGTGGTCGCTGTCCTGGCCGCGACGGTGGACGTGCGAGGCGCGATCGGGTTCTCCTCCTTCGGTGTGCTGGTCTACTACGCGGTGGCCAATGCCTCGGCCTGGACTCTCGACGCGGCAGCGATTTCGCGAGTCGTGCCGGCGGTGGGGCTCGTCGGGTGCGTAGTCCTGGCGTTCTCCCTTCCGGGGATCTCGGTGGCTGTCGGCGCGGGTGTGCTGGCGGTTGGTGTGGTCGTATACGGGGGACGGCGGTGGGCGGCGCGGCGGTCGCGTGATCTGGGGCGGTAGGCCGACGGACGCGAATGTGTTGCTGTTGGGGGCCTGCCTTGAGGGGCCGGGCGACGGAGCAGGCGGCTAACGAACCGCGCGGCGCGAGCGGTCTCGGCTGAGGCGGGGACGCCGGCCGATCAGCACCCGCAGCAGGCCGCCGGGGGCCTTGGCCCTGTTGCTCAGTGGCCGTAGCCTGCCGCCAGGTGACGATGCCCGCAGCCCTCGGCCCACTCGAGGGACGTCGTCCCTCTCGGTGAGAACGGCCTGCTCAGCGCCCTCGGAGTGCGCGCCGGTCGTCGCTCCGCTCCCTCGGTCGAGCACCTCGACCGGCCCGTCGGTCCATCAGAGGGCCGCCGATCCGCGTCTCCTCATGACGCCCCTGCCTCAGCCGTTCGTATGCGGAAGTCGGTCCAAGGGGCCATCTCCAGCCCTTCGTTCATCTCCTCGTACCAGCCCTTGCCGTCGACCCAGGCGCGCAGCCAGTCCGTGAGGCTTGGGGCGTCCACGTACCACGCCTGATCGGCGTCGTCGGCGTTCGGTTCGAAGAGGAGGACGGTGGCGTGTGGGCTGCGGCAGTCCACGCACGCGTACATCGCGCAGCCCCAGTGGGATATCGGCAGGACGCCCTCGGGCCAGGGCCAGTCGGGGTCCTTGCGGCCGCTCTCGCGGTTGGCGAGGTACTGCGTGACGGCTGCGGGTTCGCCGGCCGGAGCGCTGTCGAGCAGGGGCAACAGCCCGTACTCCGGACCGAATCCGCCGTCTCCTATGTGCAGGTAGAGGTGGGCGAGCAGCGGGGACAGGCGGAAGCCGAGGGCGGCCTCGGCGCGGGCCACGGTGGCCGCGTCCACGGGCTCGGGCAGCGAAGTCCAGCCCCACGGGCGGGTGTTGCGGGCCTTGTCCGCCACCCTCGTCAGCAACTGCTCGTTCTCGGTCATGCGTTCATGATGCAAGCCGCCACTGACAATCGAGCCAGCCTGTGGATAACTACGGGGTTGTGGAAAACCGGCGCTTTCGCGGGGCGCTGTTCGCCCCCTCACTCGGCCCGGTTTGCCCGACCAACTACCCCGCCAACTCCCCCCCTGCCCGCTCGGCTCCGCTACCAGCCCTGAGCGAACGGCTGGTCCGTCGGCACGATTTCGCGGCCCAGCGGGAACAGCGACACCGGGATCAGTTTGAAGTTGGCGATGCCGAACGGGATGCCGATGATCGTGACGCACAGCACGAGGCCCGTGGCGATGTGGCCGAGAGCCAGCCACCAGCCCGCGAGGAGCAGCCACAGGACGTTGCCGACGCACGAGGGGGCTCCGACGTCGCGGCGTTCGATCGTCGTGTATCCGAAGGGCCACAGCGCGTAGACGCCGATGCGGAAGGCCGCGATGCCGAACGGGATACCGATGATGGTGATGCACAGCAGCAGGCCCGCGGCCAGGTAGGCGATGAACAGCCAGAAGCCGCTCAGGACGAGCCAGATGACGTTCAGGATGGTCTTCATCGGGGTCCTGCCATCTTTTGGAGTCGGGCGATTCGCTCCGCCATGGGTGGGTGGGTGGAGAACATCTTGGCGAACCCCTGACCTGGGCGGAAAGGGTTCGCGATCATCATGTGACTGGCCGTCTCGATGCGGGGCTCGGGGGGCAGCGGGAGCTGCTTGGTGCCGAGTTCGAGCTTGTGCAGGGCGCTGGCGAGGGCGAGCGGGTCGCCGGTGAGCTGCGCGCCGGACGCGTCGGCCTCGTACTCCCTGGAGCGGCTGATCGCCAGTTGGATGAGCGTGGCGGCGAGCGGTCCGAGGATCATGATCAGCAGGATGCCGAGGATGCCGGGGCCGTCGTCGTCATCGGAGCGCCCGATCGGGATGAGCCAGGCGAAGTTGACCAGGAACATGATCACCGAGGCGAGAGCGCCGGCGACCGATGAGATCAGGATATCCCGGTTGTAGACGTGGCTGAGCTCATGACCGATGACGCCACGCAGCTCGCGCTCGTCGAGGAGGCGCAGGATTCCTTCGGTGCAGCACACAGCCGCGTTTCGCGGGTTACGGCCCGTCGCGAACGCGTTCGGCGCCTCTGTCGGGGAGATGTAGAGGCGGGGCATGGGCTGGCGGGCCTGGGTGGAGAGCTCGCGGACCATGCGGTACAGGGCCGGGGCCTCGAATTCGCTGACCGGGCGGGCGCGCATCGCACGCAGCGCCAGCTTGTCGCTGTTCCAGTACGCGTACGCGTTGGTGGCCAGCGCAATCAGGACCGCAATGACGAGCCCCATCCGGCCGAAGAAACTGCCGATGACGATGATGAGTGCGGACAGTCCCCCGAGGAGGACTGCCGTCCTGAGCCCGTTGTGCCGGCGGTGCACGGTACGCCCTCCAAGTGGTGCGGCAGGGGAACCCTTTGCTGCTCGATCTCCGATGCCACTGGTGCCGTGGTCTCACGTCCAGTGGACCCTTCTGTACTGGTCAACGCCAGGCGAGGGCCACGGGTTCCCTTGTGCGCGGGGCGGCGGGCGTGGGCCGTCCGGGTGAAGGCGCCCGCGCACGGCTACGCGCGCGTGGGGGCCGAACGATCCACGCGCGCGTACAGGAAGTGGGCCAGAGACTCAGAAGAGCCCGGTGTCGGCGAAGCGAAGGATCAGCTGAGGAGCTCCGGACAGGGCGATGCCGACCACGCCGGTGAGGGCCATCGCGGCCGTGAGCGGCGCAGGGAGGAGGTGCCTCCCTGCCTCGCCCTCGGGCGCACGGAACAGCAGGGCCGTCCACTGGAGGTAGTAGAACAGTGCGATCACCACGTTGACGGCCATGACCACGGCCAGCCAGCCCAAGCCCGCGTCGACGGCAGCGGAGAAGACCGTGACCTTGGCAAAGAGACCGATGATGCCCGGCGGGAGGCCGGCCAGGCAGAGCAGGAAGAAGGCGAGGATCAGAGCGGTGAGGGGGTTGTGCGCGTACAGGCCGCGGTAGTCGCTGATGCGGTTCAGGGACTTCGTACGGCCCACCAGGGCGGCCACTGCGAAGGCGCCGAGGTTCACGGCGGCGTACATGAGCGCGTAGGCCACGGTGGAGCCGATGGAGCGCTCGGCGTCGCCGGAGTACGCGGCGGCCGCGATCGGCACCAGGAGGTAGCCGGCCTGGCCGACGGAGGACCAGGCGAGCAGGCGTACCGCGCTGTACGCGCGCGTGGCCTGCTGGCGCAGGGCTCCGACGTTGCCGACGGTCATGGTGAGGGCGGCCAGCGCCGCGAGAGCCGGGCCCCAGACGTCGGCGTACGACGGGAGGGCGATGACCGTGACGAGGATCAGGCCGGTGAAGCCGACCGCCTTGCCGACGACCGACAGGTAGGCGGCGACCGGCAGCGGCGCCCCTACGTACGTGTCTGGCACCCAGAAGTGGAAGGGCACGGCGGCCGTCTTGAAGGCGAAGCCGACCAGGGTGAGGACAACTCCTGTCTGGGCCAGGGTCTGGAGCTGTCCGTCGACGTTCTGGATCCGGTCGGCGATCTGCGTGAGGTAGAGGGTGCCGGTGGAGGCGTACACGAAGCTGATGCCCATGAGGCTGACCGCGGTCGCCGTGACCGAGGACAGGAAGAACTTCAGGGCCGCTTCGGAGGACTTGCGGTCACCGAAGCGGAGGCCGACCAGCGCGAAGGCGGGAAGAGAGGCGACCTCGAGCGCGACGATGAGGGTCGCCAGGTCCCGGGAGGCGGGCAGCAGGGCGGCGCCGGCGGCTGAGGAGAGCAGCAGGAACCAGTACTCCCCTTCGGGGAGTTCCTTGTCGGCGTCCTTGAGAGCGGTAACCGACAGAAGCGCCGCGAGGAGAGCGCCGCCGAGAACCAGGAACTGGATCACGAGGGTGAATCGGTCGGCCGTATAGCTGCAGACCGCGGCGTCGCCGGTCAGGCAGAAGGTGGAGCGGTCCCCGTCCAGGAGGGGCAGCAGCAGGACCATGGAGGCTGCCAGGCCGACCACGGATGTCCAGCCGAGCACCGCCTTTCTGTTCTCCGCCACGAACAGGTCGGCCACGAGGACCACGAGTCCGACGAGCGCCGCGATGGTCGGCGGCGCGATGGCGAGCCAGTCGACGGACTGGACCACCGACTCGGCCAGGGGCTGGGCCAGGGAGCTCATCGGGTGCCTCCTGCGAGGAGCTGCTGCACGGCCGGGTCGGTCAGGCCGAGGAGGGTCTTCGGCCACAGTCCGGCGACGACGGTGAGGGCGACGAGCGGGGTCCAGGCCGCGAACTCGTAGCCCTGGACGTCGGCGAGCTTCGGGGCTTCCTGCTGCGCGGCGCCCATGCAGACGCGGCGGACCACGACGAGCAGGTATGCGGCGGTGAGCAGGGTGCCGAAGGCGCCGATCGCCATGAAGGTGAGGAAGGCCGGCCGGCTGAGTTGGGCGGCGGGCTCGAATGCGCCGAACAGCGTGAGCATCTCGCCCCAGAACCCGGCGAGGCCCGGCAGCCCGAGCGAGGCGACTGCGGCGAACGCGAGCAGGCCGCCGAGGCGGGGCGTCTTGGCATAGAGGGCCGCGCCGGTCTTGTCGGCGAGGGTGTCGAGGTCGGTGGTCCCCGTACGGTCCTTCAGCGCTCCGACGAGGAAGAATAGGAGGCCGGTGATGAGGCCGTGGGCGATGTTGGCGAAGAGGGCGCCGTTCACGCCGGTCGGGGTCATCGTGGCGATGCCGAGCAGGACGAATCCCATGTGGCCGACGGAGGAGTAGGCGATGAGGCGCTTGAGGTCGCCCTTCGCGCCCCGCTTGGCGAGGGCGAGGCAGGCCAGGGATCCGTAGATGATCCCGACGACGGCGAAGGCGGCGAGGTATGGCGCGAAGTCGGCGAAGCCGTCGGGGGTGATCGGCAGGAGAATGCGGACGAACCCGTACGTGCCCATCTTCAGCAGGACGCCGGCCAGCAGGACCGAGCCGACGGTCGGGGCGGCGGTGTGGGCGTCGGGCAGCCAGCTGTGCAGGGGCCACATCGGCGTCTTGACCGCGAGCCCGATCCCGATCGACAAAACGGCGATGACCTGCACGGATGCCGTCAGCGACCGGCCGTTGTCAGTGGCGAGTGCCACCATGTCGAATGTGCCCGCCTTGATTCCGATCAGGAGCAGGCCGAGCAGCATGACCACGGAGCCGAGCAGCGTGTAGAGGATGAACTTCCAGGCGGCCGCGGCCCGGCCCTCGCCGCCCCAGCGGGCGATGAGGAAGTACATCGGGATCAGGACCATCTCGAAGGCGAGGAAGAAGAGCAGCAGGTCGAGGACGGCGAAGGTGGCGAGGGTGCCGGACTCCAGGACGAGCACAAGTGCGACGAAGGCCTTCGGGGTCGGGCCCGCAGGCATCTTGAAGTACGAGTAGAGCGCGCAGAGGAAGGTCAGCAGCGCGGTCAGGACCAGAAGGGGGAGGGAGATGCCGTCGACGCCGAGGTGGAGGCGCACATCGAGTGCGGGGATCCAGCTGATGTCCGTGCCGGCCTGCATCTTCGACGGCTGGTCGTGGTCGAAGCCGAGCGCGAGCACGATCGCGGCGATGAGGACCGCGCCGGTGACGGTCACGCCGTGCCGGAGCACGGCCTGCTCGGGTGACTTCCCTTTCAGCCCGGGCGGGGCGGGCAGGAGAGCGGCGGCAGCGCCGAGGAGTGGGCCGACGACCATGAACGCCAGAAGGACCTGCATCACGGACTCGTTGATATCGATCACGCCTGCTCACGCTCCCGTGGCGACGAGGACGGCGGCGACCGCCAGGACGACGGTGCCGGCGAGCAGCGCGCTCACATAGGTCTGCACATTGCCGGTCTGGGCGCGCCGTACGGCAGTGCCGAGCCAGCGGGGTAGAGCACCCGCGCCATGCACGTAGGTGTCGACGACCTCGCGGTCGAGGAACCGGACGAGACTCGCGCCGGCCTGTACCGGGCGGACGAACAGCGCCCGGTACACCGCGTCGAGGTGGAAGCCGACTGCGGCATGGCGGTGCAGCGGGCCGAGCAGCAGCCGGCCCGGGTCCGCCGGGTCGGGCGCGTAGGCCACGCCTCCGTACACGGGCGCGTGGCTGGCGATGGCCTCGGCCTCGACCTGGGCGGCGTCGCCCTCGGGGTGGGCCGCGACCGCACCCAGCGGGACGCGTGCCGCCACGGCCGTGAGGTGGCGCCAGGCCGCGTAGGTGACGATGCCGCCGACCAGGGCCACACCCGTGCCCAGGACCGAGGTGGCGAGGGTCGGGGCGAGGTCACGGCCGTCGAACCAGTCGGGGAGCACGCGGTAGGCGAAGGCGCCGAGGGCGAGGGACGGGAGGGCGAGCACCCACAGCACCACGGTCATCGTCAACGGCTGCCTGCCGTGGTCGGGAGCCTCGGCGCCGTGGCCGCGGAAGGCCAGCAGCCACAGTCGCATCGCGTAGGCGGCGGTGAGCAGGGCCGTGAGCAGGCCGGTGACGAGGACGATCCAGCCCGCTGCACCGGGGGCGTGCTCGGTGTGGCCGGTGGCGACGTGCTCGGCGGCACCGAGGACGGACTCCTTGGAGAAGAAACCGCTGAACGGCGGGATCGCGGCGAGCGCGAGGAGCGCCACAGTCATCGTCCAGAAGGCGTCCGGGACGCGGTTGCGCAGGTGGGCCATGCGGGACATGGCGGCCAGGGAGTTGGTGCCCGCTGCGTGGATGATCACGCCGGCCGCGAGGAAGAGCAGCGCCTTGAAGGCCCCGTGGGAGAGGAGGTGGAAGACGGCGGCCCCGCGGTCTGCGACGGCCAGGGCGCCGGTCATGTAGCCGAGCTGACCGATCGTCGAGTAGGCGAGCACGCGCTTGATGTCGTCCTGGGCGAGCGCGGCGATTCCCGAGCCGACCATCGTGACGGCGGCCATCACGGCGAGGACGATCATCGCAGCCTGGGAGGCCTCGAAGACCGGGAGGAGACGGGCAACGAAGTAGACACCTGCGGCGACCATCGTCGCGGCGTGGATCAGCGCGGAGACGGGGGTCGGGCCCGCCATCGCGTCAGGGAGCCAGGTGTGCAGCGGGAACTGCGCCGACTTGCCCGCCACGCCCGCGAGGAGCAGCAGGGCGATCAGTGTCGGGTGGTCGAGGCCACCGCTCGCGACGGTGCCGAGGATCTTCGTGATGCGGAAGGACCCGGCGTCGGTGGCCAGCGCGAACAGGCCGATGAGGAAGGGGACGTCACCGAGCTTGGTCACCAGGAAGGCCTTGATGGAGGCGGCGCGGGCCTCCGGGGTCTCCCAGTAGTGGCCGACCAGGAAGTACGAGCAGATGCCCATGATCTCCCAGCCGACCAGCAGCACCATCAGGTCGCCGGAGTAGACGACCAGCAGCATCGCCGAGGTGAACAGGGCGACGAGAGCGGCGTACGAGGGGTAGCGCGGGTCCTCGCGCAGATAGCCCGTGGAGTAGATCTGCACACAGGTGGCGACGACGCCGACGAGTACGGCGACAAGGGCGGCGAAGCCGTCGATGTACAGGGCTAGTTCGATCGGGACCGAGCCGGTGGGCGTGAGCTCGGTGGCGGCGTTGATCGCCTGGTCTCCGCCCTGGCGCACGGCAATCACCGCAGCGAGGACGAGGGACGTCAGCGTCGGCAGGACGGCGAGCGGGCGGGCGAAGCCGGGCGCGGTGCGGCCCAGGAGCAGGCCGGCCGCGGCGCCGAGGAAGGGAAGGAGGGGGACGAGGACGGCGAGGGTGGTCGTGGTCACGCGGTGGCCTCAGCCTTCTCGGCCTGCGGGGCCGTGGAGGCGTCGCGGTCGGGGCTGTCGGTGTCGTGGCTCTCGGCGGTGTCGCGGAGCTTGTCGATGTCCGCGGTGCCGCGGTTGCGGTGGACGGCGAGGACGATCGCCAGGCCGATACCGATCTCGGCCGCGGCGATGGTGATCGTGAACAGGGTCAGGGCCTGGCCGGAGTGCAGGGTCTCCTCGGCTGCCTTGCTGAGCCAGACGTCGAAGGCGACCAGGTTGAGGTTGACGGCGTTGAGCATCAGCTCGACCGACATCAGGACCAGGATCGCGTTGCGCCGGGCGAGCACGCCGTACAGGCCGGTGCAGAAGAGGAGGGCGGAGAGTACGGCGGGATAGGCGAGGTGCATCAGCGGGCGCCTTCCTGCTCGACCGGATCGGTTCCCTCGACCTGATCGGTTCCCGCGACCGGCTTGGTTCGCCCGACCGGGTGATTACGGGAATCCGGGGCGGATGGGGAACCACCGGTCACGGCACGGGAGTTCACAGAGGGAGAGCCCGACTGGGGTTTCGCCTTGCGGGACAGGACGATCGCGCCGACCAGAGCGGCTAGGAGGAGGACGGAAAGGGCCTCGAAGGGGAGGACCCAGTTCTGGAAGAGGCTCTCGCCTGTTGCCTTGGTGGAGCCGGCGGCTGGGCCGTCGAGGTCGATCCAGGTAGTGCGGAAGGCGTCCACGACCACCCAGATCAGCGTGGCTGCGGAGGCGACGGCGACGGTGAGGGCGGCCCAGCGGTTGCCGGAGTCGGCGTCCGGGGAGCGGCCGATGGGCGCCCTGGTGAGCATCAGACCGAACAGGAGGAGGACGACGACGGAACCGACGTAGATGAGGACCTGCACCCAGGCGATGAACTCGGCGGTGAGCAGGAGGTACTCGACGGCGAGGCCGCCCAGCGTGACCACCAGCCACAGGGCGGCGTGCACCAGCTGCCGGGTGGTGACGGTGACCAGCGCGGCGCCGAAGGTGACCAGGCCGACCAGGAGGAAAACGACCTCGACGCCGGTCGGGGAGAGGAAGCCGTGCGTGTCGGCGGCCAAGGGCAGCGCGGCGGAGGTGAGGTTCACGACTCGCCCTCCTGCGACTCGGTCGGCTCGGCCTCCGCAGCCTGCGCGGCCGCCAGCTTCTCGGCGGTCTTGCGGGCGGCGGCGATCTCCTTGGGCTCCTCCGCGCCGGGGTCAAGGGCCGGCGGGGCCGGGACGGTCCACATCCACTCGCGGAGCTTGTCGCGCTCGTGGGTGAGTTCGCGGATGTCGGTCTCGGCGTACTCGAACTCCGGGGACCAGAACAGGGCGTCGAAAGGACAGACCTCGATGCAGATACCGCAGTACATGCACAGGGAGAAGTCGATGGCGAAGCGGTCGAGGACGTTGCGGCTGCGTTCACGGCCGCCGGGTGTCGCGGCCGGGACCGTCTCCTTGTGGGAGTCGATGTAGATGCACCAGTCCGGGCACTCGCGGGCGCAGAGCATGCAGACCGTGCAGTTCTCCTCGAACAGGCCGATCACACCGCGGGTGCGGGGCGGGAGGTCGGGCTGGGTGTCCGGGTACTGCGCGGTGACGGACTTCCTCGTCATCGTGCGGAGGGTGACGGCCAGGCCCTTGGCCAGGCCACTGCCGGGAATGGGGGCCATGGTTACTGGATCACCACCTTGACGATGCCGGTGAGGGCGATCTGGGCGAGGGAGAGGGGGACGAGGAGGGTCCAGGAGAGCTTCTGGAGCTGGTCCTCGCGCAGACGGGGGTAGGTGACGCGGAGCCAGATCACGATGAAGGCGAGGACGGCCGTCTTCAGCAGGGTCCAGACCCAGCCGAGGCCGTCGGCGCCCCAGGGGCCGTGCCAACCGCCCAGGAAGAGGACGGTGGTCAGGCCGCACAGGACGACGATTCCGGCGTACTCGGCGAGGAGGAAGAGAGCGAAACGGAGACCTGTGTACTCGGTGTAGGCGCCGAAGATGATCTCCGAGTCGGCGACGGGCATGTCGAAGGGTGGTCGCTGCAGCTCGGCCAGGCCGGCGACGAAGAAGACGATCGCGCCGACGATCTGCCAGGGCAGCCACCACCACTCGAATGCGTCGAGGATGCCGGGGAGGGAGACGGTTCCGGCAGCCATCGCCACGGAGGCCGCGGTGAGCAGCATCGGGAGTTCGTAGGCGAGGAGCTGAGCGGCGGTGCGGAGGCCGCCGAGGAGGGAGAACTTGTTGGCGGAGGCCCAGCCGGCCATGAGCGAGCCGAGGACGCCTACGCCCATGACCGCCAGGACGAAGAAGATGCCCGCGTCGATGACCTCGCCGACTGCGCCCTCGCTCGGGCCGATGGGGATGGCGAGTAGGACGAGCAGGTACGGGAGGAGGGCCACTGCGGGGGCGAGCTGGAAGATACGGCGGTCCGCGCCGGCCGGGACGACGTCCTCCTTCTGCGCGAACTTCACGCCGTCGGCGACGAGTTGGGCCCAGCCGTGGAAGCCGCCGGCGTACATCGGGCCGAGACGGCCCTGCATGTGGGCCATCACCTTGTGCTCGGTCTGGCCGATGAGCAAGGGGAACGTCAGGAACACGACGAAGACGATCAGGAGTCGCAGGGTGACGTCGAGCGCGTCGTTCACTGCGGGCCTCCTGAGGGGTCTGAGGGGTCTGTGCGGTCCGGGTGGTCCTGGTGGTTCGGACGGTTCGGGTTTTCGTCAGTGGAGTCTGCGGTGTCTTGGGGCGTGGCTGTGGGGTCGGACGGGCCCGACTTGGCCGGGGTCTCCGACGGTGACTCGGCCTCGGTCCGGGCCTCGGCTTCGGTCTGCGGCCCGAGCTCGGGCTCGGTCCCCGGCTCCAACTCCGCCTCCGGCCCCGACTCCGGCGCCGGCTCCGGCTCCGGCTCGGATCGTTGCTTGCGTGCTGGTTCGTCGAAAGCCGGGCGGGCGTGGTGCCAAGGGGCGTCCGAGCTGCGGGGGGCCGAGGAGGGCTTGGGAGTTGCCGACGGGGTGGAGGGGGTGGTGACTTCGTCGGCTGTGTCCGCCGAGCCCCCCTCCGTCGCAGCCGCCTTGGACGTAGCAGTGCCGGAGTCAGCCGCGTCCGACGCCGCCTCGCGGGGTGCCTCCGCATCGGAAGCCGCCCTCTGGCTTGCCGAGCCGGCCGAGGCGCTGCGCGATCGCCGGGGGCTGGTCGGGGCGGCGTCCGTTCCGGGGCGTTGCGATGCAGAGCCTTCGCTCGCGCTGCGCGCACGCCGAGTCGGCTGGGCACCGGTCGCGGTCGGCGCCGGGGCGTCCGTTGCTGCGTCGGCCGTCGCGTCCGCTGCGTCGGTCGTGGTGTCCGCTGCGTCGGCCGTGGCGTCCGCGCCGTCCGTCGGCCCGGCCGCTTCCTCGGTCGCCGCTGCCGTTGACGCCTCGGCCCGTTGGCTCGCCGAGCCCTCTCCTGCGCTTCGCGGGCCGCGTGGCGGGGTCGCAGTGCCGGACGTGGTTGCCCACGTCCCGGTGCCGGCCGGGGGAGCACCCGCCTCCGTAAAGTTCTCGGGGCCTGTAGCGACCGGCTCACTGGCCGCCTCAGCTGCCGAAGCCGTCTCCTGCTGACTGACCGACCCTTCGGCTGCTGTACGCGCACGCCGGGGCGTACCCGTCGCGGGCTCTGCACCAGGCGAGGCCTCCGCCTGGCTGGCCGAACCCTCCGCGGCCGTACGCGACCGCCGCGCCGCACCTGCCGCAGGAGCGTCCGTCGGAGCCCCACCCGCAGCCGGCGTCTCCGCCTGGCTGGCCGAACCCTCCGCCGCCGTACGGGCACGCCGCCCCGCACCCGCCGCAGAAGCCCCACCCGCAGCCGGCGTCTCCGCCTGGCTGGCCGAACCCTCCGCGGCCGTACGGGCACGCCGCGCCGCACCCGCCGCACCCGCCGCAGAGGCGTCCGTCGGAGCCTCACCCGCACTCGGCGTCTCCGGCTGGCTCGCCGAGCCTTCCGCTGACGTGCGTGCGCGTCGGACCGGTCGCTCCCCCGCTGCGCGGGCAGGCCGTTCCCCTGCCGTGCGTGCTGCTCCGCGGGCAGGGCGGGTGGGGGCAGCGGGGAGTTGGCCCTTCAGGGGGCCCCATTCGTTCGGGTCGGGGACGCCGGGGGGCAGCATTTGGCGGCGTTTCGGGCCGCCGTGTTCGGACTCACCGGGTTCCTTGGCGCCGGGCCAGGCCTTGGCGACGCGGGCTGCCAGGACGAAGTCCTTGCGGAGGGGGTGGCCCTCGAAGTTGTCCGGGAGGAGCAGGTGGTCGAGTGAGGGGTGGTCGGAGAACGTCACGCCGAACATTTCGTGCGTCTCGCGTTCGTGCCAGGCCGCTCCCGCGTAGACGCCGATCGCGGAGGGCAGGGTCGGTGCCTCGTGCGGGACCGTCGTGCGGACCAGCAGGCGCCGTACTGGCGACAGGACGGCGACGTGGGCCGCGACGAGGAAGCCCGTGCCCGGTTCGTCGACGGCACTCAGCCAGTCGAAGTAGGTGCAGCCCAGCTCGTCGCGGGCCGCTGTAAGTGCCGGGATCCAGGACGCCGGGGGGACGTCGACCGTCAGGACCTCGTAAGACTCCTCGGCCGTGGCCTCCGAGCCGAAGAGATCCTCGACGGGGGCGGGCAGCCAGCCGGTCGTCGTCATCGGTCGGCCTCCCCCGCGCCGTCGGTGCCCGTTCCGCCGGCACCGGGCGCCTCCGGCCCGCGCACCAGCCCACTCTGCAACGCTGCCGTGGACGGCCGAGCCGCTCCGGTGCCGTACCGCTCCCCCAGCGACTCCCGCGCGATCTTCTCCTGGAGCTTCAGGATGCCCTGGAGCAGTGCCTCGGGGCGTGGCGGGCAGCCGGGGACGTACACGTCCACGGGGATGATCTGGTCGACGCCCTTCGTGACGGAGTAGGAGTCCCAGTACGGGCCGCCGCAGTTCGAGCAGGCGCCGAAGGAGATGACGTACTTCGGCTCGGGCATCTGTTCGTACAGGCGCTTCACGGCCGGGGCCATCTTGTCCGTGACCGTGCCCGAGACGACCATGAGGTCGGCCTGCCGGGGGCCGGGCGCGAAGGGGATCACGCCGAGGCGGATGAAGTCGTGGCGGGCCATCGACGCGGCGATGAACTCGATCGCGCAGCAGGCGAGGCCGAAGTTGAAGACCCAGAGCGAGTAGCGGCGGCCCCAGTTCAGGATCACCTTCATCGGTTCCGGGGCGAGGCGGGCCAACGCGCCCAGGCGCTTCGGCTCCGGGAGCAGTACGGGCTCCGGCGAATCCACTTCCGCGCGCTCCGCCGAATTCACTTCTGGCGTCACGTCCATGCCAGGACGCCCTTCTTGTATGCGTAGAGCAGGCCGACGGCCAGGAAGCCGAGGAAGATGAACATCTCCACGAGGGTGGCCGCGCCGTAGCCCGGGTCGGCGAACACCGTCGCCCAGGGGAACAGGAAGATCGAGTCGATGGCGAAGATCACGTAGAGAAAGGCGTAGACGTAGTAGCGGACCTGGGTGTGGGCCCAGCCCTCGCCGACGGGGTCGACGCCGCACTCGTACGTCAGCAGCTTCTCGGGCGTGGGGACCACGGGGCGCAGCAGTCGGCCCGCCCCGAAGGCGACGGCGACGAACAGCACGCCGATGACGGCCAGCAGTCCGACGACCGAGTAGGACTGGAAGTAGTCCGCCGAGACGACGACGTAATGCACATCCGCCGCGACGACGACGGTCTGTTCCGACACGTCCGCCCCTCGCTCCCTGACCTCGTTGCCTACCAGTGTCCTGCGACCTGTGACCTCGTGAACACCGCTGTTCGACGATCTGTACGCACGGGAGTCTAGGCCCTGCTAAAGACAGCGTAAGCAGCCCGTCACACGTTGAGATCTCGTCGAGACTCGCCTCGGGACGCGGCACGTCTGCCGTCGGGGTACGGCGGCCGATCCCGGGCCGACGATCCGAGGATGGGCACGGGGGCGGACACGGGGGTGGGGATTTCCCCCGCAAGACCGCGCCGGTCCGCCTCATGGCGCGGCGGGGCACCGCGCGGCACGCTAGCCCATATGACCGAAAGCCCCAGCCCTTCGTGGGACGCCTCCCGGCGTTCCGAGGGTGACCAGCAGCCGCTGCCGCCCGCCCGTTTCGCCTACGACCGGCACACCTGGAAGGAGATCGCGCACCTCCTGGCGAACCTTCCGCTGTCACTGCTCGGCTTCGTCTACGTCGTGACAGTGCTGTTCACCGGTGCCTTGCTGACGCTGACGGTGATCGGGTTCCCGCTGCTCGCCGCAGGCCTCCTGGGCGCGCGGCAGCTGGGCAAGCTGGAGCGCTCACGCGCGCGTGCGTTGCTCGGGGTGCGGGTGGACGAGCCGAGTCCGCTGCCGTTGCGCGGCGGCAAGGACGGCTTCTTCCCGCAGCTGTGGCTGGCGCTGAAGGACCCCGTCGGCTGGCGCACGATCCTGTACGACTTCATCCGCTTGCCCTGGGGCATCCTCACCTTCGTCATCACGCTGACCTCGTTGTTCGTGCTGTGGCCGGTGCTGCCGTTCATCGCGCGTGGCCTGGCGAACGCGGACCGGGCGATGGTGCGCGGCCTGCTGTCTCCCTCCGACGAGCTGGAACGCCGTATCGCGGAACTGGAGTCGGACCGCGGCGTCGTGGTGGACACGGCCGCGGCCGATCTGCGGCGCATCGAGCGCGACCTGCACGACGGCGCCCAGGCCCGTCTGGTCAACCTGGCCATGGGGCTGGGCCTGGCCAAGGAGAAGCTGCTGGAGGACCCCGACGTGGCGGCGTCGATGGTCGCGGAGGCGCACGGCGAGGTGAAGCTGGCCCTTCAGGAGCTACGGGACCTCGCCCGCGGCATCCACCCGGCCGTCCTCACCGACCGCGGCCTCGATGCCGCCCTGTCGGCTGTCGCGTCGCGCTGCACGGTGCCGGTGAAGGTGACCGTCGACCTGCTGTCCAGACCGGCCGCGGCCATCGAGGGCATCGCCTACTTCACCGTCTCCGAACTGCTGCAGAACATCAGCAAGCACAGCGGCGCGAAGACGGCGTCGGTCGATGTGTGGCGTTCGGACGACCGCCTGCTCATCCAGGTCGGGGACGACGGCCGCGGGGGCGCGCGCCTCGACGGAGGCACGGGCATGCGCGGTCTCGCCGACCGGCTGGACGCCGTGGACGGCCTGTTCGTCATCGAGTCACCGCAGGGCGGCCCTACGACCGTGACGGCGGAGCTGCCCTGGCGCGACCGCGTACCGGGGCAGGAGTAGCGCGGGGTAGGGAAAACCCCCCGTTCAAGACGCCGACGGCCTCCATGGTCCGTGGACCTGCGGCGCAGCAGGGTTGGAGATACGACGGCACAGCCCCGGGCGGGGCTGACGGGACGAGAAGAACGGACGACGCCGATGGCCACGGAGTACGGACAGGGCTACGGGCACGGGCTCGATTACCCCGAGCACGGCCTTCCCGAGCACGGCGGCGAGCGACGGCACCGGCTGCCGGCCGGGCTTCGGGCGCCGTTCGAGGCACGCAGCTGGCGCGAGTTCGGGTATGTGCTGCTGAGCCTGCCGATCAGCATCATGCTGTTCGTCTACGCCATCACGATGGTGTCGCTGGGCGCGGGCCTGCTGGTCACGTTCCTCGGCATCCCGGTGCTGGCGGCGGGGCTCGCCGGCTGCCGTGCCTTCGGCGCGCTGGAGCGGGCACGCGCGCGTGCGTTGCTGCACCTGGACGTGGCCGACCCGGAACCGCTGCGGATGCGCCGGCGCGGGTTCATGGCGTGGGTGGGCGCCGTACTGAAGAGCGGCACGTCGTGGCGGAGCGTGCTGTACGCGGTGCTGCACTTCCCGTGGGCGGTGTTCTCCTTCGTCGTCGCCGTGAATGTCTGGGCGTACGGCTGGGCGCTGCTGACGTATCCGCTGTGGTTCTGGGTGTTCCCGATGTGGGCCGGCCAGGACGGCCTTCAGGTGTACGGCGACGAGACGCACCAGTTCTACCTCGACAACCCCTTCGAGATCACGGTCACCGCGCTGGTGGGCCTGCTGTTCACGCTGGCCACGCCGTGGATCGTGCGGGCGCTGACGCAGGTGGACCGGCTGCTGGTGCATGGCCTGCTCGGGCCGTCGCGGCTGGCCACGCGCGTGGTGGAGCTGGAGTCGGACCGCGGCGTCGTGGTCGATACGGCCGCTGCCGACCTGCGGCGCATCGAGCGCGACCTGCACGACGGTGCCCAGGCCCGCCTGGTGGCTCTGGCCATGGATCTGGGTCTGGCGAAGGAGAAGCTGACGGAGGACCCGCAGGCTGCGGCGCGGATGGTCGACGAGGCGCACGGTGAGGTGAAGACGGCACTTCAGGAGCTGCGGGATCTGGCCCGCGGGATCCATCCGGCGGTCCTGACCGACCGAGGGCTGGACGCCGCCCTGTCGGCGGTGGCCTCGCGGTGCACGGTGCCGGTGGAGGTCCAGGTGGATGTGGACGAGCGACCGGTGCCGGCGATCGAGGGGATCGCCTACTTCACCGTGTCGGAGCTGCTGCAGAACATCAGCAAGCATGCTCGGGCCACATGGGCGGCGGTGGATGTGTGGCGGGTGGAGAACCGGCTGATGCTGCAGGTCGTGGACAACGGGATCGGTGGCGCCGACATATCCGGAGGGTCGGGGCTGGCCGGGCTGGCAGAGCGGCTGGACGCGGTGGACGGGATCCTGGTGGTGGACTCGCCGGTCGGTGGGCCTACGCGGGTTACGGCGGAGCTTCCCTGGCGGACCGTGTAGCCGCACCTTGTAGACCCACTGTGTAGTTCGACCATTGTCAACTGTGTAGTTCGACCATTGTCATTGGCCTGGAGCGGACCTCGTCCGCCTCCAGGCCATCGTCACGCCCCCCACGCCCTTCTTCGGCCCTCGGCCGTCCTCGAGTCTCTTGAAGGCGAGTGCTCCCGGGCACGCGCCCCCCAAGACGCCTCCTTTGTCCACAAGCGATCCCAACCGGCTCGGGCAGGTTATCCACAGGCCCAGTGGCGGAGAGCAGATCGCGGGATACTGAGGTCACGAGGACGACAGGGCCGGGGCACGCTCGGCCGAATGCCGAATGCCGAGGCGCGGGGGGCCGGGGATCGTGGAGGACAGGGTGCGGGTGGTCATCGCCGAGGATTCGGTGCTGCTCAGGGAGGGGCTGACCCGGCTGTTGACCGACCGTGGGCACGAGGTCGTGGCCGGCGTCGGGGACGGCGACGCGTTGATCAAGACCATCACTGAGCTGGACGCACAGGGCGAGCTGCCGGATGTGGTGGTGGCGGACGTCAGAATGCCGCCGACGCACACCGACGAAGGCGTGCGGGCGGCCGTGCAGCTGCGCAAGACGCACCCCGGACTCGGGGTACTCGTACTGTCGCAGTATGTGGAGGAGCGGTACGCCACGGAACTGCTGGCCGGTTCCAGCCGTGGAGTCGGCTATCTGCTCAAGGACCGCGTGGCGGAGGTTCGGGAGTTCGTGGACGCCGTCGTGCGGGTGGCCCAAGGGGGTACGGCCCTCGACCCGGAGGTCGTCGCCCAGCTGCTGGGCCGCAGCCGTAAGCAGGACGTACTGGCGGGGCTGACCCCGCGGGAGCGGGAGGTCCTGGGGCTGATGGCGGAAGGGCGGACCAATTCCGCGATCGCCCGGCAGCTGGTGGTGAGCGACGGTGCCGTCGAGAAGCACGTCAGCAACATCTTCCTCAAGCTCGGACTGTCCCAGAGTGACGGGGATCACCGACGCGTTCTCGCGGTCCTCACCTATCTGAACTCCTGACGGACTGACACCGTGTCGGTCACATGGGCAACCGTTTGGTGCGGGGCCCAGCGAACCGGCCGGCCGGCAAGCACGAACGCGGCAACCGAACCAAGAACATGGAGCGTCTTCAAAAGAAGCGTCGGGGGGCGCGTGAATCATGACAAATCAGGGTGGCGAACCAGCTCAAACCCACGTCCGTCATGCGAATGGCCCAGGGAGGGCGACCTTTGCGGACGTAGGGTTGATCCTGGGAAGGCTTGCGGGAAGGTCAGCGCAGACAGCCGCCTCGAAGGAGGTCCAGTTCAGTGACCAGCCAGGTCAGTAGCCCAGCGGAGCAGGCCGACGAAGCCGTCGTGGGAGAACAGCGCAAACCGGCAGGGACGAAGGATGTCCGCCGGCTGGACCGGGTGATCATTCGTTTCGCGGGGGATTCCGGTGACGGTATGCAGCTCACCGGTGACCGTTTCACCTCGGAGACGGCGTCCTTCGGCAACGACCTGTCGACGTTGCCGAACTTCCCGGCCGAGATCCGCGCTCCCGCCGGCACCCTGCCGGGCGTGTCCTCCTTTCAGCTGCATTTCGCCGACCACGACATCCTGACGCCGGGCGACGCACCGAACGTTCTGGTGGCGATGAACCCGGCGGCCCTGAAGGCCAACATCGGCGACCTTCCGCGCGGCGCGGAGATCATCGTCAACACGGACGAGTTCACCAAACGGGCGATGCAGAAGGTGGGCTATGACACCAGCCCCCTGGAGGACGGCTCGCTCGACGGCTACAGCCTCCATCCCGTGCCGCTGACGACGCTGACGGTCGAGGCGCTGAAGGAGTTCGACCTCACCCGCAAGGAGGCCGAACGCAGCAAGAACATGTTCGCGCTGGGGTTGCTGAGCTGGATGTACCACCGGCCGACGGAGGGCACCGAGAAGTTCCTGACGGTGAAGTTCGCCAAGAAGCCGGACATCGCGGCGGCGAACATCGCCGCGTTCCGGGCGGGCTGGAACTTCGGGGAGACGACGGAGGACTTCGCCGTCTCCTACGAGATCGCCCCGGCGACGACCGCGTTCCCGGTCGGCACCTACCGCAACATCTCCGGGAACCTTGCCCTGTCCTACGGGCTGATCGCCGCGTCCCGCCAGGCGGACCTGCCGTTGTATCTGGGCTCGTATCCGATCACCCCGGCCTCGGACATCCTGCACGAGCTGAGCCGGCACAAGAACTTCGGTGTGCGGACCTTCCAGGCCGAGGACGAGATCGCGGGCATCGGCGCGGCGCTGGGCGCGGCCTTCGGCGGTTCGCTGGCGGTGACCACGACGTCCGGCCCCGGTGTGGCGCTGAAGTCGGAGACGATCGGGCTGGCGGTGTCGCTGGAGCTGCCGCTGCTGGTGATCGACATCCAGCGCGGCGGGCCATCGACAGGGCTGCCGACCAAGACGGAGCAGGCGGACCTGTTGCAGGCGATGTTCGGCCGCAACGGCGAGGCGCCGGTCCCGATCGTCGCCCCGTGCACCCCGGCCGACTGCTTCGACGCCGCTCTGGAGGCGGCGCGGATCGCGTTGACGTACCGCACGCCGGTGATGCTGCTGTCGGACGGCTATCTCGCCAACGGCTCGGAGCCCTGGCGGATCCCGGAGCTGGAGGAGCTGCCGGATCTGACCGTTCAGTTCGCGCAGGGCCCGAACCACACCCTGGAGGACGGCAGCGAGGTCTTCTGGCCGTACAAGCGCGATGCGCAGACCCTTGCCCGGCCGTGGGCCGTCCCGGGCACACCGGGCCTGGAGCACCGGATCGGCGGCATCGAGAAGGAGGACGGCACGGGGAACATCTCCTACGCCCCGGCCAACCACGACTTCATGGTCCGCACCCGCCAGGCCAAGATCGACGGCATCGAGGTGCCCGACCTGGAGGTCGACGACCCGCACGAGGCGAAGACGCTGGTGCTGGGCTGGGGATCGACGTACGGCCCGATCACGGCCGCGGTCCGCCGGCTGCGCACCGCCGGCGAGTCGATCGCGCAGGCGCATCTGCGCCATCTGAACCCGTTCCCGCGCAACCTGGGCGTGGTACTCGGACGCTACGAGAAGGTGGTGATCCCCGAGATGAACCTCGGTCAGCTCGCCACTCTGGTCCGGGCGAGGTACCTGGTGGATGCCCACTCGTACAACCAGGTCAACGGCATGCCGTTCAAGGCGGAACAGCTCGCCAAGGCTCTCAAGGAGGCCATCGATGCCTGAGACGTCCACGGAAGGCACGGGCACGATCGAGGCACTTTCGCTCATCCCCAAGGCCGAGGCACGCCAGTCCATGAAGGACTTCAAGTCCGATCAGGAAGTGCGCTGGTGCCCCGGCTGCGGTGACTACGCGATCCTCGCCGCGGTTCAGGGCTTCATGCCGGAGCTGGGCCTGGCGAAGGAGAACATCGTCTTCGTCTCGGGCATCGGCTGCTCGTCCCGCTTCCCGTACTACATGAACACGTACGGCATGCACTCCATCCACGGCCGCGCCCCCGCGATCGCGACCGGGCTGGCCACGTCGCGCCGGGACCTGAGCGTATGGGTCGTCACGGGCGACGGTGACGCGCTGTCGATCGGCGGCAACCATCTGATCCACGCCCTGCGCCGCAACGTCAACCTCAAGATCCTGCTGTTCAACAACCGGATCTACGGCCTGACCAAGGGCCAGTACTCCCCGACCTCCGAGGTCGGCAAGGTCACCAAGTCGACGCCGATGGGCTCGCTGGACGCGCCCTTCAACCCGGTGTCCCTGGCCATCGGCGCGGAGGCGTCCTTCGTGGCGCGGACCGTGGACTCCGACCGCAAGCACCTCACCCAGGTGCTGCGCGAGGCGGCCGCCCACCGTGGCACGGCGCTGATCGAGATCTACCAGAACTGCAACATCTTCAACGACGGCGCCTTCGAGGTCCTCAAGGACAAGCAGCAGGCCGAAGAGGCGGTGATCCGCCTCGAGCACGGGCAGCCGATCCGCTTCGGCGCCGACGGCGCGCGCGGCGTCGTTCGGGATCCGCAGACGGGCGACCTGAGAGTCGTCACCGTCACCCCGGACAACGAGTCGCAGATCCTGATCCACGATGCCCACTGCGCATCCCCGACCACGGCCTTCGCCCTGTCCCGCCTCGCCGACCCGGACACCCTGCACCACACCCCGATCGGCGTGCTGCGCTCGGTGGAGCGTCCGGTGTACGACACGCAGATGGCCGACCAGCTGGACACGGCGATCGAGCAGAACGGCAAGGGCGACCTGGCCGCGCTGCTGGCCGGTGGGGACACCTGGACGGTAGTGGGCTGACCGGGATGTTCGAAGAGGGTTGAGGGCCTGGGTGTCGTACGGTATCCGGGCTCTCGGCCGCTCCGGCCGGGGTCCTGCCGCCCTGGGTCCTGCCGTCCTGGGACCTGGGTCCTGCCGTCCTGGGTCCTGCTGACCGGGTCTGCTGACCGCATCCCTTGGTCCTGCTCACCCGTGGGTGTGTCCTTCAGGAGCCGCTCTTGCGCGCGTCGTACTCGTCCCGCGCCTTCTGCACCTCTCCCATCCGCTCCTTGGTCCACAGGGCCAGCCCCAGCACCTGTTCCGCCGCCTCGCGTCCCAGGTCGGTCAGGGAGTAGTCGACCCGCGGAGGGATCACCGGCTGGGCGTCGCGGTGGATCAGGCCGTCCCGTTCCAGGGTCTGGAGGGTCTGGGTCAGCATCTTCTCGCTGACGCGGCCGATCGCCCGGCGCAGTTCGCTGAAGCGGTAGGGGCGCTCCAGGAGTTCGATCAGGACGAGCACGCCCCAGCGGCTGGTGACGTGCTCCAGGACAAGGCGATGGGGGCACATCTGCTCGCCGGTGTCGTACTTGCTCGTCGTCCCGCTCACCACGCTACTTACTGCCATGCCAGTACCTTACTTCAAAGTGGGTACTTTCGCTCAGTTAGCGCCACTCCTAGGGTTAGTGCGAACGCACCCCACAAGGAGTACTGATCATGAGCATCGTCGTCACCGGAGCCACCGGACATCTCGGCCGCCACGTCGTGGAGCAGTTGCTGGAGAAGGTTCCGGCCGACCAGATCACTGCCGTGGTCCGCACGCCCGAGAAGGGCGCCGACTTCGCCGAGCGCGGCGTGAAGATCGCCGTCGCCGACTACAACGCGCCCGGGAGCTTCGACGGAGTGTTCGCCGCCGGCGACAAGGTGCTCCTCATATCCGGCAGCGAGGTGGGCAACGACCGCGTCGGTCAGCACAAGGTCGTCATCGACGCCGCAAAGGCGGCCGGTGTCGCCCTGCTCGCCTACACCAGCGCCCCGGGCAGCCTCACGGCCGCCCTCGCCGACGACCACCGCGGCACCGAGAAGGTGCTCCTGGAGTCCGGGCTGCCGTACGCGCTGCTGCGCAACGGCTGGTACCACGAGAACTACACCGAGAACCTCGCACCGGTCCTGCAGTACAACGCGGTCACCCACGCCGCCGGCGAGGGCCGCGTCTCCTCCGCCGCCCGCGCCGACTACGCGGCCGCCGCCGTCGCCGTACTGACCGGCGAGGGGCACGAGAACCAGACGTACGAGCTGGGCGGCGACGTCGCCTGGAGCCTCGCCGAGTACGCCGCCGAGCTGAGCCGGCAGACCGGCAAGGAGATCGCCGACAACGCCGTCTCCACCGACGCCCTCGTCGGCATCCTGACCGGCGCCGGGGTGCCCGAGCAGTTCGCTGTGATCCTCGCGGGCGTGGACGCCTCCATCGAGAAGGGCGAGCTGGTCGTCGACAGCGGGGACCTGTCCCGGCTGGCCGGCCGTCCGACCACGCCGCTCGCCGAAGCGATCGCGGCCGGGCTCAAGGCCTGAGTGCCCGAGGGCCGAGCGCCTGAGGACCGGGTTCCCGCGGACCGAGTCCCCAAGGGCTGACTCCCCCGGTGCACCTTGGGCGCGACTGCCCCAGTGCATCTTGGGAGCTCCGCCCCCGCCTGTCATGACCGTATGGCGATACGGGCATGACAGCCGGGGGCATTCGGCGTTACCTTCGTGCAGACCGTCGTATGGGCGCGGTCCGGTGTGTGCGCGAAGGAGGGGGCCGTGAGCGGAAAGTCGCAGGGAGAGCGGCGTATAGGACTGCTGAACGGCTTCGCCGCGTACGGGATGTGGGGGCTCGTGCCCCTCTTCTGGCCTCTGCTGAAGCCCGCCGGCGCGGGCGAGATCCTCGCGCACCGGATGGCCTGGTCCCTTGTCTTCGTGGCGGTCGCGCTGGTCTTCGTACGGCGCTGGGCCTGGGCGGGTGAGCTGATACGGCAGCCGCGGCGGCTGGCGCTCGTCACCGTTGCCGCGGCCGTGATCACCGTCAACTGGGGCGTCTACATCTGGTCCGTGAACTCGGGACACGTGGTCGAGGCGTCCCTCGGGTACTTCATCAATCCGCTCGTCACCATCGCGATGGGCGTGCTGCTGCTGAAGGAGCGGCTGCGGCCGGTGCAGTGGGCGGCGGTCGGGGTCGGCCTCGCCGCCGTGGTCGTGCTGACCGTCGGGTACGGGCGGCCGCCGTGGATCTCTCTCACCCTCGCCTTCTCCTTCGCCACTTACGGTCTGGTGAAGAAGAAGGTCAACCTCGGCGGCGTCGAATCGCTGGCCGCGGAGACCGCGATCCAGTTCCTGCCTGCCGTGGGGTATCTGGCGTGGCTGGCGGCGCGCGGGGAGTCGACGTTCACCTCGCAGGGGCCCGGCCATGTGGCCCTGCTCGCGGCCACCGGGGTCGTCACCGCCCTGCCGCTCGTCTGCTTCGGCGCGGCTGCGATACGCGTGCCGCTGTCGACGCTGGGGCTGCTGCAGTACCTGGCGCCGGTCTTCCAGTTCCTGCTCGGCATCCTCTACTTCCATGAGGCGATGCCTGCCGAGCGGTGGGCCGGGTTCGCGCTGGTGTGGCTGGCGTTGACCTTGCTGACGGCCGATGCGTGGCGCTCCGCACACAGGGGCAGGGTGGCCCGGCTCAGCGTGCCGCTGGTGGAGAAGCCGGCGTCCGCCGCGGTGGACGCCTGAAACGCCGGGCGGGCTGAGACTGCACGTACCGGCGGACACCGGACCGGCTCAGACCGCACGTACCGGCGGACACCGGACCAGCTCAGACCGCACGTACCGGCGGACACCGAACCGGCTCGGACAGCCCCGCACCCGCGGACACCGAACCGGCCAAGGCCGCCCGCACCCGCGGACACAGAACCGGCTCGGACAGAGCCGCACCCGCGGACACCGAACCGGCCCAGACCGCCCCGCCCCGGCGATTCTCATTGCGGCCCCCTCCCGCACCCCATATGAGTGGTCGCATGACACAGGCACCGAAATCCACCTCCGCCCCCATCCCCCTCCACTGGAAGCTCGTCGTCGACAGCGCCAACCCCCAGTCCCAGGCCGACTTCTGGGCCGCCGCCCTGCACTACGAGGTCGAGGACAACGGCGCGTTCATCGAGCGGCTGCTGGAGCTCGGCGTGCTGCCGCGGGAGGCCGTCGTCGAGTTCCACGCGCGGCTCGCCTTCCGGGACCTGGTGGCCGTACGGCATCCGGACGACCCGTTCGACAAGGACAGCGGCACGGGGCTGGGGCGGCGGGTGCTGTTCCAGCGCGTGCCGGAGGCGAAGTCCGTCAAGAACCGGCTCCATCTCGATCTGCACGCGGCGGCCGGGGAGCGCGAGAGCGAGGTCCAGCGGCTGGAGGGGCTCGGGGCGAGCGTGCTGCGGCACGTGAAGGAGCCGGGCGGGGAGTGGGCGGTGATGGCGGATCCGGAGGGGAACGAGTTCTGCGTGCAGTGAGGCACACCGGCCCCCAAACCCCCTCCCGTTCCCGAACTTCCTGCGCCGACAGCCCTCTTGACGGAGAGTCAGGCTTAGCTCCACGATCCAGGAACCTCATTCATTGTGGCTCCCCTGTGGCCACCCCACAGGGAGCCCCCTGGAATTCGGAGCCCCCCACATGAAGCTCTCCGTCTCCGGGCGCGCGATGACGGCCGGTACCGTCGCGGCCGTCCTGCTGCTGACCGGCGGATCCATAGCCGGCGCGGCACCCGCGCCCGCCGTCGCCGTCGCCGCCGCGCCCGACATACCCGTGGCGAGCGTGAAGGCCCACCTCACCCAGCTCCAGTCCATAGCCACCGCCAACGGCGGCAACCGCGCCCACGGCCGCCCCGGCTACAAGGCCTCCCTCGACTATGTGAAGGCCAAGCTGGACGCCGCTGGGTTCACCACCGCCATCCAGCAGTTCACGGCCTCCGGCCGTACCGGCTACAACCTGATCGCCGACTGGCCCGGCGGCGACACCAACCAGGTCGTCATGGCCGGCTCGCATCTCGACAGCGTCTCCTCCGGCCCCGGCATCAACGACAACGGCTCCGGCTCCGCGGCCGTCCTGGAGACCGCGCTCGCCGTGTCGCGGGCCGGCTACCAGCCCACCAAGCATCTGCGCTTCGCCTGGTGGGGCGCTGAGGAGCTGGGGCTCGTCGGCTCCCGCTACTACGTCAACAACCTCTCCTCCGCCAACCGCGCGAAGATCAGCGGCTATCTGAACTTCGACATGATCGGCTCGCCCAACCCCGGCTACTTCGTCTACGACGACGACCCCGCGATCGAGAAGACCTTCAAGGACTACTACGCCGGCCTCGGCGTCGCGACCGAGATCGAGACCGAGGGCGACGGCCGCTCCGACCACGCGCCGTTCAAGAGCGCGGGCGTGCCGGTGGGCGGGCTGTTCACGGGGGCCAGCCGTACGAAGACCGCGGCGCAGGCGGCCAAGTGGGGCGGTACGTCGGGGCAGTCCTTCGACCGCTGCTACCACTCGTCCTGCGACAACACGTCCAACATCAACGACACCGCTCTGAACCGCAACAGTGACGCCGTCGCGTACGCGGTGTGGGAGCTGTCGGAGTAAGGCACCTCGGTCTTCAACCGGTGGGCGGTTCGGCCGACTTGGCGGCTCGGGCGGCGAGGCGGTCCATGCGGGCGTGGGCCGACTCCAGTTCCTCGGCCTCCTCGGCGGCCGGGCCGCCCTCCGCCACGAGCTCGTCCCACAGTGCGAGCAGGTCCCGGCCCAGGGCCAGGCCCAGGGCCGGGTCTCTTACCGCCCGCCAGGCCGTGGCCGCGCCGTGGAGGCTGCCGTACGCCGCCTCCGCGTCGTGGGTGCGGTGATGCGTTCGGGCCACGTCGAGGGCGAGCGCGAAAGCGCGCTCCGGGTCCCCCGCCAGGTAGGCGATGTACGCGGCCAGTTCACGCATCCCGAGCACGTCGGGGTGCTCCAGCCCCAGCACGGCCGACGCCTGGACCACGGTCCGCTCCGCGAGCGCCGTCGCCTCCGTCGTCCGCCCTTCCTTCACGGCCTCGTTGACCTGCGCCAGCTGCTGCGCGAAGGGCGAGGCGTCGGCGGTCGTGGCCGGAGGCGCGTCCCCGAGGACCGCTTCGGCCACGGCGTCGAACCCACGGGGCGGGGTGGGCTTGGGGTCGAGCTCGGGGGTGGGGTTGGGGGTGGGGTCGGGGGCGAGGACGGCGTCGGGGACCCGGGCGGCGGCAGGAGTCGGGACGGGTGCAGGAGTAGGGAGGGGGGCAGGGGGCGAGGCGGGGGCAGGGGGCGAGGCGGGTAGGTCCGCCGGCTCCGGCCACACGTCCATGGAGGGCGGTGGGCCGAACTCCCCCAGCGGCGGTGGGACCGTGCCGGGTACGGCGTCCCCCACCGGCTCGGGCAGCGCGCGCAGCCGGAACGTGGGTGAGGCCTCCGGTTCCGTGCCCGGCAGCGGTCGTAGGACGTGCGTGGGCCGGTCCCGATAAGGAGCCTGGTCCGAGGGGAGCTGCGCAGGCGGCGCGGGTGGCAAGGGCTGTGGGGCGGGCGGGGCGGGCTGTGATGCCGGTGGCGCGGGCGGGGGCGGGGCGAGCGGCCCAGGCTGTGATGCCGGTGGCGCGGGTGGGGCGGGCGGGTCCGCGGGAGGCCGTACGGCGTCTGCCGGCACCGGGGGCTCGCTCGGCGCGGCCGGAGGCGTGCGCACGGGCTCGTCGGTGAAGTGGCTGGAGCCGTCCGCCTCCACCCGCAGCGGCACGACGTACCCGATCCGCTCGTCGTGGATCGTGGCGTGCACGGAGTGACCCGCGGCGACGGCGATGCGCTGGAGATGGGTCAGAACGGTGTGCTGGATCTCCTCACCGGGAACCGCCGTGACGGGCACGCCGCCGATCGACGCACCGCCCGCGCCCGGACCGCCGGCGGGGACGCGTACGTCGATCGGCGCGACCACGGGGGCCGCCCCGGCCGCGGCGCGTTTCTGTTCCCGCTTCATCGCGCGGCTCAGTCGAGACATCGCTTCCCTCACTCGCATGTGTCGGGGGTTTCGCCGACAGCACGTTCGGGCTCCATGGTGGTCCCTCCCGCCGTCGGGTACCGCTTCCCCGGCATCAACATCCGGTCGTACAGGTCGGACACGTCGCGCACGTACTTCGGACACGTCGTACCCGTACTGTCGAGTCTCTCCGGTAGCGCCCGGCGCGGGCGTCACCGGGGCGTCACAGACTCGTTCCAGGAGCTTGTGCCACGTCACAGCGTTCTCATGCCTGGCGTCAAGATCAATCGCATGGGAGGGAGGAGTACGGGCATGCGGACTGACATGCACGTGCAGCAGGGGCGGCCCGAGCCGGGGCCGGAGATCTGGCTCCGCGGACCGGTGGCCCTGCCCGCGGAACCCCCGCCCTCCCCTGCCGCCGTCTCGCCCCGGCGCTTCTCCTGGCTCGGCGTGCACGGCGGAGCGGGTGCCTCCACGCTCGCCGCGGTCTACGGCGGACATGACTGCGGACGCGACTGGCCCGGACCGGCCGACCCCCCGTCGGTGCTGCTCGTGGCCCGCACGCATGCGGCCGGGCTGGCCGCGGTCCTGGGCGCCCTCGAGGTCTTCCGCCGCGGGGAGGCGCCGCACGGGCTCGATCTCGATGCGGTCGTCCTGGTCGCGGACGCGCCGGGCCGGCTGCCGCGACCGCTCGTCGAACGCGTCAAGGTGATCGAGTCGGTCATCGACGTGTACCGGGTGCCGTGGGTGGCTGCCTGGCGGCTCGGGGAACTGAACGGACAGGCGCCGCGGGAGGCGGCGGCGTTGGCTCGGTTGACGGGGCGCTCTCACTGAGGCGGACCGTTCGGCCCTGCGGTTCAGGTCGGCTGGGCGGCGGGCGGGCCGGGGGTACGGTCCGGTCGGGCGTACGGGGGTCGGGGGTATGGGTCGGCCGGGCGTAAGGGCCGGGGACACAGGCCGGCCGGGCGTAAAGGGCCGGCGTACGGACCGACCCAGCGCAAAGGACCGGCGCACGGGCCGACCCAGCGCAAAGGACCGGCGCACGGGCCGACCCAGTGCAAAGGACCGGCGCACGGGCCGACCGAGCGTAAGGGGTCGGTGGCTCAGGCCGAAGGAGTCGGTGGCTCAGCTCGACTGAGCCCAGGGACCTTGCGAGGACCTCGCGGAGAATCACCCCATGACACCCGCATCCGGCCCAGACCCTGATCACTCACCCACCCTCTGCCCCCGCTCCGGCCCCACCCCTGCCGCCCTGTCCGCCGTAGAGATCGCCTCGGCCGTACGCTCGCGCACCCTGCGCGCCGTCGACGTGGTCGCGGAGGCGCTGGAAAGGATCGAGCGGGCCGACCCCGTCCTGTCCGCCTTCATCGAGGTGTGGGGCGAAGAGGCGCTCCGACGGGCCGGTGAGGTGGACGCGCGGGTCGGGGCGGGCGAGCGGCTGCCGTTGGCCGGGGTGCCGATCGGGGTGAAGGGGCGGCGGGGGCTGCGGACGGCGGGGCCCCTGCTCGCGGCGGGGTGTGTGCCGGTGGGGGCGACATCCGTACCGGGGCCCGGAACCCCCTGGCAGACCTGGGGACTCGGCCGGCACGGCCGTACCGCCAACCCCTGGCGCCACGACCGTACGCCGGGCGGCTCCTCGGCCGGGTCCGCGGCGGCGGTGGCGGCGGGGCTGGTGCCGCTCGCGACCGGGAGCGACGGCGCCGGATCGGTGCGGATTCCGGCGGCGTGGTGCGGGGTCGTAGGTCTCAAGGCCGGCAACGGTCGCCTGCCGTCGACCGATCGCACGGGGCTCATGGCGCCGGGAGTGCTCGCGCTGTGTGTGGCGGATGTGGCGGCGTACTGGGGCGTGATGTCGGGCGAAGAGGCGGACGCGGATGGGGCAACCGGTTCCGGTCGGTACGGCAGCCTCGCCGGACCGGCCGACGCCGGGCCGTACGTCAGCCTCGCCGGACCGGCCGATCCCACCCCGCACGACAGCCACGCCGGACCACCCGATCCCACCCCGCACGACAGCCACGCCGGACCACCCGATCCCACCCCGCACGACAGGCCGGCCGACCGGCCAGACGCCCCGACTGCCGTATGGTCGCCCGACCTCGGCTTCGACTCCCCCGACCCGGACGTCGTCGCCGTTGCCCACGCCGCGGCCGTACGGCTGTCCGAGGCCGGGGCGATACGGCTCCTACGCCCGCGCACTCCGCTCCGTCTCGACGACCCGGCCCCGGCATGGCTCGCCCTACGGTCCCCGGGCACCGGCCCTGCCTCCGCCCCCGACCCCGCCCTCGCCAACCCCGGCCCGCACGGGATCCGGGCCGCCAACGACGACCGACTGGCCGACCTCTTCACCGAGGCCCGGCTGCTGCTGACCCCTACCGCCCCCACTCCTCCGCACGGCCACGACGGCCCCGGGGACCGGTACTCCACCGCGCTCACCTGGGCCTTCAACCTGAGCGGGCATCCGGCGATCAGCATCCCGGCCGGGCCCGGGCCGGACGGGTGCCCGGTCGGGCTCCAGTTGGTGGCGGCGCATGGCGAGGAGTCGCTGCTGCTCGCGGTGGCAGGGGTGGCCGAGAGACATATCGGACCTTGGCCGACCGCCCACGCCATCTGAATGCGTATGCATATAATGCACGTGCGATTAGTCGTCGTACGCCGACCATGGCCTGATGGCAGGCCGACCGTTTGGGGGACCCATGACCCGCCGTTTCCTGTTCGTCCTCGGCAGCAGCCGCTCGGACGGCAACACCGAGTTGCTGGCCCGCCGGGCAGCCGAGCAGTTGCCCGAGGGTGTCGAACAGCAGTGGATCGACCTGGCCGCACACCCGCTGCCCGACTTCGAGGATCTGCGGCACGACAGTGACCATGTCCGCCCCACGCAGGGGAACGTGGCGCTGCTGCTCGACGCCACCCTCGCGGCCACCGACATCGTGATCGCCTCGCCCCTGTACTGGTACTCGGTGTCCGCCCACGTCAAGCGCTACCTCGACTACTGGTCGGGCTGGCTGCGCACCCCCGGGATCGACTTCAAGGCGACCATGGCCGGGCGCACCCTGTGGGGCGTCACCGCGCTCGCGCACGAGGAGCAGGAGGTTGCCGACCCGCTGGCCGGGACGCTCAGCAACTCCGCCGCGTACATGGGGATGCGCTTCGGCGGGGTGCTGCTCGGCAACGGCAGCAAGCCCGGTGACGTGCTGAACGACGCCGAGGCCCTGGCGCGCGCGAAGACCTTCTTCGCGCAGGAGGCGCCGCTCGCACGCTTCCCGTACGAAACGGAGTGACTGCCACCCACCCACACCGCAGAAACGGCGTGACTCCTACGCGGTGACGTCCTTCGCCGTGAACCTCGCCCACGCCGCCGAGCCGAACACCGCCGCGTACAGCGCCTGGATCCCCAGGTTCTTGACCAGGTCGTCCCAGTAGACGGGTTCGCGCATGAGGTCGGCGAAGGACAACCAGTAGTGGGAGAAGAAGTACGGCTGGATCGCGTGGAGCTGGGGGATCTGGTCGAGGATCTGGACGGTGATCAGCAGGCCCACCGTCGTCGCCATCGCCGCGATGCCGCTGTTGGTCAGCGTCGAGACGAACAGCCCGAGCGCCGCCACGCCTATCAGGGACGCGGCGACGACCAGGGCGATCAGCAGGGCGCGGCCCAGCCCCTCCGCGAAACTGATCTGTGTGCCCGAGATCGTCGTCAGGTCGCCCAGCGGGAAGAGCAACGCACCGACCGTGAGCGCCGAGACGGCGACCACGAGGGTGGCCACCAGGCAGAAGGCCATCGTGGTGGCGTACTTGGTCAGGAGCAGGCGGGTGCGGCCGGCGGGGGCGACAAGGAGATAGCGGAGGGTGCCCGCGCCGGCCTCGCCGGCTATCGCGTCGCCCGCGATGACGCCGATCGCCATGGGCAGGAAGAACGGGAGAGTCGCGGCCAGCGCGGTGAAGACCAGGAACAGGCCGTTGTTGGTGATCTGCGAGATGAAGGCAGGCCCGCCGCCCTGCGGGCCACCGCCTCCCGTCGCCCCGTCGCCGCTCGTCTCGATCTTCACGGCGATCCCGACCAGGATCGGCACGGCCGCCAGGACGGCGAGCAGCGCGAGAGTGCGCCAGCGCCGGAACGTGGTGAGCAGTTCGCTGCGGAGGAGACCGAAGGTCCACAGCGGACCGGCCTTTCGGGCGCCTGCGATCTCGTCCCCCGGCCACATGTTCCCGCTGCCGTGCCGCGTCGCTTCAGCCTGCGACATCGAACCCCTCCCCCGTGAGCGCCACGAACGCGTCCTCCAGGGAGGCCCGTTCGACGCCGAAGCCCCGGACGCGCACTCCGGCGGTGACCAACGCCGAGTTGACGTGGGCGAGATCACGGTCCGGAGGCTCGGCGGTCACCCGGTCGTCGGTGATGACGACGTCACCGGCGCCCTGCTCCTTCAGCACCCGGGCCGCGTCCCCGGTGTCGGGAGTGGTCACGACGAGCCGACCGCGCATTCCCGCCGCCAGCTCCGCGACCGCACCCTGGGTGACCAGCCTGCCCTGGGCCATCACGGCCGCATGCGTGCAGACCTGCTCGATCTCGTCGAGAAGGTGGGAGGAGAGGAAGACGGTCGTGCCGTCAGAGGCCAACTCCCGGATAAGGGACCGGATTTCACGCATGCCCTGCGGATCGAGGCCGTTGGTCGGCTCGTCGAGGACGAGGAGTCTGCGCGGCTGGAGCAGCGCGGCCGCGAGTCCCAGCCGCTGCTTCATGCCGAGCGAGTACGCCCTGGCCTTCTTGCCGGACGCGGCCGCGAGGCCCACCCGGTCCAGCGCGGCTGCGACACGAGTACGCCGGGTGCGCGGATCGGCGGTCGGGTCGGCGGCGTCGTACCGGACGAGGTTGTCGCGGCCGGAAAGGAAGCCGTACAGGGCGGGTCCCTCGATGAGGGCGCCGACGTGTGGCAGTACTGCGCGCGCGGACCGGGGCATGGGCTGCCCGAGCACGCGCGCGGTACCGGAGGTGGGCTGGATGAGGCCCATCAGCATGCGGATGGTAGTGGTCTTGCCCGAGCCGTTCGGGCCGAGGAAGCCGAAGACGCTGCCCGCCGGGACGGTCAGATCGAGACCGTCCACGGCGAGCTGCCCGCCGCGGAAGCGTTTGGTGAGCTCGCGGGTGGCGATCACCGCGTCGACGTGGTCGACTGCGGCCGAAGGGTCGGTCCTACCGCCCTGGCCGACCGGGCCGACGTAATCGGCCTGGCCGACCGGATCCATCTGGGCAGCCCGATCCATTTGGGCACCCCGATTTTTTTGGGCACCTCGGTCCACCTGGGCAGCACGATCCACCTGGACAGCACGATCCGCCTGGCCGGCCTTGTCGACCTCGTGGCCCTCCGCGGCGGGCAGTTCCTCCATGGGCTCCCTCGGCTCCTCCGGCACCTCATTGCGTGGCGCGTGACGCACGGCGGCGCGGGTACGCCGCCCACGCCGCTCCGGCTGGGGCCTACTTCGCCGAGTCGGCCGCCTTCACGAGCGCGTCCTTGTCGACCGCGCCGACGTAGACCTTGCCGTCGTCCGTGATCAGGGCGTTGATCAGGCGGGTCTTGAAGACCGTGCCCGAGCCGAACTTGCCGGTGACCTTGTCGCCCAGGGAGTCGAGGAAGCCGCCCATGTCGCCGCCGACCTCGGCACCGGAGGGGACGCCCTCGCCGCCGTTGTCGAAGACGGCCACGGAGTTCCAGCCCTCGCCGATGACCTCGGGGCCCTCGCCGGACGCCTTGCCGAGCTTGTCCTCGGACTTCAGCCCGCCGAGTTCCTTGTCGAGCTCCTTGCGCAGCTCGTCCTCGGACTTGGGGCCGCCGTGCTCCCCGGCCTTGCCTTCCAGCTCGCCCTCCTCGGTGACCTTCGCACCCTTGGGCGGGGTGAAGTCGAAGGTGGAGGCGGCCGGCTTGGCGAAGCTGACCTGGGTGAAGCCGGCGTCGATCACTGCCGCGCCGCCGCTGGAGGGGGTCAGCGTGAACTTCAGCGGCATGCCGGTCTTGGCGTCCACGGCCACGGTGATCGAGCCGACCGTGGTCCCGGACTGCTTCGGCTTGATGAGCAGCCGGTAGGCGTCCCGGCCCGCGACATGTGCGGTGCCGTCGACGGTGACGGACGTGGTGTCGTCGACCGACTTGAGCGCCTCCTCGGCGAAGTCCTTGGGCGTGGCAGGAACGTCTTCCTTCTCCTGCCCGTCCTTCGCCTCCTCGGCGGTGCCGTGGAAGACCTCGTTCGACTTGCTGTCGTAGCCCCAGATGTCCTTGCCGTTGTGAATGAGGCTGTACTCGGAGGCGTTCTCCAGGAGGGAGAGCTTCTGCCTGTCCTCGCCGTCGAGGGCGACGCGCAGGGTGTGCGTGCCGGACGCCAGCTCGGTGAGCTTGGCGGACGGGTCGGCGGACGATCCGCCGTCCGAGCCCGACGCCATGGCGCCGGAGGCGAAGCTGGACTCCAGCCCGCCGAGGTCCGGCAGCCCCAGGTCGGTGCTGACCTTCACGGTGCCGGACAGCTGCTGTACGTCCGACTGGGCGATCTTCTCGATGAGTTGCTCTGCGGTGATCTTCGGCAGGTCCGGGTCGCCGGAGTCGGCGAGCGCAGGGACGAGCCCGATGGTCGCTGCCGCGACGCCCACGACCGCGACCGGGACGACGTACCGCGCGGCCTTGCGCCGCCCCGCGCGGCGGTCGTCGATCTCCGCTGCGGTCGTACTGTCGTCGGATTCGTACGGTGCCATGTCTGCCTTACCTCCGTCGTCGGCGGCGGCTGTCCTTCTCGTGCGTCGCCCGCGGGTCTTTCGACCCCGCACTGCTCCACCCCTGAGCCGCCATTCTCACCCGAATCGGTGAGGAGTGGTGTTGTCCGTGGTCTCCATCTGACCAAATCGGCCACAGAGATACGTCAACCTTCGGAGCCAACTCCGCGTACACCTCCGGTATGACGCACGAAGGCGGCGCCTCCCCCGACCCGTAGGGGTCGGTGTGGAGAACGCCGCCGCGCGTGCGCGCTGAAGGCGCCGGATCAGCCGTTGATGAACACGTAGTCCGCCTGGTACGGCACCCCGACGATCGCGCCGGGCGCGCAGGACCCGGCCGGTGCGACGCCGCCGACAGTGTTCAGCCGCAGGATCTCGGCGGTGCCGGCGAGCAGGCCGCGGTGCTTGCCGGACTGGGTTGCCTTCAGGTCCAGCTCGGGGATGTTGCGTGCGCCGTTGGGCGTCTTGGAGATGACGGCCCCCGTCACCGCACTGCCGTCCCGCGCGATCCACTGCGGCGTCCCGGAGTTGGGGGCGACGAAGGAGTGTGCGATGCGGCCGCCGAGTACGGCACTGACGTCCCGCTGGGCGAAGGCGTACCCGCCGCCCTCGGCCGGCTTGCACTCGTAGATCTGCTTGCCCTTGATGACGGATGCCTGGAAGTTGTCGAGCGCGTCGCGGAAGTCGAACTTGGCGACGGTGACCTTGTGCAGCTGGCCCCGGACGGCACCGCCCGGGAACTGGGCCGTGTGGAGGTTGGCGTAGAAGGAACTCGGCTCGGTCTTGAGGGCGTTGAGAAGGGCGCGGTCCTTCACGGTGACGGTGCCGGTGAGGCTGTGCCGACTGCTCTTACCGTCGCCCTCGCCCTTGCCGTCGCCCTTGCCGAGCAGGCCCCCGAAGTCGACCTTGATGCCGCCGTTGGTGCCCTTGGCGCCCTGGTGGATGTGGAGGGCGGTCGGCTTGCCGGTGCCGCGCCAGGCGACGGCGACGGACACCTTGTCGCCCTTGACCTTCACGAACTGCACGGCGGCGCCGTCCTTGTCCCCGACGGCGGGCCCACCCGCCACCGGCACCTCGTTCGCCCCCCGAAGACTCGCGGCGAGGACCGTACCCCCGATGCCGGCGGCGGTCCCACTCTGACTCACGATCCCCTGCGCGTCGCCTCCGGCGTGACCCGCGTGGTCGGCGCGGGCACCTCCGGCGGCGAAGGCGGGAATCACCGCGGCGGCGACCCCACCGGCGGCTGCCACCGCGACAGCGGTGACGATCAGGCTCTTACGGCGCTTTGAGAACGTCGCGTTCATGCCCATGATGCTGTTTTCTCCCCGTATTGCAGCTGACGCCCCCTGCGTCAGCTTCTGGGCATTCATACGGAGCCGATCTCACTTTGGACTCAGTCCAGCTTAGTGACGTGCGTCACAGCCACATAAGGCTCATTCGGGTGCGAGACGGGTCGCTTCACCATGCAGGCCTAGGCATTCCAGCTGGCCCGGCGTCTCAGTACAAGCGCTGGCCCAGGCACTCCAGCCCGTCCGGCGTTTGAGGCCAAGCGCCGGCCCAGGCACTCCAGCCCGTCCGGCGTTTGAGGCCAAGCGCCGGCCCAGGCAATCCAGCCCGTCCGGCGTTTGAGGACGAGGCCGTTCAGGCCGAAGCGGGGATCTGGGGGCGGCAGCCCCCAGAGGCGGGGTCGAAGGGGCGGCAGCCCCTGGAGGACGGGAAGGGCAGGGGCGGCGGGGGCGAGGGCGAGGGCGAGGGCGAGGGCGAGGAAACCTACCCGGCCCGATGCACAACGGCGTCGCACAACTCCATCAACGCAGCCTTGGCCCCAATATCCGCCAACGGCGCCAACGCAGCCCGCGCATCCTCCGCGTACCGCACCGTGTCCCGCCGAGCCTGCTCCAACGCCGGATGCTCCCGCAGCGCGGCCAACGCCTCCGCATGCCGAGCATCGTCCGTCAGATCGGAGTCCAGCAGCTCGCACAGGGCGACATCCTCCGCCAGCCCCAACCGCTCGGCCCGCTCCCGCAGCCGCAGCACGGGCAGCGTGGGAATCCCTTCCCGCAGATCCGTCCCCGGCGTCTTCCCGGACTCGTGGGAGTCGCTCGCGATGTCCAGTACGTCGTCCGCGAGCTGGAAGGCGACCCCCAGCCGCTCCCCGTACTGGGTGAGCACGTCGACCACCGTCTCGTCGGCGCCCGACATCATCGCCCCGAACCGGCACGACACCGCGACCAGCGACCCGGTCTTGCCGCTCAGTACATCCAGGTAGTGCTCCACCGGATCGCGCCCGTCCTGCGGCCCCGCCGTCTCCAGGATCTGTCCGGTGACCAGCCGCTCGAACGCCTCGGCCTGTACCCGCACCGCCTCGGGCCCGAGGTCGGCGAGCGTGTGCGAGGCGCGCGCGAAGAGGAAATCGCCGGTCAGTACGGCAACCGAGTTGCCCCAGCGGGTGTTGGCACTCTCGACACCCCGCCGAACCGCGGCCTCGTCCATCACGTCGTCGTGGTAAAGCGTCGCCAGATGGGTCAGCTCCACCACCACCGCCGACGGCACGACCCCCGGCGCATACGGGTCCCCGAACTGGGCAGCGAGCATCACGAGCAACGGCCGGAACCGCTTTCCACCCGCCCGCACCAGGTGCTGTGCGGCCTCGGTGATGAAGGGGACCTCACTCTTGGTGGCTTCGAGCAATCCCTCCTCGACAGCCGCCAATCCGGCCTGGACATCGGCTTCCAGAGCCTGGTCCCGCACGCTCAGCCCGAACGGCCCGACGACGGTCACGAGGGGTCTCCTGTCTGCTGGTGTCTACTGGCGGTTACACGGTTTGTCGATAGGTCGCTGCCATCACTCAAGTCAGCGTATCCGGTCACGTTTCGATCACCGATGCCGCCCACCCGTCCACCACGGGCGGTATCGGATCACGACCGGTATGTTTTTGATCACCTGATAAGGCGGGATATCGATCCACTTATAGGGAAGTAGCGGCCCGCGTCCCGAACCGACGTCGACGTCGAGCCCGAGAGCAGGCCCCCGCCCCGCGACGACCATGCCTTCCTCGGCCAGCCGAAAGGCCTCCTCACCCTCTCCGGTCTGGAGGTCCGGGAACGCTTCTCGTTCCTCGGCATGCAGGCCATCCTCGTCCTGTACTGCGCCGACACGGTGGCCCACGCCGGTATGGGCATGTCGGCCGGAACCGCGGCCTCCGTCTCCGCCGCGTACGGCATCCTCGTCTGTCTGGTCCCGGTCGCCGGCGGCTGGCTCGCCGACCGCATCCTCGGCTCGTACCGAGCGGCGCCGTGGGGCGGCATCCCGATCGCCTGTGGCCATTACGCCATGGCGGTGCCGACCACCGGCATGACCTGGGTGGGCCTCGGCCTGATCGGCGCCGGCACGGGGCTCCTCGAGCCCAACGTCGCCACCATGGTCGGCAAGCTCTACCGCACCGACGACGACCGCCGTGACGCCGCCTTCGCGCTCTACTACATGGCGATCAACATCGGCGCCTTCGCAGTCCCGCTCGTCACCGGCTGGCTCGGCGGCCACAAGGGCTGGCACCGGGCCTTCTCGGCCGCCGCGATCGGCATGACGCTCGCCCTGATCAAGTACGTCGTCGGCCCCCGTCACCTGTCCGGACGGAAGCACGCCGCCGAATTCGCGCCGGCCCCGGAGGCCATGCGCCGGACGATCCGCCTGATCGTCACCGGCCTGGTCGTCACCGCGCTGTTCGCCGTCCTGTTCGCCGTCCTGTTCGCCGTCCTGTTCGCCGTCCTGTTCGCCGCCACCGGCCGGCTCACCATGGACCGGTTCATCGACCTGCTCACGCTCGTCTCCGTACTCGCCCCGGCCGTCGACCTCGCGGTGATGTTCTCCGGCCCGCGCGTGACCCCCGACGAACGCGTTCGTCTCCGTCCGTACAGCGTCCTGTTCCTCGCCTCGACGGTTTTCAACTTCGTCCTCTTCCAGGCCTACTCGACGATGATCCTGCTGGCCTCGACGAACACCGAGACGACGATCCTCGGCTTCGGCTTCCCCGCCGGCTGGTACGCCTCCGCCCTCGGCGCCTTCGAGGCCGCACTCGCCCCCGTCGTGGCCGCGCTGCGGGTCCGCATGGGGCGCCGCCGGCCGCACGCGTCCGACAAGATCGCGATCGGGGTCGTCCTCGGTGGCCTGTCCTTCCTGCTGATGGTGCTGCCGGCCTCCGGGCACTCCTCCGACGACTACCTCATGTCCGTCTGGTGGATCGTGCGTTCGCACCTGCTGCTGGGCCTCGGCGACGTCCTCCTGGAGACCTCCGGCATGTCGGCCACGACCAAGCTCGCCCCGGCCGCGTTCGCCGGCCAGGCCAGGTCCCTCTGGTTCCTGTCCCTCGCCCTGGCCAACGGCATCCAGGCCCAGACGGTGAAGCTCTACGACGACGTCTCCAAGCCCGCCCTCTTCGGCGTCAACGGCGCGATCGCGGTGGCCGCGGGGCTCGCCGTGATGGCCGCGGCACGCCGGCTTCGCCGCACGATGCACCCGGCGCACCGACCTGACGGGGATACCGCTCATGCACATCCGTACGCCCTTCCCCTACGAGACGACTCACCACGACCTCCGCATCCCGCTCCCGGACGGGACCCTGCTGTACGCGCGCGTATGGCGCCCCCTGACGGACGAGCCCGTACCGGCACTCCTCGAGTACCTGCCGTACCGCCTGACCGACTGGACCGCTGGACCGCACCCCGCGACCACCAGCGCCACCCCTGGTACGCCGACCACGGCTACGCCTCCGTGCGCGTCGACGTCCGCGGGCGCGGCAACAGCGAGGGCATGCCGACGGACGAGTACGCGGCGACGGAGCTCGCCGACGGGGTCGAGGCGGTCAACTGGCTGACGGCCCAGCCCTGGTGCAACGGCCGGGTCGGCATGTTCGGCATCTCCTGGCGCGGCTTCAACTCCTCCAGATCGCGGCCCTCGCACCCGAACCGCTCAAGGCGACCGTCACGGCCTGCTCCGCGGACGATCGCTATGACAACGACGTGCACTACATAGGAGGTTCCGTCCTCGCCGTCGACATGCACGCCTGGGCTTCGACGATGCTCGCGTTCGCCGCCCGCCCGCCGGACCCGCAGTATGCCGGGGACGGCTGGCGGGAGATGTGGCTCAAGCGGCTGGAGGCCGTCGAACCGTTCCTGCACACGTGGCTCGGCCACCGGACGCGCGACGACTACTGGCGCCACGGCAGCGTCTGCGAGGACTACGGCGCGATCGACGCCGCCGTCCTGGCGGTGGGCGGCCGGCACGACCCGTACCGCGACACCGTCCTGCGTCTCGTCGAGCACCTGCCGGCGGACCGGGCGCGCGGCCTGATGGGCCCCTGGTCGCACCAGTACCCCGACTGCGGCTGCCGCCGGGCCCCGCGATCGGCTTGGCTGAAGGACGAGGACAGCGGCGTCATGTCCGGGCCCCTGCTGCGCTCGTACGCCAGTGACTCGCACCGCCCGGCCACGGTGTTGGAACTTCCGGTACGCGCGCGTACGTTGGACGAATCGGCGGACGGGGCAGCGGTCACCTTCGAGGAACCGGAGCAGGCGAAACCGCTCGGCGTGAACTCCCTCATCACGCCGGACGAGCCCCGCCCCGAGCGCCTTGTCATGCGGGACGTGGCCAAGGGCGAGTGGCGCCTGGAGGTCGACCCCCGGTACGGCGGCACGCGCGTCTGCCCGGACGGCCTGGAGTTCACCGAGGACGCGCTGGAGACGTACACGATCAACGAGTGGGGCCCCTGTCGGCCCGCACCCGCTCGGACCGGTCGATCCGCCTGCACCGCCCGGAGCCGGGGTGGGACGCAAGCGTGCGGACGCTCGGAGATCAGCTACGACCGGCATGACTTCATCGCCTCCAACGAGGTGATCTGCCTGGAGGGCGAAGAGGTACTTTTCCACCGGACATGGGAGAAACGGACTCCACGGACAGCCGGTTAAAGGTGAGTTGGATTCATTGCCCGATTTGCCGCTCTTGTGGACGCCAGTGAATTGGGTCACTTACACCCATTCATGGAACCAACTCGGCGCACCCGCGTCTCCCCTTGCTTCCAAAGCAAGTTGAGGCTTGGCAACCGCAAAGGATCAAGCACCCCATTCGCACCAGACCATGGTCAAACAGCACGACAGTGACCACGGCACTTGTTCCGGGCATGTGCTCTCGCATACGTTCCCGCTCAGTCGGGCGGACGCCTAATCCTGCCGCCGCCCGAGTCACCCACCCACGCAACTCACTCACGCACGGCAGGAGCGGGGGACCCAGGTAAGTCGCCGGACCGGACGCCTTGATGGCGCACCGAACCGGCTCGGGGTGAAGTCGCGCCGCCGCACGGCGGCGCGGCCGGGCATCTCCCGCCCGAACCCGACAGCTCACCTCGCAGGCGCCGGAGAGGAACAGCGCCATGCCCCGAGGTAAGCACCGCCGCCCCCGCACCAACCCGCTCACCCGGCACGTCATCGCAGCCGGCACCGGTACCGCCGCCCTCGCCATCCCGCTCCTGAGCGCGACCACCGCGAGCGCCGCACAGCCGGCCCAGTCCCCCACCGTCGCGCAGGCCGCTCCCCAGGCCGCCGTGAAGGCCAAGACCGTCGCGTACACCACGAAGAAGGGCGACACGCTCTACGGCATCGCCGACCGGTACGACGCGCAGGGCGGCTGGAAGCAGCTCTACAAGGACAACCGCAAGGCGATCGGCGACGACCCCCGCCTGATCCACCCCGGCCTCGACCTGGAGGTCCGGGCGACGAAGAAGGCGAGCTCGCCGGGCAAGTCGGCCGACAAGGCGTCCGCGCCCGCCAAGAAGTCCAACGTCGCCAAGGCCACCCAGTCGTCCGTGAAGACGTACCCGAACAACCTCGACGGCTGGATTCGCAACGCGCTGGACATCATGGCGCAAAACGGAATTCCGGGTTCGTACGAGGGCATTCAGCGCAACATCATGCGCGAGTCGTCCGGCAACCCCCAGGCCATCAACAACTGGGACTCCAACGCCGCCGCGGGCACCCCCTCCAAGGGCCTCCTGCAGGTCATCGACCCGACCTTCGCGTCGTACCACGTGCCGGGCACGGTGTACGACCCCTTCGACCCGGTCGCGAACATCACGGCCGCGTGCAACTACGCGGCCGCGCGTTACGGCTCGATCGACAACGTGAACGGCCCCTACTAGGCCCGGGCACGGGGGCCTGGCCGCCGACGACGTGCCCTACTGGGCGAAGTCGGCCAGGCTCCCCGCGAACAGCCTCTCGAGGACGACGGCGATGCCGTCGTCCTCGTTCGAGAGGGTGATCTCGTCGGCGACCGCCTTGAGTTCGGGATGCGCGTTGGCCATCGCCACCCCGCGGGCGGCCCAGTCGAACATGGGGATGTCGTTGGGCATGTCCCCGAAGGCGATCGTCTCGCGCGCGCCGAGGCCGAGATGCTCGGCGGCGAGCGCGAGACCGGTCGCCTTCGTGATGCCGCATGGCTGGAGTTCGACGGTCCCGGGCCCCGACATGGTGACCGTCGCGAGGGAGCCGACCACCGACCTCGCCGTCGTCGCCAACTCGTCGTCGGACAGGGTGGGATGGCGCAGCAGCACCTTGCTGATCGGCTCGCACCACAGGTCGTCGCGGTGCCGGACGCGTACGGCGGGCAGGGTGGGGTGCGGCATCAGATACCCGGGCTCGATGAGCGTGAGCCCGTCCACGCCGTCCTGGTCGACAGCCGCGTACACCTGCCCCACCTCGGCCTCGATCTTGCCGAGCGCGGTCTCCGCCAACTCCCGGTCCAGGGTGATGGACCACAGCAGACAGTCCGCTCCGGCGTCGTACAACTGCGCGCCCTGTCCGCACACCGCGAGCCCCCGGCTGCCCAGGACATCGAGGAGCGGGCGCACTCTGGGCGCCGGCCGCCCCGTCACGACGAGGTGCTGCGCACCGGCCGCCGCCGCCTGCGCGAGCGCTTCGAGGGAACGGTCGGAGAGCGTGTCGTCGCCTCGGAGCAGCGTCCCGTCCAGGTCAGTGGCGATGAGTGAATATGCGATGGGTCGGGCCATGATCAGAGAATACGGACAGGAAGCCCCATCGACTCGACTCGAACCGGACGGCTGCTGTGTTCACATGCGTTGACACCTGTTCCGGTTCCAGTTCTGATTCCGGGCTGGCAACTTCCTTTTGCTTGTGGCGATTTCACCCCCACGGGGCGACGACAGGGCTCCTGGACGGCACCGACGCCCGTCTTGACGATGTGGCCCACCACGGCCACCTGCTGATTCACCGGCCCCCGCGACGCGAGATCCGTACTGCCCAAGACCCTCGCCTCACCCGTAACGTGTGGCCCGACCACATGGCACGGAGCGTATGAGAGTGAGGCAGCACCCCATGCCCCCCTTCGATCTCCCCGAGGGCGACCCCTTCGGCACGCACAACCTTCCGTACGGCGTCTTCTCCCTTCCCGGCTCGGACTCCGCGCGACGGGTCGGCGTCCGGCTCGGCGACCACGTCCTCGACGCGGGCAAGGCGGCCTACGCGCTCGGCTCGCCGTACGCCCCCCTGCTCGCCCAGGACTCACTGAACCCGCTGCTCGCCGCGGGCCACCGCACGTGGTCGGACGTACGGCGCGCCCTGACGGCGTGGGTGACGGTGCCGGCGCACCAGGAGGCCATCGCGGACCTCCTCCACCCGCTGTCCGCGGTCACCCTGCACCTCCCCTTCGAGGTCGCGGACTACGTCGACTTCTACGCCTCCGAGAACCACGCCCGGAACGTCGGCCAGATCTTCCGCCCCGACGCCGAGGACTCCCTCACCCCCAACTGGAAGCACCTGCCGATCGGTTACCACGGCCGCTCCGGCACGGTGGTGGTCTCCGGAACGGACGTCGTACGACCGTCCGGCCAGCGCAAGGCCCCCACTGATTCGGAGCCGGTCTTCGGCCCCTCGGTCCGCCTCGACATCGAGGCCGAGGTCGGCTTCGTGGTCGGCACGCCCTCGGAGATGGGCAAGCCGGTGGCGCTGGGCGACTTCCGTGAGCACGTCTTCGGCCTGTGCCTGCTCAACGACTGGTCGGCACGTGATGTCCAGGCCTGGGAGTACGTCCCCCTCGGCCCGTTCCTCGGCAAGTCCTTCGCCACGTCGGTGTCGGCGTGGATCACCCCGCTGGACGCGCTCGAGGAGGCGCGGGTGGCACCGCCGGAGCGGACACACCCTCTGCTGCCGTACCTGGACGACTCCGGCCCCGAAGCCGAGCCCGGCGGCTACGACCTGCGTATCTCCGTGGCCATCAACGGCCACGTCGTCTCCGAGCCCCCCTTCTCCACCATGTACTGGACGGCCGCCCAGCAGCTGGCCCACATGACCGTGAACGGCGCCTCCCTGCGCACCGGCGACCTGTACGGCTCGGGCACGGTGAGCGGCCCGACGGAACGTGAGCGCGGCTCACTGCTGGAGCTGACCTGGAACGGCCGGGACCCTCTCGAACTCCCGGACGGCAAGCGGGCGTTCCTGGAGGACGGCGATGTGGTGACCCTGTCCGCCTGGGCCCCGGGCCCTGGTGGGGTGCGGGTCGGTCTGGGAGAGGTGGCGGGGCGGGTCGTGGCGTCGTGAGGGGGCGGGGCGGGGCGCAGTGACGCCGGGCGGCCCCGTGCCGGGCATTGGGCGAGTCTTTCCCCCTGACTCCTGCGATGGTCACCGGCATACTGACTGGCGGTGGGAAGCGAGCCGCAACCGGTGTTCGTAACCCACCGCCCCGTACTACCGCCCCCGCACCTTCCCTGACCAGGATCCGGAGCCCTTGGCATGACCGTCTGCCTGCTCCTGTTGAGCATCGTCGCTCTGACGGCCGCCGTACCCGTCCCCCAGGCGCTGACCCGGGCCTCCTGGCCCGAACGGGAACCCGTGGTCGCGCTCTGGGCGTGGCAGTGCCTGGTCGCCACGGTCCTGCTGTGCTGCCTGACGGCCCTGGCCCTGGGCACCGCCGCCGTCTTCGGCACGGTACGCGCCCAGCTCTTCGCTCCGGCGCCGCCGTCGGTGACCGAGGCGTACGACCTTTCGGCCGCGCCCACCTGGGCGGTGGCTCTCACCCTGCTGCTGGCCGGCGGTGCCGCCTGGACGACCGCGATGCTGGCGCGCGAGCTCGTCGAGGCCCGTCGGCGGCGCGGCCAGGCCAGGGCCCACCTGCTCGAACGCGCCCCCGACCTGCCAGCCGGCCTCGGCGCGGCGCGGGGCCCGCTGCTGGTGCTGGAGGACGAGTACCCCGACGCCTGGTGGATGCCCGGCAGCCCGCCCCAGCTGATCATCACCACGGGCGCCCTGCACCGACTGACCGACCACCAACTGGACGCCGTCCTCACCCACGAGCGTGGCCACGCCCGGGCCCACCACGACTGGTTGCTGCACCTCTCGACCGCGCTTGCCACCGGATTCCCCCACATCCCGTTGTTCGCCCACTTCTGCGACCAGACGCACCGCCTGGTCGAACTGGCCGCCGACGACACGGCCTCCCGCCGCTGCGGTCACCTGACGACGGCGCTCGCCCTGATCGAGCTCAACCAGCACCGGGGCGTCCTGTCCTGCGCGTCCACCAACCGCCTCCTGGGCGAACGCGTCAACCGCCTCCTGCAGCCACCCCCACGCCTGGACCGTCGCAACCGGGCCCTCACCACGACGCTGGCGGCGCTGGTGCCCCTGCTCCCGCTTCTGATCACGTTCGCTCCAGGGCTGACGGCGTTGAGCTGACCGTCAGCCAGGCGATTCGCCCCCGGCGAGCGCTCACACTCGCTGGTGGCCCTTCCTAGGCCCAGTCCTCCGGCTCGGGCTCCGGCTCCATTTCGGGCCAGTCGTCCGCCCCGTCATGGGTCCCAGGACCAGGATTCGCCCCGGCCGCCGTCCCGGCCGTCGCCCCCGCACCGGACTCGCGCACCGAGGTCAGCACTTCGAGCACGCCCTCTCCGTACGTGGCCAGCTTCTTCTCACCGACTCCGCCGACGCTCCCGAGCTCACGCACGGACGCGGGCCACACGGTCACGATCTCCCGCAACGTCGCGTCGTGGAAGATCACATACGCCGGGACCCCCTGCTCCCGAGCCTGCTCGGCACGCCAGGCCCGCAGCGCCTCGAAGGCCGGCACCAGCGCCTCCGGCAGCTCGGCCACCGCGGCCTTCGCCTTGCGCTCTCCGCGCCCGGACCCGGCGGTACCCGACGCCGACCGCGAAGTCGCCGGCTTCTTGGGCTCCTTGCGCAGCGGCACCTCCCGCTCCCGCCGCAGCACCGTCCCGCTCGCCTCGGTCAGCACGAGCGTGCCGTACTCGCCCTCTACCGCGAGCAGCCCCTGTGCCAGCAACTGGCGGATGACGCCCCGCCATTCGCCCTCGCCCAGCTCCTCGCCGATACCGAAAACGGACAGCTGGTCGTGATCGAACTGGATCACCTTGCCGGTGCGCCGCCCCAGCAGAATGTCGACGATCTGCAGCGCCCCGAACTTCTGCCCCCGCTCACGCTGCAGCCGTACCACTGTCGACAGCACCTTCTGCGCCGCGATGGTGCCGTCCCAGGTCTCCGGCGGCGTCAGGCAGGTATCGCAGTTGCCGCAGCCCGTCGGATCGGGGTCCTGGCCGAAGTAGGCGAGCAGCTGACCACGTCGGCACTGCGCGGTCTCGCAGAGCGCCAGCATCGCGTCCAGGTGCGCGGCCGCCCGGCGCCGGAACGCCTCGTCGCCCTCGCCAGACTGGATCAGCTTGCGCTGTTGTATGACGTCATTGAGGCCGTAGGCCATCCAGGCCGTGGAGGGGAGTCCGTCGCGGCCGGCGCGGCCCGTCTCCTGGTAGTAGCCCTCGACCGACTTGGGCAGGTCGAGGTGGGCGACGAACCGGACGTCCGGCTTGTCGATGCCCATCCCGAAGGCGATGGTCGCCACCACGACCAGCCCCTCCTCCCGCAGGAACCGCGACTGGTGCGCCGCACGCGTGCCCGCGTCCAGGCCGGCGTGGTACGGCACCGCCTCGATGCCGTTGCGGCTCAGGAACTCGGCCGTCGCCTCCACGGACTTCCGCGACAGGCAGTACACGATGCCGGCGTCACCCGCGTGTTCCTCGCGCAGGAAGCTCAGCAGCTGCTTCTTCGGGTCCGCCTTCGGCACGATCCGGTACTGGATGTTGGGCCGGTCGAAGCTCGCCACGAAGTGCCGGGCACTCGGCATGTTCAGCCGCTGGGTGATCTCCTGGTGCGTCGCGTGCGTGGCCGTCGCTGTCAGCGCGATGCGCGGGACGTCCGGCCAGCGCTCGCCCAGCAGTGACAGGGCCAGATAGTCCGGGCGGAAGTCATGCCCCCACTGGGACACGCAGTGCGCCTCGTCGATGGCGAACACGGCGATCTTGCCGCGCGACAGCAGGTCCAGGGTCGACTCGACCCGCAGCCGCTCCGGCGCCAGGTAGAGCAGGTCCAGCTCGCCCGCGAGGAACTCCGCCTCCACCACGCGCCGCTCGTCGAAGTCCTGCGTGGAGTTGATGAACCCGGCGCGCACGCCGAGCGCCCGCAGCGCGTCCACCTGGTCCTGCATCAGGGCGATGAGCGGGGAGACGACGATGCCGGTGCCCGGTCTGACCAGGGACGGGATCTGGTAGCACAGCGACTTGCCCCCGCCGGTCGGCATGAGCACGACGGCATCCCCGCCGGCCACCACATGCTCGATGACGGCTTCCTGCTCGCCGCGGAAGGCCTCGTACCCGAAGACCCGCTGCAGCGCGGCAAGCACCTCGCCGTCACCGGCCTGTGCCACCTCGCTCACCCTTGGCATCTCGCTGATCCCGCCCGTCGCACCCATCGCCATGTCCCCCGTACGTCGACCCTCGACCACTGCCTCCACGATAGGGGTCGCCACCGACAGCGCCGGAGTTATCCACAGGCCCACCGTTCACCCGTACGTGAGCGAGCGATAGCTCAGAGCTATTGGCAAGGGTGGACCCACCAGATCGCGGGCCCCACCACATCCGGGCCCCAACCGCATCCCGCGCCCCACCACATCACAGTGGCCCGGCATCCCCCCGAGGGGTGCCGGGCCACCGCCGTGCAGGCGTGCGCCAGGTCAGCGCACGAACACCCCCGCGTTGCCGGCCAGATCCAGGAAGTACTGCGGCGCCACACCCAGTACCAGCGTGACCGCCACGCCCACACCGATCGCCGTGATCGTCAGGGGCGACGGAACGGCCACCGTCGGCCCCTCCGGGTGCGGCTCGCTGAAGAACATCAGGACGATCACGCGGATGTAGAAGAACGCCGCGATCGCGGACGAGATCACACCGACCACGACCAGCGGGCCCGCCCCGCCCTCCGCCGCCGCCTTGAACACGGCGAACTTACCGGCGAAGCCCGAGGTCAGCGGGATACCGGCGAAGGCCAGCAGGAACACCGCGAACACGGCCGCGACCATGGGTGAACGACGGCCCAGACCGGCCCACTTGGACAGGTGCGTCGCCTCACCGCCGGCGTCGCGTACCAGCGTCACCACCGCGAACGCCCCGATCGTCACGAACGAGTACGCCGCCAGGTAGAACAGGACGGACGACACCCCGTCCGGCGTGGTCGCGATGACACCCGCGAGGATGAAGCCCGCGTGCGCGATCGACGAGTACGCCAGCAGCCGCTTGATGTCGGTCTGCGTGATCGCGACGATCGCACCGCCCAGCATGGTGACGATCGCGACGCCCCACATGACCGGCCGCCAGTCCCAGCGCAGGCCGGGCAGCACGACGTAGAGGATGCGGAGCAGCGCACCGAACGCCGCCACCTTCGTCGCCGCCGCCATGAACCCGGTCACGGGCGTCGGTGCGCCCTGGTAGACGTCGGGCGTCCACATGTGGAACGGCACCGCGCCCACCTTGAACAGCAGGCCCATGACGATCATCGCGGCGCCGACGAGCAGCAGCGCGTCGTTGCCCATCGTGTCCGCGAGCGCCGGAGTGACGTCCGGCACCGTACCGTCGACGACCTGCGCGATCGTCGCGTACGACACGGAACCCGCGTATCCGTACAGCAGCGCGATGCCGAACAGCGTGAACGCGGACGCAAAGGCGCCCAGCAGGAAGTACTTGACCGCGGCCTCCTGCGACATGAGCCGCTTGCGGCGGGCCAGCGCGCACATCAGGTACAGCGGGAGCGAGAGGACCTCCAGCGCGATGAACAGCGTCAGCAGGTCGTTCGCCGCGGGGAAGATCAGCATGCCCGCGACCGCGAACATCAGCAGCGGGAACACCTCGGTGGTGGTGAACCCGGCCTTCACCGCGGCCTTCTCGCTGTCGCTGCCCGGCACGGACGCGGCCTGCGCGGCGAAGGAGTCGACCCGGTTGCCGTGTGCCTCCGGGTCGAGTCGCCGCTCGGCGAACGTGAACAGGCCGACCAGGCCCGCCAGCAGGATCGTGCCCTGCAGGAAGAGGGCCGGTCCGTCGACGGCGATAGCGCCCATCGCGGCGATGCCCGCCTTGGTCGTGGCGTAACCGCCGGCCGCGAGCGCCACGACCGCGGCGAAGGCGGCGACGAGCGCCACGACACAGACGAACACCTGCGCGTAGTAACGGGACTTGCGCGGGACGACCGCCTCGATCAGTACCCCGACGATCGCCGCTCCGACGATGATCAAGGTAGGCGACAATTGTCCGTACTCGATCTTCGGCGGGTCGATCTTCGAGATCGGATCGGCCGCGGTTGTCCACAGGCTGTGGACAGCTGATGCGCTCACTTGGCCGCCTCCACCTCGGGCTGGGGGTCCTTCTTCTGTACGTCGGACATGGTCTGCTTGACCGCCGGGTTGACGATGTCCGTGACGGGCTTCGGGTAGACGCCCAGGAAGATCAGCAGTGCGACCAGCGGAGCGACGACCACGAGTTCGCGCACCCTGAGGTCGGGCATCGTGGAGACCTCCGCCTTCACCGGGCCCGTCATCGTCCGCTGGTAGAGGACGAGCGTGTAGAGCGCGGCGAGCACGATGCCGAAGGTGGCGATGATTCCGATCACCGGATAGCGCGTGAACGTGCCGACCAGGACGAGGAATTCACTGACGAAGGGCGCAAGGCCCGGCAGCGACAGGGTTGCAAGACTGCCGATCAGGAAGGTGCCTGCCAGCACCGGCGCCACCTTCTGCACACCGCCGTAGTCGGCGATGAGCCGCGACCCGCGCCGCGAGATCAGGAATCCGGCCACCAGCATCAACGCGGCCGTGGAAATACCGTGGTTGACCATGTACAGCGTCGCGCCGGACTGGCCCTGGCTGGTCATCGCGAAGATGCCCATGATGATGAAGCCGAAGTGGGAGATCGACGCGTAGGCCACCAGCCGCTTGATGTCCCGCTGCCCGACCGCGAGCAGGGCCCCGTAGATGATGCTGATCAGCGCCAGTACGAGGATCGCCGGCGTCGCCCACTTGCTCGCCTCCGGGAACAGCTGGAGGCAGAAGCGGAGCATCGCGAAGGTGCCCACCTTGTCGACCACCGCGGTGATGAGGACGGCGACCGGTGCGGTGGCCTCCCCCATCGCGTTGGGCAGCCAGGTGTGCAGCGGCCACAGCGGCGCCTTCACCGCGAAGGCGAAGAAGAAGCCGAGGAACAGCCAGCGTTCGGTGTTCGTCGCCATGTCGAGCGTGCCGTTGGCGCGGGCCTCGGCGATCTCCTGGAGGCTGAAGTTCCCGGCGACCACGTACAGGCCGATCACCGCGGCCAGCATGATCAGACCGCCGACCAGGTTGTAGAGCAGGAACTTCACTGCGGCGTACGACCGTTGCGTGGACGCCACCTTTTCGCCGTGCTCGTGGGCACGGTCCCCGAAGCCGCCGATGAGGAAGTACATCGGGATGAGCATGGCTTCGAAGAAGATGTAGAAGAGGAAGACGTCGGTGGCCTCGAAGGAGAGGATCACCATCGCCTCGACGGCCAGGATCAGGGCGAAGAAGCCCTGCGTGGGCCGCCAGCGCCTGCTGCCGGTCTCCAGCGGGTCGGCGTCGTGCCAGCCCGCGAGGATGATGAACGGCATCAGTAGCGCCGTCAGCGCGATCAGCGCCACCGCGATGCCGTCCACACCGAGTTCGTAGCGGACCCCGAACTCCGCGATCCAGGCGTGGGACTCAGTGAGCTGGTAGCGGTCGCCGCCCGGGTCGAAGCGAACCAGGACGGTGATCGCGAGGGCGAGTGTGGCGAGCGAGAAGAGCAGCGCCAGCCACTTGGCGGCGGTGCGCCGGGCGGCCGGTACGGCGGCCGTGGCGATCGCCCCGATCGCCGGGAGCGCCGCCGTAGCTGTCAGCAGAGGAAAGGACATCGGTATCAGACCGCCCTCATCAGCAGGGTCGCGGCGATGAGGACCGCCGCACCGCCGAACATCGAGACCGCGTACGACCGCGCGAAGCCGTTCTGGAGCTTGCGCATCCGTCCGGACAGACCGCCGACCGAGGCCGCCGTGCCGTTGACGACGCCGTCGACCAGGGTGTGGTCGACGTACACCAGGGAGCGCGTGAGGTGTTCGCCGCCGCGCACGAGGACGACGTGGTTGAAGTCGTCCTGGAGCAGGTCGCGCCGGGCGGCCCGGGTGAGCAGCGACCCGCGCGGGGCGACGACCGGGACCGGCCGGCGGCCGTACTGGCCATAGGCGATGGCGACGCCGATGACCATGCACGCGACCGTCGCGCCGGTGACGACTCCCGCGCTGATCGGCGGGTGGCCGTGTTCGAACCCGGTGATGGGCTCCAGCCAGTGCACGAAGCGTTCGCCGATGCTGAAGAACCCACCGGCGGCCACCGACCCGACGGCCAGCACGATCATGGGGATCGTCATGACCTTGGGCGACTCGTGCGGGTGCGGCTCGTTGCCCTTCTCGTCGGGCTGCCAGCGCTTCTCGCCGAAGAACGTCATCAGCATCACGCGCGTCATGTAGTACGCCGTGATGGCCGCGCCCAGCAGTGCGCAGCCGCCGAGGATCCAGCCCTCGGTGCCGCCCTTGGCGAACGCCGCCTCGATGATCTTGTCCTTGGAGAAGAAGCCGGAAAGGCCCGGGAAGCCGATGATCGCGAGGTAGCCGAGGCCGAAGGTGACGAAGGTGACCGGCATGTACTTGCGCAGGGCGCCGTACTTGCGCATGTCCACCTCGTCGTTCATGCCGTGCATGACCGAACCGGCGCCGAGGAACAGTCCGGCCTTGAAGAAGCCGTGCGTCACCAGGTGCATGATCGCGAAGACGTAGCCGATGGGGCCGAGGCCCGCGGCGAGGACCATGTAGCCGATCTGCGACATGGTCGAGCCGGCCAGCGCCTTCTTGATGTCGTCCTTCGCGCAACCGACGATCGCACCGAAGAGGAGCGTGACGGCGCCGACGATGGTGACGACCAGTTGTGCATCGGGCGCCGCGTTGAAGATGGCGCCCGAGCGGACGATCAGGTAGACGCCCGCGGTCACCATCGTCGCGGCGTGGATGAGGGCCGAGACCGGGGTCGGGCCCTCCATCGCGTCCCCGAGCCAGGACTGCAGCGGCACCTGGGCGGACTTGCCGCAGGCGGCGAGCAGCAGCATCAGGCCGATGGCGGTGAGCCTGCCCTCGCTGGTGTCGGCGGCGAGCCCCGCCTCCTCGCCGGTGCCGAGCACCGGTCCGAAGGCGAAGGTGCCGAACCAGAGGAACATCAGCATGATCGCGATCGACAGGCCCATGTCGCCGACGCGGTTGACCAGGAACGCCTTCTTCGCGGCCGTGGCGGCGCTGGGCTTGTGCTGCCAGAAGCCGATCAGCAGGTAGGAGGCGAGACCGACGCCCTCCCAGCCGACGTACAGCAGCAGGTAGTTGTCGGCGAGGACGAGCAGCAGCATCGCCGCGAGGAACAGGTTCAGATAGCCGAAGAAGCGGCGGCGCCGCTCGTCGTGCTCCATGTACCCGACCGAGTACAGGTGGATCAGTGAGCCGACGCCGGTGATCAGCAGCACGAACGTGATCGACAGCTGATCGAGGCGGAAGGCTACGTCCGCCTGGAAGCCCTCGACCGGGATCCAGCTGTACAGGTGCTGGGTGACGGTCCGGCTCTCGGCGTCCTTGCCCAGCAGATCGGCGAAGAGGATGACGCCGAAGACGAAGGAGACGAACGACAGGAGCGTGCCGATCCACTGTCCGACGGCGTCGAGACGCCGGCCGCCGCACAACAGGAGGGCCGCTCCGAGCAATGGCGCCGCGATCAGCAGCGCAATCAGGTTCTCCACGATTCTTCCGACCCCTTAGAGCTTCATCAGGCTGGCGTCGTCGACCGAGGCCGAGTGGCGGGAACGGAACAGCGACACGATGATCGCGAGCCCGACGACAACCTCCGCGGCGGCGACGACCATCGTGAAGAAGGCGATGATCTGGCCGTCGAGATTGCCGTGCATCCGTGAGAAGGCCACGAGCGTGAGGTTGCACGCGTTGAGCATGAGCTCGATGCACATGAAGACGACGATCGCGTTGCGCCTGATCAGTACGCCGGTGGCGCCGATCGTGAACAACAGGGCGGCGAGGTAGAGGTAGTTGACCGGGTTCACTTCGACGCCTCCTCGGGCCGCTTGAAGGTCGACGGCTCGATCGCGGTCCGCTCCAGCCGTTCCTCCGCGCGCTGTTCAAGCGCCCGCAGGTCGTTGAGCGCCTCGGTGGACACGTCACGGATCTGGCCGCGCTCGCGCAGCGTCTTGCTGACCGTGAGGTCGGACGGCGTGCCGTCGGGCAGGAGGCCCGCGATGTCGACCGCGTTGTGGCGGGCGTACACGCCGGGGGCCGGCAGCGGCGGGACGTGCTTGCCTTCGCGGACGCGCTCCTCGGACATCTCGCGCTGGGTCTTGGCACGCTCGGTGCGCTCGCGGTGCGTGAGCACCATGGCACCGATGGCGGCCGTGATCAGCAGGGCGCCGGTGATCTCGAAGGCGAAGACGTACTTGGTGAAGATCAGGGCGGCGAGGCCCTCCACATTGCCGTTCGCGTTCGCCTGGGCGAGACCGTTGAACTCCGTGATCGAGGCGTTGCCGATACCGCCGATCAGCAGGATGCCGAAGCCCAGGCCACACAGAAGGGCCAGCCAGCGCTGGCCCTTGATGGTCTCCTTCAGGGAGTCCGCAGCCGTGACGCCGACCAGCATCACCACGAACAGGAACAGCATCATGATCGCGCCGGTGTAGACGACGATCTGCACGATGCCCAGGAAGTAGGCGCCGTTGGCGAGGTAGAAGACCGCCAGGATGATCATGGTCCCGGCGAGACAGAGCGCGCTGTGCACGGCCTTCTTCATGAAGACGGTGCACAGGGCGCCGATCACGGCGACGGTGCCGAGGACCCAGAACTGGAAGGCCTCTCCGGTGGAGGTGGAGTAGGCGGCGAGTTGCTCGGTCATCGCCCGATCACCTTCTCGGACGCCGGTTCGTCCTCGCCGAAGGTCGAGTCCGCCTCCTGCGGGACCTCTCCCTTGGAGAGCGCGACCTGCTGGGTCGTGCCCGGCGCGGCCTCCGTCACCAGACCCCGGTAGTAGTCCTGCTCGTCCGTGCCCGGGTAGATGGCATGGGGGCTGTCGACCATGCCGTCCTCGAGTCCGGCGAGCAGCTGCTCCTTGGTGTAGATGAGGTTGGCGCGGCTGGAGTCCGCGAGCTCGAACTCGTTGGTCATCGTGAGCGCGCGCGTGGGGCACGCCTCGATGCACAGGCCGCACAGGATGCAGCGGGCGTAGTTGATCTGGTAGACGCGGCCGTACCGCTCGCCCGGCGAGTAGCGCTCCTCGTCGGTGTTGTCGGCGCCCTCCACATAGATGGCGTCGGCGGGGCAGGCCCAGGCGCACAGCTCGCAGCCGACGCACTTCTCCAGGCCGTCCGGATGGCGGTTGAGCTGGTGCCGTCCGTGGAAGCGGGGAGCGGTGGTCTTCTGCTCCTCCGGGTACTGCTCGGTCAGCCGCTTCTTGAACATGGCCTTGAAGGTCACGCCGAAGCCGGCCACGGGGTTCTGGAAACCGGGCTTGGTCTCCTTGGGCTCCTCAGCCATCGGACGCCTCCTTTCCATCCAGAGATCCATCACTCTGAGTATCGGGCCCACCACTGACAATCAGCTCCCGCTCGCGGCGCGGGCGGCGCCGCGGCACCGGCGGAACTTCCTGTCCGGGCAGTGGCGGTACGGGGAATCCGCCCGCCATCGCGTCGAAGTCGGCGGGTTCCTCGACGGTTCGCTCGGCCGTCTTCGCCCGGTCGCGGAACATGTCCGCGACGAAGGAGAGCAGGAGCAGCGCGAGGACGCCGCCGCCGACGTAGAGGGCGATGTCGGCGAAGTCGTAGTTCTCGTTCCGGAGGGTCCGCACCGTCGCGACGAGCATCAGCCAGACCACGGAGACCGGGATGAGGACCTTCCAGCCGAGCTTCATCAACTGGTCGTAGCGGACGCGGGGCAGCGTGCCGCGCAGCCAGATGAAGAAGAAGAGCAGCAACTGGACCTTGATCACGAACCAGAGGAGCGGCCACCAGCCGTGGTTCGCGCCCTCCCAGAAGGTGCTGACCGGATACGGGGCCCGCCAGCCGCCCAGGAAGAGCGTCACGGACACCGCCGAGACCGTCACCATGTTCACGTACTCGGCGAGCATGAACATCGCGAACTTGATCGACGAGTACTCGGTGTTGAACCCGCCGACCAGGTCGCCCTCGGACTCCGGCATGTCGAAGGGGGCGCGGTTGGTCTCGCCGACCATCGTCACGATGTAGATCAGGAACGAGACCGGCAGCAGCACGATGTACCAGCGGTCCTGCTGCGCCTCGACGATCGCCGAGGTCGACATCGACCCGGAGTAGAGGAACACCGAGGCGAAGGCCGCGCCCATCGCGATCTCGTACGAGATCATCTGCGCGCAGGAACGCAGGCCACCGAGCAGCGGGTAGGTGGAGCCGGAACTCCAACCCGCGAGGACGATGCCGTAGATGCCGACCGAGGCGACCGCGAGGATGTAGAGCATCGCGATCGGCAGGTCGGTGAGCTGCATCGTGGTGCGCTGGCCGAAGATCGAGATCTCGTTGCCGGCCGGGCCGAAGGGGATCACCGCGATCGCCATGAAGGCCGGGATGGCCGCGACGATCGGTGCGAGGACGTAGACGACCTTGTCCGCGCGTTTGACGATGACGTCTTCCTTGAGCATCAGCTTGATGCCGTCGGCGAGCGACTGGAGCATGCCCCAGGGGCCGTGCCGGTTGGGGCCGATGCGCAGCTGCATCCAGGCGACGACCTTGCGCTCCCAGACGATGGAGAACAGCACGGTCACCATCAGGAAGGCGAAGCAGAAGACCGCCTTGATGACGACCAGCCACCAGGGGTCGCGGCCGAACATCGAGAGGTCTTCAGCGGCGAGGAAAGGGCTCATGCCTCCACCTCCTCGGGGGCCTCGGACGCGAGCGTCGCCGGGCCGATGCGGACGAGTGAGCCGGGCAGCGCCCCGGTGTCGGAGGCGACGCCGGCCCCCACGGAGTTCAGCGGGAGCCACACCACCCGGTCGGGCATCTCCGTGATCTGCAGCGGCAGTTCGGTGACTCCGGCGGGCCCGGTCACGGCCAGGACGTCGCCGTCCTTCACGCCGGCCTCGGCGGCCGTGGCGGCCGACAGGCGCGCGTGGGCGGCGTGCCGGGTGCCGGCGAGTGCCTCGTCGCCCTGCTGGAGAAGGCCTTGGTCGAGCAGCAGCCGGTGCCCGGCGAGAACTGCCTCTCCGGCGGCCGGCCTGGGCAACTGGGCCGCGATCTCCAGGGGGTCGGTGCCCCGCGGTCCGTCCCAGGCGCCGAGCCGGTCGATCTCCGCGCGCGTGGTGCGCAGATCCGGCAGGCCCAGGTGTACGTCCATGGCGTCCGCCAGCATCTGCAGCACGCGCGCGTCGGTCGGGGCCAGGCGGCGGGTCATCTGGTCGGGCTTGAGCGCAGCCTCGAAGAAGCGCACCCGGCCCTCCCAGTTGAGGAAGGTGCCGGCCTTCTCGGCGACCGCCGCGACCGGCAGCACGACATCGGCGAGCTCGGTCACCTCGCCGGGCCGCAGCTCCAGCGACACCACGAAGCCGACCTCGCCGAGCGCCTCACGCGCGCGTGCCGGGTCGGGCAGGTCGGCGACCTCGACGCCCGCGACCAGCAGGGCCTGGAGTTCGCCGGTCGCGGCGGCCTCGACGATCTGGCCGGTGTCGCGGCCGTAGCGGTGTGGGAGTTCGGCGACTCCCCAGACGGCAGCGACCTCCTCACGCGCGCGTGGGTCGGTCGCGGGACGTCCGCCCGGCAGCAGCGACGGCAGCGCGCCCACCTCCACGGCAGCGCGCTCCCCCGCCCGCCGCGGGATCCACACCAGCTGGGCACCGGTCGCGGACGCGGCCCGTACGGCGGCGGTGAGCCCGCCCGCCACACCGGCCAGCCGCTCGCCGACGACGATCACCGCGCCCTCGGTGCGCAGCGCCTCGGAGGCCTTCGCCCCGGCCTCGTCCAGGCCGACCCCGCCGGCGAGCGCGTCCAGCCACTCCGTCTCGGTGCCGGGGGCGGCGGGCAGCAGGGTGCCGCCGGCCTTCTCCAGTCCGCGCGTGGCGTGCGTGGCGAGCGAGAAGACCTTCTGGCCGTGCTTGCGCCAGGCCTTGCGCAGCCGCAGGAAGATGCCGGGCGCCTCCTCCTCGGCCTCGAACCCGGCCAGCAGGACGGCCGGCGCCTTCTCCACGGCGGTGTACGTGACGCCCGTACCGTCGAGGTCGCGGCCGTGACCCGCGACCCGCGCCGCGAGGAAGTCGGCCTCCTCGCTGCTGTGCCTGCGCGCGCGGAAGTCGATGTCGTTGGTGTCGAGCGCCACGCGCGCGAACTTGCTGTACGCGTAGGCGTCCTCGACGGTGAGACGGCCGCCGGTCAGCACGCCGGTCCGGCCGCGGGAGGCGAGCAGTCCCTGGGCCGCGATCTGCAGCGCCTCCGGCCAGGAAGCCGGCTCGAGGTCACCCTCGGCGTTGCGCACCAGAGGCGTCTGGAGCCGGTCGCGCTGCTGCGCGTACCGGAACCCGAACCGCCCCTTGTCGCAGATCCACTCCTCGTTGACCTCGGGGTCGTTGGCGGCCAGCCGCCGCATGACCTTGCCGCGCCGGTGGTCGGTGCGCGTGGCGCAGCCGCCGGAGCAGTGCTCGCAGACACTCGGCGAGGACACCAGGTCGAAGGGGCGGGAGCGGAATCGGTACGCCGCCGAGGTCAGCGCCCCGACCGGGCAGATCTGGATGGTGTTGCCGGAGAAGTAGGACTCGAAGGGGTCGCCCTCACCGGTGCCGACCTGCTGGAGCGCGCCGCGCTCGATCAGCTCGATCATCGGGTCGCCCGCGACCTGGTTGGAGAACCGGGTGCAGCGGGCGCACAGCACGCACCGCTCGCGGTCGAGCAGCACCTGCGTGGAGATCGGGACGGGCTTCTCGTACGTCCGCTTCCGGCCCTCGAAGCGGGACTCGGCGTGCCCGTGCGACATGGCCTGGTTCTGCAGCGGGCACTCGCCGCCCTTGTCGCAGACCGGGCAGTCCAGCGGGTGGTTGATGAGCAGGAGCTCCATCACACCCTTCTGGGCCTTCTCCGCGGCCTGCGAGGTCAGGTGGGTCTTCACGACCATGCCGTCCGTGCACGTGATCGTGCAGGAAGCCATCGGCTTGCGCTGGCCCTCGACCTCGACGATGCACTGCCGGCAGGCGCCGGCCGGGTCGAGCAGGGGGTGGTCGCAGAAGCGCGGAATCTCGATGCCGAGTTGCTCGGCGGCCCGGATGACCAGGGTGCCCTTCGGCACGCTGATCTCGGCGCCGTCGATCGTCAGCGACACGAGATCTTCCGGCGGGACCGCCGCCTCTCCCCCTCCGGAGGGAGCGCTGGTGGTCACAGTCATGCGTTCACCTCCGTGCGGTGGTCGGCCCAGGCCGTCGACTTGGCCGGGTCGAACGGGCAGCCGCGGCCCGTGATGTGCTGCTCGTACTCCTCACGGAAGTACTTCAGCGAGGAGAAGATCGGCGAGGCGGCACCGTCGCCGAGGGCGCAGAAGGACTTGCCGTTGATGTTGTCGGCGATGTCGTTCAGCTTGTCGAGGTCGGACATGACGCCCTTGCCGGCCTCGATGTCACGCAGCAACTGCACGAGCCAGTAGGTGCCTTCGCGGCAGGGCGTGCACTTGCCGCAGGACTCGTGGGCGTAGAACTCGGTCCAGCGGGTGACGGCGCGCACGACACAGGTCGTCTCGTCGAAGCACTGGAGAGCTTTCGTACCGAGCATGGAACCCGCGGCGCCCACTCCTTCGTAGTCAAGAGGGACGTCGAGGTGCTCGTCGGTGAACATCGGCGTCGAGGAGCCGCCCGGTGTCCAGAACTTCAGGCGGTGCCCGGGCCGCATCCCACCGCTCATCTCCAGCAGCTGGCGGAGCGTGATCCCGAGCGGGGCCTCGTACTGGCCGGGGTTGGAGACATGGCCGCTGAGCGAGTAGAGCGTGAAGCCCGGGGACTTCTCGCTGCCCATCGACCGGAACCAGTCCTTGCCCCGGTTCACGATCGCGGGAACCGACGCGATCGACTCGACGTTGTTCACAACAGTCGGGCAGGCGTAGAGACCTGCCACCGCTGGGAAGGGGGGACGGAGCCGCGGCTGACCACGGCGGCCTTCGAGCGAGTCGAGCAGTGCGGTCTCCTCACCGCAGATGTACGCGCCCGCGCCCGCGTGCACGGTGAGTTCGAGATCGAGGCCACTACCGAGGATGTTCTCGCCGAGGTAGCCGGCCGCATAGGCCTCGCTCACGGCCGAGTGCAACCGCCGCAGCACAGGGACGACTTCACCGCGCAGATAGATGAAGGCATGCGACGACCTGATGGCATAACACGCGATGATCATGCCCTCGATGAGGCTATGCGGGTTCGCGAAGAGGAGCGGAATGTCCTTGCAGGTTCCGGGCTCCGATTCGTCGGCATTGACAACTAGATAGTGCGGTTTTCCATCACCCTGGGGAATGAACTGCCATTTCATTCCCGTCGGGAATCCCGCGCCGCCGCGCCCGCGCAGACCGGAGTCCTTGACGTACGCGATCAGGTCGTCCGGCGACATGGCGAGCGCCTTGCGAAGGCCCTCGTATCCCTCGTGCCTTCGGTAGACGTCCAGCGTCCAGGACCTGTCCTCGTCCCAGAAGGCCGACAGCACGGGTGCGAGCAGCTTCTCGGGACTGTTTTCCTTCAGCTCGGGTGCCAACGTCATCACTCCCCCTCCTCGGCGACAGGCCCTGCCGGGTGGGCTGGGTCGGACGCGGACGAATCCTGCGGCGCGTCGTGAGAGCTGAGGTGTTCAGCCGGCGACGGTTCGTGCACTGGCCTGTCCTGCGGCTCCTGATGCGGGCCGCCGTCCCGTGGATGGACCACCCGCGCGGGTGCGGCCTCTCCCCTGGCCAGGCGGAGGCCCACCAGCGACGCCGGTCCGGCACTGCCGCTCTCCTCGACGGCCCCGGGCCGCTCGTCGGGGAAGCCGGCCAGGATCCGCGCGGTCTCCTTGAAGGTGCACAACCGGGCCCCGCGCGTCGGCTCCACAGGCCTGCCCTCGCGCAGATCGTCGACGAGACGCTTGGCGCTGGCGGGGTTCTGGTTGTCGAAGAACTCCCAGTTGACCATCACGACCGGCGCGAAGTCGCAGGCCGCGTTGCACTCGATGTGCTCCAGGGTGACCTTGCCGTCGTCGGTGGTCTCGCCGTTGCCGACGCCCAAGTGCTCCTGGAGCTCCTCGAAGATCGCGTCACCGCCCATCACCGCACACAGGGTGTTGGTGCAGACGCCCACCTGGTAGTCGCCGGAGGGCTTGCGGCGGTACATCGTGTAGAAGGTGGCGACCGCGGTGACCTCGGCCGTGGTCAGGCCGAGCACGTCGGCACAGAACTGCATCCCGGTGCGCGTTACGTGGCCCTCCTCCGACTGCACGAGGTGCAGCAACGGCAGAAGGGCGGACCGTGAGTCCGGGTAGCGGGCGATGATCTCGCGCGCGTCGGCCTCCAGCCGGGCTCGAACGTCGTCCGGGTAGCCGGGCGCGGGCAGTGCGGGCATGCCCAGGCTTACGCCCCGCTCCGAAGAAGAGGTGGTCACCGGTCGACGCCTCCCATCACGGGGTCGATGGACGCGACGGCGACGATGACGTCGGCGACCTGGCCGCCCTCGCACATCGCCGCCATGGCCTGCAGGTTGGTGAAGGACGGGTCACGGAAGTGGACCCGGAAGGGGCGGGTGCCGCCATCGGAGACGGCATGCACCCCGAGCTCGCCCTTGGGCGACTCGACGGCCGCGTACGCCTGTCCCGGCGGGACGCGGAAGCCCTCGGTGACCAGCTTGAAGTGGTGGATCAGGGCCTCCATGGAGGTGCCCATGATCTTCTTGATGTGGTCGAGGGAGTTGCCGAGCCCGTCCGGTCCCAGGGCGAGCTGGGCGGGCCAGGCGATCTTCTTGTCGGCGACCATGACCGGGCCGGGCTGGAGCCGGTCCAGGCACTGCTCGACGATCCCGAGCGACTGGCGCATCTCTTCGAGACGGATCAGGAACCGACCGTAGGAGTCGCAGGTGTCGGCGGTCGGGATCTCGAAGTCGTAGGTCTCGTAGTCGCAGTAGGGCTGCGACTTGCGCAGGTCGTGCGGCAGGCCGGTGGAGCGCAGGATCGGGCCGGTGGCACCGAGGGCCATGCAGCCGGCCAGGTCGAGATAGCCGATGTCCTGCATGCGGGCCTTGAAGATGGGGTTCCCGGTGGCGAGCTTGTCGTACTCCGGGAGGTTCTTCTTCATCTTCTTCACGAACTCGCGGATGTGGTCCACCGCGCCGGGCGGCAGGTCCTGGGCGAGTCCGCCGGGGCGGATGTACGCGTGGTTCATCCGCAGGCCCGTGATGAGCTCGTAGATGTCGAGAATCATTTCACGATCACGGAATCCGTAGATCATGATCGTGGTGGCGCCGAGTTCCATGCCGCCGGTGGCGATGCACACCAGGTGGGAGGAGAGCCGGTTCAGCTCCATCAGGAGCACCCGAATGATCTTGGCGCGCTCGGTGATCTGGTCCTCGATACCGAGGAGCTTCTCGACGGCGAGACAGTAGGCGGTCTCGTTGAAGAAGGACGTCAGGTAGTCCATGCGCGTCACGAACGTGGTGCCCTGCGTCCAGGTCCGGTACTCGAGGTTCTTCTCGATGCCGGTGTGGAGATAGCCGATGCCGCAGCGGGCCTCGGTGACCGTCTCGCCGTCGATCTCCAGGATCAGGCGGAGCACCCCATGGGTGGAGGGGTGCTGCGGTCCCATGTTGAGGACGATGCGCTCGTCGTCGGCGCGGGCCGCGGCCTGGACGACCTCGTCCCAGTCGCCACCGGTGACCGTGTATACGGTGCCCTCGGTGGTTTCACGGGCGGATGCTGACTGCGTGCTCACGAGTACGACCTCCGCTGGTCCGGAGCCGGGATCTGGGCGCCCTTGTACTCGACGGGGATGCCGCCGAGGGGGTAGTCCTTGCGCTGCGGGTGGCCCTGCCAGTCGTCCGGCATCATGATCCGCGTCAGGGCGGGGTGACCGTCGAAGACGATTCCGAAGAAGTCGTACGTCTCGCGCTCGTGCCAGTCGTTCGTCGGATACACGGAGACGAGCGACGGGATGTGCGGGTCGCTGTCGGGGGCGCTGACTTCGAGGCGGATCAGCCGGTTGTGGGTGATCGAGCGCAGGTGGTACACGGCGTGCAGCTCACGGCCCGCGTCACCGAGGTAGTGGACCCCGCTGACGCCCGTGCACAGTTCGAAGCGCAGGGCCGGGTCGTCGCGCAAGGTGCGGGCGACGCGGACCAGGTGCTCGCGTTCGATGTGGAAGGTGAGTTCGCCGCGGTCGACGATCGTCTTCTCGATGGCGTTGTCGGGGAGGAGTCCCTGCTCCTCCAGCGCTCCCTCGAGTTCGTCGGCGACCTCGTCGAACCAGCCTCCGTAGGGGCGGCTCGCCGGTCCCGGGAGCCGGACCGAGCGCACGAGGCCACCGTAGCCGGAGGTGTCGCCGCCGCTGTTGGCGCCGAACATGCCGCGCTGGACGCGGATCTCCTCGCCGCCCTGGCCGCGCTGGCCGGGGAGGTTGGAGGCGGAGAGGTCCTTTTCGGGGTTGACCCCGTTCGACCCGTTCGCGCCGTTGGTGCCGTTCGCGTCACTCACCGCAGCAGCCCCTTCATCTCGATCGTCGGCAGGGCCTTGAGCGCCGCCTCCTCCGCCTCGCGGGCCGCCTCCTCGGCGTTCACGCCGAGCTTGGAGGTCTGGATCTTCTGGTGGAGCTTGAGGATGGCGTCCATCAGCATCTCGGGCCGCGGCGGGCAGCCGGGGAGATAGATGTCGACCGGGACGATGTGGTCGACGCCCTGCACGATCGCGTAGTTGTTGAACATGCCGCCCGAGGAGGCACAGACCCCCATGGAGATCACCCACTTGGGGTTCGGCATCTGGTCATAGACCTGCCTGAGCACCGGCGCCATCTTCTGGCTGACCCGGCCGGCGACGATCATCAGGTCGGCCTGGCGCGGCGAGCCACGGAAGACCTCCATACCGAAGCGCGCCAGGTCGTAGCGGCCGGCGCCGGTGGTCATCATCTCGATGGCACAGCAGGCGAGGCCGAAGGTGGCCGGGAAGACGGACGACTTACGCACCCAGCCCGCGGCCTGCTCGACGGTGGTCAGCAGGAATCCGCTCGGCAGCTTTTCTTCGAGTCCCATGTCTTTAAAGGCCCCTCAGTCCCATTCCAGGCCGCCGCGCCGCCATACGTACGCGTACGCGACGAAGACGGTGAGCACGAAGAGCAGCATCTCCACGAGCCCGAAAATCCCCAGGGAGTCGAAGGTGACGGCCCAGGGGTAGAGGAAGACGATCTCGATATCGAAGATGATGAAGAGCATCGCCGTCAGGTAGTACTTGATCGGGAAGCGCCCGCCGCCGGCCGGCGTGGGGGTCGGCTCGATGCCGCACTCGTAGGCTTCGAGCTTGGCCCGGTTGTACCGCTTCGGACCGATCAGCGTGGCCATGACCACGGAGAAGATCGCAAAGCCTGCCCCGAGGGCTCCCAGTACGAGGATGGGCGCATACGCGTTCACCGCTCCTCGCTCCTCTCAGTCGGCACTGACTGCTGGCGGTTGCACTGGGCTCACATCCGCCTCACCGGTCCCACGAGCCACGCTCGTCCCGGCGAAGATCGAGAACATGTGAAGCAGGTCACAAGCCCAACTGCCTCGCATCTTATGCCTGCCGCTCTGTGATCTGCGACACGGGGTATTGCACAAGCTTTGTGATCTCCACCACCTGACGAAGGATCATGAAGCCGGATGAGCGGTGATCTTCACACGAGAAGCGTCCGAGTGATCACCAGAGGTGACATTTTCGCTCGTCGCCGCAGCTCGGAGGGGTCGTCTCAATATCAAGAGACTTCTCTTGCATGCAAATTGGTGATGGACGGCATGCCTTGATAGAGGAGCGCGTTCACACGTCAGAGGGAGTCGCGGAGGGAGGTGTGGACGCGTGCACGCGTTCACGAGCGTCAGCGGGCGCGATCCGGGCACAGGACGCGCACGAGGCCGTGACCGTTGCGTGACCTCCACCACATCATGAGAGAGCCCTGAGAACCGGGCTTGGCCACCGGTCTCAACAAGTGGTAAGCGGTGGGCAATTCGGACTTAATGATGAAAGACCGTGATCACGGGGCGAGTGATACGCGTCCGCAATGTCCGTTACGGCGTCAATAAAGGGCGTCGCGCAGGGAATTTGGGGCCGCCATTGAGTAACTGTGGCGCAGCACACGTTTCTTGTAGGTATGGAGGAGCCCCTGATACCGGTTGTTCTCATGTCCCACACCGCTCACATACGCAGCCACCGGAAGCCCCGCCGCAGCGCGACGACGACCATCGCGATGCGCGCCGGAGTTACCGGTGGCGTCCTCAGCATGGCAGCGGCAGGCGCTGCGGCTACGGCGAACGCCGCCGAGCCGGTGACGCAGACCATCGAACTGCCCGCCCTCACGGGCGACCTGGCGAACCAGCTCGCCCAGTCCGCGGACGCCACCCAGCTGGCGGCGGCGAACTACGAGCTCGACGCCGAGCGTGACGCGGCCGCCGCTGCGGCGGCCAAGGAAGCCAAGAAGGACCTCGCGGAGGCCAAGAAGAAGGCCGAGGCGAAGAAGAAGGCCGAGGAGGCCCGCCGGGCCGCCGCCGAGGCCGCCGCCTCGCGCAGCGCCGAGCGGACCACCCTGTCCGCTTCCACGAGCACGGACGTGTCCGTTCCCGCCGGTGGCAGCGTCGGGACGGTCATCTCCTTCCTCAAGGCCCAGCTGGGAGACGCGTACGTCATGGGCGCCTCCGGCCCCAGCGCGTGGGACTGCTCCAGCCTGGTCCAGGCCGCGTTCAAGCAGGTCGGCGTCGACCTGCCGCGGGTGTCGCAGGACCAGTCGATGGTCGGCACCGACGTGTCGCTGTCCAACCTTCAGGTCGGGGACATCCTGTACTGGGGCGGCAAGGGGTCCGCGTACCACGTGGGCGTCTACATCGGAGACGGCCAGTACCTGGACGCGGCCAACCCGTCCAAGGGCGTCGTCATCCAGGACCTGTCCGGGTACCCGGCGTCGGGTGCGGTGCGCGTCCTCTGAGTCGCTACTGAGGCGCCTCCGAGTCGCATCCGGCTCGCGGAGGTCAACGTAAGGGCCGCAGCCGCTCGGGGGCAGCGGCCCTTACGCCTCATCCGAGGTCGAAGGTGTTGGGCAGGCCCAGCTTGTAGCGCACTTCGTCGACCCGCTTCAGCGGCTCCAGCTCCGGAGGCCGGTACAGCTCCCAGGTCCGGCAGCGTTCGGCGTCCGAATCGTCCGCTTTCAGCAGGGCGTTGACGGCCAGGCGGGCCGATTCGTTGGCGCCCTCCATCGACGCCAGGTCCACGTCGGTACGGACGTAGTCGCCCGCGAGGAAGAAGTTCGGGACCTTCGTGCGGGCCGTGGGGCGGTTGTAGAGGGTTCCCGTGGGGTGGATGAGGAGCTGTTCGCGGTTCTGCGGGTTCGGGCCGCCCAGGCCCGTCACCGCCGGGTCCATGAACCAGCCGAGGCGGTCCTCGTCCCGGAGCGTGGTCTTACCGGCGTCGTTGAGGCCGTCCTTGAGCTGAGCCCAGAGCTCGGCGACAACCTCCTCCTTGGTGCACTCCTTGGCCGTCTTGCCGTACAGGATGCCCGGCTTGTCCCACTCCGAGATGATCGCGGAGAGGCAGTCGTGGGCGCGCCCGTCGCCGTAGTCGCGGGAGAAGTCCCGGCCGGCCCAGAACTGCGCCTGGCCGACGCCGGTGACCGCCCACGGTGAGTCGAGACAGTTGATGTGGCCGTGCACGACGGGGGTGGGCGTGCGCAGGTAGAACATCACGCCGGTCATCCAGTCCGTCTGCAGCGCGTCGCACCGGGCGAGCTGGGGGTCGGCCGCGCGCAGGGCCGGGCCCCACGTCCCGCGGGCGTGCTCGACGGGCAGGGCGGAGATGTAGTGGTCGGCGGTGACGGTGCGTTCGTCGCCGCCCTCGCGGGCCGAGACGCGGACGCCGGTCACCCGGCCGCCGTCGTAGTGGACCTCGCGCACCTGGGTGCCGAGGGCGAAGTCGACGCCCAGGGAGCGCAGGTGGGCCTCCCACGGGTCGATCCAGGCCTCGCTGGTGGGTGCGTTGAGGACGCGGTCGATGTCGGCGTCGCCGTCCATGCCGCGGCCGAGCAGGCCCCACAGGAGCAGGGCCTCGATGATGACGCGGCCGACGGTTCGGGTGGACGCCACTTCCGCGCGCGTGGCGACGAGGTTGCGGGTCTGGCCGATGCCGAGAAGCGTCCGGTACTCCTCGCTCATCTCCTCGGCGCGGATGAAGTCCCACCACGCGACCTTTTCCCAGACCTCCTCACGGCGGGCGTCGCAGCTGGTGAGGTGGACCAGGAGGCGGTCGGCGAAGTAGGCCACCTCGTGGGCGGGGAGGCGGGTGCCGAGGTCCAGGACCGACAGGAGCTGGTCGCGGATCCAGCTGAGGGTGAGGTCGCCGGGGCGGGGCGGGGTGGTGACGCCGCGGAGCGGGAAGTGCAGATCGGGGCGGCCGTCGGCGCGGGCGAACAGGGCTTCGGTGCCGCTGACGAGGTTGTCGTGGACGCCGTGCGCGTTGCCGGGGACGGGGATGCGGCGCATGGTGTCCGGCAGGTTCCGGTAGAAACCGGGAAAGAAGCGGAAGCCGTGCTCGGCGGGGAGGTCCGCGCGGCCGCCGGTCGCCGTACCGGGGACGGGCATCGAGCGGGCCTTGCCGCCGAGGGCGTCGTAGTACTCGTAGACGGTGACGGCGTAGCCGCGTTCGGCGAGTTCGTGGGCGGCGCTCAGGCCGGAGACTCCGCCGCCCAGGACGGCGACGCGCCTGCCGGAAGCAGCCTTCGCGGTTCCCGCGGGCCATAAGGCGAGGGCGCCGGCCACTCCGCCGGCACCGGCCAGAAAGCGTCTGCGGGTGTGGCCGGATCGCGTGTGACCTGTCTGCTCCTGGGGCTCCTGCGTGTGTTCTGTTGTCATGAAGCTTGGAGGGTAGGGAGGGTCCGCGGAGGTCGGAAGCCTGATTCCCGGCCGACCACAGCATTCTCACAACCCGCAACAGCAGAAGGACAGAAGGGGATAAATGCGATGCCCAGCGTTTTTGTGCAAGGCAGGCCCGTCGACTCGTATCCGCCGCTCGCGCCCGAGGCCCGGCGTGGGGCGGTGCGCAGGATCACCGAGATGGGTGACGAGGTGTTGCACAAGCCGTGCCGGGACGTGACCGAGTTCGGGCCCGATCTCGCCGCGCTCATCGACGACATGTTCCTGACGATGTACATCGCCGACGGAGCGGGGCTCGCCGCGAACCAAGTCGGTGTCGATCTGCGGCTGTTCGTGTACGACTGCCCGGACGACGACGGGGTCCGGCACGTCGGGCACATCGTCAACCCGGTGCTGGAACCGCTCGACGCGGCGCACAGGAGGCTCCTCGACGACAGTGAGGGGTGCCTGTCCGTGCCCGGCGCGGTGATGGACGTACCGCGTCCGGACCGGGCCGTGGTGCGTGGCCTGGACAGGGACGGCGAGCCGGTCGTGATCGAGGGCACGGGGTACTTCGCGCGTTGCCTCGCGCACGAGACCGATCACTGCAACGGGCAGGTCTATGTGGACCGGCTCTCCGAGCGGGAGCGGAAGGAGGCACTGCGGCAGGTGGCGGACCGGCGGGACGAGGTGTTCGCGCGCCGGGCCGCCAACATCGAGGCCCTCAGCAGGGCCTAGCCGCCCTCAGGCCTTCGGTGCCACCTTGCTGAGGCCGTTGATGATGCGGTCCATGGCGTCGCCGCCGGTCGGGTCCGTGAGGTTCGCGAGCAGCTTCAGCGTGAACTTCATCAGCATGGGGTGTGTCAGGCCGCGCTGGGCCGCGATCTTCATGACCTTCGGGTTGCCGATGAGCTTCACGAAGGCTCGGCCCAGCGTGTAGTAGCCGCCATAGGTGTCCTTCAGGACACGCGGGTAGCGCTGGAGGGCCATTTCACGCCCCGCGGGAGTCGAGCGGGCGTGGGCCTGGACGATGACGTCGGCGGCGATCTGGCCGGACTCCATGGCGTAGGCGATGCCCTCGCCGTTGAACGGGTTCACCAGGCCGCCGGCGTCGCCGACCAGGAGCAGGCCCTTGGTGTAGTGCGGTTGGCGGTTGAAGGCCATCGGGAGGGCGGCGCCGCGGATGGGGCCGGTCATGTTGTCCGGGGTGTAGCCCCAGTCCTCCGGCATGGAGGCGCACCAGGCCTTCAGGACCTCGCGCCAGTCCAGTTCCTTGAAGGAGTCCGAGGTGTTGAGCACGCCCAGGCCGACGTTCGACGTGCCGTCGCCCATGCCGAAGATCCAGCCGTAGCCGGGCAGGAGACGGTCCTCGCCGGGGCCGCGGCGGTCCCACAGTTCCAGCCAGGACTCCAGGTAGTCGTCCTCGTGGCGGGGGCTTTCGAAGTACGTCCGTACGGCCACGCCCATCGGGCGGTCCTCGCGGCGGTGCAGGCCCATCGCCAGCGACAGGCGCGTGGAGTTGCCGTCGGCGGCGACGACCAGCGGCGCGTGGAAGGTGACCTCGCGCTTCTCCTCGCCGAGTTTGGCGTGGACGCCGGTGATCCGGCCGGTGCGGTCGTCGATGATCGGGGCACCGACGTTGCAGCGCTCGTAGAGGCGGGCGCCTGCCTTCTGGGCCTGGCGGGCGAGTTGCTCGTCGAAGTCGTCGCGCTTGCGGACGAGGCCGTAGTCGGGGAAGGAGGCGAGATCGGGCCAGTCCAGCTGGAGGCGCACGCCGCCGCCGATGATCCGCAGGCCCTTGTTGCGCAGCCAGCCCGCTTCCTCGGAGATGTCGATGCCCATGGCCACGAGCTGTTTGGTCGCGCGCGGGGTCAGGCCGTCACCGCAGACCTTCTCCCTGGGGAACTCGGTCTTCTCCAGCAGCAGGACATCGAGACCGGACCTGGCCAGGTGGTACGCCGTCGCAGAGCCGGCCGGCCCCGCGCCCACGACGATCACATCGGCGGTGTTCTCGGAGAGGGGCGAGGAGTGGGGCTCGGGCACGACGGTCACGGCGGGATCTCCCCAAGTTCGAAATCTGTGTGCCGACCGGCACTGGACATGGGCAGTCTATTCAGCAGCATTGATCACCCGGCTGAAGGGCTGCCTCCGTGAACCGAGCTCTCCCTGTCGTACAGCTCCGTGTCCCCACCGACGAGGACGCCGTCGCCTGGCACCGGATCTTCGCCCACCCGGATGTCATGGAGTTCCACGGCGGAAGGGCCGCGGAGCTGTCCGTCTACGAGGAGCTCACCGCCCGCCAGCGCCGGCACGACGCCGAGCGCGGGTACTGCCTGTGGACCGTCCTCGACTCGAACGGGCAGGTCATCGGCTTCACGGGCGCCCAGCCGTGGGAGAAGGAGTGGGGCCCCAAGGGCGAGATCGAGATCGGCTGGCGGCTCGGCCGGGAGCACTGGGGCAAGGGGTACGTCAGCGCGGCCGCGCAGCTGACGCTGGACCGGGTGCGGGCGGCCGGGGTGCCGGGCGTGGTGGCGATGGTCGACGCCCGCAACGAGCGGTCGATCGCGGTGACGCGGCGGCTGGGGATGCGGCTGGCCGAGGTGTTCGCCACGCCGGACGCACGGCACAAGGGGCACTGCTACCGGCTCGATCTGTGACACCGGAACTGCATGGATGGACTCCGGTTTCATAACCGTGAGTAACGGACTGTTACAGAAAGGTACTTGACGCTTCCGGACGGTACCCCCGGCGGTTACCCTTCCAGTACCGCTGGGGGTGACATCTGTGCGCATAACACCCAAAACGCCCGAGGTGCGAGTACCGAAACTCGTCGGACTGATGGCCATGGACGCGCGCGAGGAAGCCAAGTCGCACGGCCTTCTCCTCAACGCACCGGACCGGCCGGACTTCCACCTGGTCGTCGTCGACTACGTCGTACGCCAGTACCCCCAGCCCGGTGCCGAGGTGCCGCGGGAGTCGATGGTCTACGTCTGGTTCGACTTCGGCGAGGGGGAGGGCGGCGGAGGCGTACGCGAGCCACGCATCCCACGGCCGCCCGGTGGCGGACTCCAGCGCGAGCTCGACGAGCCCGGGGATCCGTACCCCGTCGTCAGCTCTGCTTGAAGCCCCGGTGCAGGGTCACGATCCCGCCCGTCAGATTCCGCCAGGCGACCTTCGACCAGCCGGCCTTGCGCAGCCGCTCGGCGAGGGCGGGCTGGTCGGGCCAGGCGCGGATGGACTCGGCGAGATAGACGTAGGCGTCGGGGTTCGAGGACACCGCGCGCGCCACCGGGGGCAGGGCGCGCATCAGGTACTCGGTGTAGACGGTGCGCAGGGGCGCCCAGGTCGGGTGTGAGAACTCGCAGATCACCACCCGGCCGCCGGGCCGCGTCACCCGGTACATCTCGCGCAGGGCGGTGTCGAAGTCCTGGACGTTGCGCAGCCCGAAGGAGATCGTCACGGCGTCGAAGGTGTCGTCCTTGAACGGCAGCTTCGTCGCGTCGCCCGCCGTGAACGGCAGCCAGGTGTGCTTGCGCTTGCCGACCTGCAGCATCCCGAGGGAGAAGTCGCAGGGGACGACGTACGCGCCGGTCTGCGCGAACGGCAGCGAGGAGGTGGCCGTACCGGCGGCCAGGTCCAGGATCTTCTGCGCCGGGCGGGCGTCGACGGCCCTGGCGACCTCCTTGCGCCATCTGCGGTCCTGGCCGAGCGACAGCACGTCGTTGGTCAGGTCGTACCGTTCCGCCACGTTGTCGAACATCGAAGCGACTTCGTGCGGCTGCTTGTCCAGGGATGCGCGGGTCACGGGCCCATTGTGGCAGTACGGCCGCACGCACTCCGTGGCAGTACTGCCTCAGGGAGCAGCTTCGGCTTCTTCTTCCCGGCCACGTCCTCCACCCAGCCGCACAGCAGCACGAACACCGCGATCAGGATCCAGCCGATGCCGAACATGAACCACTGGCTCTCCAGCGGCAGGTACTTCTCGAACGCGGGCACGTTCCAGAACTGGTCGATCAGCGGGACGGCGAGGATCAGGGCGATCTCGTGCCAGAGGTAGATCGTCACGGCGCGGGCGTTGAAGACCGTGACGAGGCGGTCGAGGGGGCGGACGCGGGTCAGCCAGGCGAAGTCGATGCGGAAGTACTCCTTCGCGTACATCAGCAGCGTCACATAGCCCGCCGACCACAACGCCTGGGCGAGGGGGATGTCGTCGAGGTCGTACGAGCCCGTCTCGGCCTGGTGCGTGAAGGCGTACCAGCCGCCGTACGCGATCGCCGCGAGCGACAGGACGGCGACCGCGAAGGGCTTGAGGCGGCGCAGGACGCCGTCGCGGTGGGCGAAGCCGAGGAGCCAGCAGAAGAGGAACGTGGCCAGGTCGGTGAGCGCGCTGCCGAAGCGGTTGTCCGGGGGCTCCCACAGGAAGTGGACGACGAGGATCGGCGCCAGGGACAGGAGCAGGACGACCACCGGGGCCAGGCGGAAGACGCGCAGCAGGAGCGGCGAGAGCAGGACGAGCCAGAGGTACGTGCGCAGGTACCAGAGGATCTCCCAGGCCTGCTCGGCCCACGCGTTGCCCGGCGGGTCGCCGAGCGGGACGATCCAGTAGACGATCTGCCAGCCCGGCATCCAGTTGTGGATCAGCATCGCCACGACCACGAAGACGCCCCAGAACCAGAAGGGCGGCAGGAGCCGCCGCATCCGGCTGCGGACCACCTTGAGCGCCGGGCGCTCCAAGGACTTCGCCATCAAGGTGCCGGCCAGGGCGAACATGACTCCCATCGAGGGGAAGACCATGCCCGCCCAGGCCCAGCCGAAGGTGTGGTAGGTGACGACGCGGATGAGGGCGACGGCTCGGAGGGTGTCGAAGTAACGGTCCCTGGCGGGGCGCTCAGGCCGTGGATTGAGGCTGGGATCCCCGGAGTCCGTTGCCGGGGCGACCGGCGCGGCGAGTGCGCCTCTCCTGTGCGCCCCCACCTCAGCTCACCCCCGCCGGCGTTCCGACCTCGCCGGTGCGCTTCAGTTTCTGCCAGCGCAGGCGGCCACCCGTCATGGCGGTGATGCAGGAGTGGATGAGGACCAGGTACATCATCTGCCGGTAGGCGAGTTGCTGGAGGGGCATCATCAGCAGGTAGCGGTACTGCTCGCGGTCCAGGCGGAAGGCGTACGCGGCGCAGACCAGCTGCACGGCGAGCACCGCCAGCCAGGCCAGCAGGGCCGCCTTGAAGTCGACGAAGATCATCGAGTAGACGGTGAAGACGTCGATGAGCGGCGCGAAGACCGGCGTGACGATCTGGAAGATGACGACGAGAGGCATGCCGACCCGGCCGAAGCGGCCCGAAGGCCCCTTGTCCGTCAGGGACCTGCGGTGCTTCCACAGCGCCTGCATGGTGCCGTAGGACCAGCGGTAGCGCTGCGACCACAGCTGCTTCAGGGAGCCCGGCGCCTCCGTCCACGCCCGCGCGTGCTCCTGGTAGACGACCCGCCAGCCCGCGCGGTGCATGGCGATGGTGATGTCCGTGTCCTCGGCGAGGGTGTCCTCGCTCATGCCGCCGACCTCGAGGACCGCCTCCCGCCGGAACGCGCCGATCGCGCCGGGGATGGTGGGCATGCAGCGCAGCAGGTCGTACATACGGCGGTCCAGGTTGAAGCCCATCACGTACTCGATGTGCTGCCAGGCGCCGATGACGGTGTTGCGGTTGCCGACCTTGGCGTTGCCGGCGACCGCGCCGACCTCGGGGTCGGCGAAGGGCTGCACCAGCTGCCGTACGGTGTCCGGCTCGAAGACCGTGTCGCCGTCCATCATCACGACGATGTCGTAACTGGCGCTGCGCACACCGTTGTTCAGCGCTGCCGGCTTGCCCGCGTTCTCCTGGCGGATGACGCGGACGTTGGTCATGCCGAGTTCGAGGGCCGCGTTCCGGGCGATCTCCGAGGTGCCGTCCGTCGAGCCGTCGTCGACCACGATGATCTCGATCGGGTGGGTGCTCTTCGCCAGCGACTCGAGGGTGTTGGCGATGCACTCCTTCTCGTTGTACGCCGGGACGATCACGCTCACCGGCTGATGGACAGCGGGCCCCCAGCTGAACCGGCGTTTGTTGCGCTGCCGGTAGTGGCGGCGGGCGAGGATCAGCATCATGCCGAACCGGCCCATGACGGCGACGCCGACGACGAGGAGGCCGACCGACAGCACAGGCACCGTCCATTCGGCGACGGCCACGGCCCCGATCAGGGCCCTGCCCTCGTACAGCGTCGCGCCGGTGGCCTCACGGTGGGCGGCCTGGAGGCGCGAAGCCCCCGCACCGGCCTGCTCGTTCGGCCCCTGCTGCGCCGCCTGACCAGCGGGCTGCTGCCCGCCGGTCTGAGCGCCACCCGCCTGCTCACCGCTCGTCTCGGCGCCACCGGCCTGCCGGCCGGAGTCCGCGGAGCCGGACCCCGCCGCACCGGCCGCCTGCTGACCGCCCGCCGACTCCTCCTCCTGGATCGCGCCGCTGATCGTCGTGAAGGTGTAGCCCTTCGCCGTCATCTTCTCGATGTACGTCGGCAGCGCCTTGATCGTCTGTGACCGCTCGCCGCCCGCGTCGTGGAAGAGGACGGACGCGCCCTCGCCGTCGTCCGGCGTCGCCCACTTGATGATCTTCGAGACGCCGGGCCGCTTCCAGTCGTCGCTGTCGGTGTCGACGAAGACGCTGGTGTAACCCTGCTCGCCGAGCTTCTTGTAGACGGGCCAGCTGTAGTTGTCGATGGCGTCCGTCTCCGAGGAGTACGGCGCCCGGAACAGTGTCGTCGTGATGCCGGCCGCGCCCGCGAGGGCCAGTTGGGTCTGCTGCATCTCGCGGTTGACGCGGGCGTCGCTCTGGTAGGAGAGGTCGACGTGGGTGAAGGTGTGGATGCCCACCTCGTTGCCCTGCTCGACCATGTCCGCGACGATCCCCGGGTAACGCGAGACCATCGAGCCGACCAGGAAGAACGTGGCGGGGACGTCGTACTTCTTCAGGATCGCCAGGATCTGGGGCGTCCAGGTGGGGTTCGGACCGTCGTCGAAGGTGAGCGCGATCGTCTTGTCCGGGACGGAGACGGTGGTGGCCTGACCGCCCCGGAAGGTGAGGATCGGCCCGCCGTCGAGGACCTTGTCGGGGACCTTGCTGGAGCTGGCCCCGGTACGCACGCGCTGGTCGCCGCCGACCTCGGCGCGCAGATAGCCGTCCAGCAGCATGACGCTGGTCAGCGCGAGCAGGAGCAGTCCGGCGAGGATGACGCGCGGTTTCTGCAGCGCCGCGGCCCTGCCCGCCGCCCGCTGGATCCGTGTGGGGGCGCGGCGGCGGCCGCGTGAGGGAGTCGTCGTGGTCATGGGTGCGGGTGCGTTCCGGTCAGTCGGCGGCGGCCGGGGAGGCGGACACGGTCGGGGCGGCGCTGGGCGGCTCGCCGGTCGCGGTGCCTGTCGGCGGGGCACCGGTGGGCTTCACGGGCGGGGTGCCGGTGCCGCCCTGCGGCTGGGCGCCGCCGCCGGGACCGGAGTTCGGGGCACCGGCAGGGCCGCCGCCCCCGAAGGGCAGCAGTTGGGACGGCGTGAGTGAGGTGCCGACGTCCATGAAGGCCATGCCCAGGACGACCGCGTACCCGAGGCAGCCGACGCCGACCAGGAGGCCGAGGCGACGCAGCAGCTTGGAGCGGCGTCCGGAGTTGTCAACGAACACGGGCCCTTCGGCGGACCCGTTGCCGCGTTTGCGGCGGCGACCGCGGGCGTCACTGCGCCGGGGGACGTCCGCGCGGTTTTCGATGGCAGGCTCGGAATGCATTCCCCGGAGATTACGGAGGCTTTATGTGCCACAAACTCGCTCTCCATGTGAGGCACATATGAGAAACACCTTGACCTGTACGTTCCCTGAGAGTTTTCGGCAACGGCCCCTCAGGGATGAGAGATTTCCGGCATGCAAACGTACTCAGGGAAATCGGCGGCCGGACTCACCTGCCTGCTCGCGCTGACCACGGGGTGCTCCGCGGGCTCCGGCGGCGCGGCGGACGCGGCTCCGCCGAACCCCCAGCGGCCCAGCCCCTCGTCCTCGGCAACGGCCTCCCCGTCGGCCACCGGGACGGCCGCCGCGAGCACGTCGTACGCCCCCTACGTCAGCGCCACCGAAGCCTCCGAAGGTGACTCCGCCGGCTCCCCGGCGACGTACAACCTGGCTTTCGTCATCTCGGACGGCAGCAACTGCACCCCGAAATGGAACGGCACCACCGCCATTTCCGACTCGGCCGTCAAGGCCCGTATCGCGAAACTCAAACAGGGCGGCGCCACCGTCCGGGTCTCCTTCGGCGGCGCCTCCGGCAAGGAAATGGCGGCGAGTTGCGACAACGCCTCCGACCTGGCGGCGGCGTACGGGAAGGCGCTGGACGCGGCGGGTTCCACCCAGGCCGACTTCGACATCGAGGGCGACGAGCTGACCGACTCCGACTCGGTGGACCTGCGTTCGCAGGCGATCGCACTGCTGCAGCAGGAGCGCGGCGACCTCCGCGTCTCCTTCACGCTGCCGGTGATGCCGTCCGGCCTCGACGACGACGGTGTGGCGCTGCTGGAGTCCGCCAACCAGCACGACGTACAGGTCTCCACGGTCAACCTCATGACGATGAACTACGGCGAGTCGTACACCGGCGACATGGGCGACTACGCCCTCACCTCCGCCAAAGCCGCCCACACGCAACTAAAGGAGCTCTTCGGCACGTCCGACGCGACCGCCTGGCGGGCCATGGCACTCACCTCGATGCTCGGCGTCAACGACGTCGACAACGAGACGTTCACGCTCGACGACGCGGCGCAGGTGCGGGACTTCGCCGAGGAGAAGGGGATCGGGTGGGTGTCGATGTGGGCGACGTTCCGGGACCGGCAGTGTGCCGACGGATCCTCCTCCGACGACCCGCTGACGAACTGCAGCGGGGTCGACCAGGAGGACGGGGCGTTCGCAAAGGCGTTCACGGGCTGATCCGGTACGGGGGGGGAGCTACCGCCGCCGGTACACCAGCCGCCCGTCCACGACCGTGGCCACACACGTGCCCGCGCCGCGCGCCGCGAGCTCGGCCTCGTCCCGCACGTCGAAGAAGGCGAACCGGGCGGCGGAGTGCTGCTCCCTCGTTTCCGCGAACTCCACCGGCAGCCCGGAGGCGTAGGGGTCGAGCGCCGGGGTGCCACCGGGGCGCCCGAGCCGGCCCATGGCCAGGCGGGAGCGGTGCAGGGCGTCCCGCACCGCCGGGTTGCGCAGTTCCTCGCAGGCCACCCGGACCGTGCCGTGGGCCAGCATGCGCTGCAGGCCACGCCGGGCGCTCGCACCCCAGCGGGCGTCGTCCATGTCCAGCGCCGCGAGCGCCGTCCCGGTCAGCGGTGCGGTGCCCAGCAGGTCCGCCTCGCGCGGATCGGGGTGGTACGCCTGTTCCAGCAGTTCATTGCCGTGCAGATTGATCAGTCCGGGCGTCAGGATGCCCGGCCACTGTCGCACCCGCGCCCGCGGATGGGCGGCGGTCAGGTCCGCCAGCTGCCCGGCGTCAGCGATCAACTCGCCCTTGACGACGAGTGCATGGCCTCTGGAGTCGGCGTGGATCGTCAGCACGAGAGCCCCGGCCAGGCCTAGTTGGACGCGAGGATCTTCAGCTCGGGATGCGCGGTGCCGCCCGCGATCGCCGTGGACGAGATGTGCGAGGCCACCCGCTCGTCGACGGGGTCGTTCGCCGGGTCGTCGTGCACGACGAGGTGCTCGTACGTGGTCGCCCGCTGGGCCGGAACCCGTCCCGCCTTGCGGATCAGGTCGATGATCTCCATCCGGTTGGAGCGGTGCTTGGCACCGGCGGAGGAGACGACGTTCTCCTCCAGCATGATCGAGCCGAGGTCGTCGGCGCCGTAGTGCAGCGACAGCTGACCGATCTCCTTGCCGGTGGTCAGCCAGGAGCCCTGGATGTGGGCGATGTTGTCCATGAACAGCCGCCCGATGGCGATCATCCGCAGATACTCGAAGATCGTGGCCTGCGTGCGGCCCTTCAGGTGGTTGTTCTCCGGCTGGTAGGTGTACGGGATGAAGGCCCGGAAGCCGCCCGTACGGTCCTGCACGTCACGGATCATCCGCAGGTGCTCGATGCGCTCGGCGTTCGTCTCGCCCGTGCCCATCAGCATGGTCGACGTGGACTCGACGCCCAGCCGGTGCGCGGCCTCCATGATCTCCAGCCAGCGCTCACCGCTCTCCTTCAGCGGGGCGATGGCCTTGCGCGGCCGGGCGGGCAGCAGCTCGGCACCGGCACCGGCGAAGGAGTCGAGGCCGGCCTCGTGGATGCGGGTGATGGCCTCTTCGATGCTCACCTTGGAGATCCGGGCCATGTGCTCGACCTCGCTCGCCCCCAGGCTGTGGATGACGAGCTGCGGGAACTCCTTCTTGATGGCCGCGAAGTGCTTCTCGTAGTACTCCACGCCGTAGTCCGGGTGGTGACCGCCCTGGAACATGATCTGCGTACCGCCGAGCTCGACGGTCTCGGCGCAGCGCCGCAGGATGTCGTCGAGGTCGCGGGTCCAGCCCTTGGCCGTGTCCTTGGGAGCGGCGTAGAAGGCGCAGAACTTGCACGCCGTGACGCACACGTTCGTGTAGTTGATGTTGCGCTCGATGATGTACGTCGCGATGTGCTCGGTGCCCGCGTACCTGCGGCGGCGTACGGCGTCGGCGGCGGCACCCAGCGCGTGCAGCGGGGCGTCGCGGTAGAGGTCGAGCGCCTCCTCTGGGGTGATCCGCCCGCCCGCTGCGGCACGGTCGAGCACAGACTGGAGGTCGGCCTTCTCGGTCACCGGGGCGTCCCTTTCGTCAAGGGTTGTGGGCGGATCCGTCCGGTTGGGGACGGACCGAACCAGCGTACGCCAGGCCCTTCACGGGACCGACGTCAGGCCGCGTACGCCCCGATCAGCAAGCCCACGAGCGCCCCGCCGAGCAGGAACGGCCCGAACGGGATCGCCGTCCTGCGGCCGGCCCGCCGCAGAACGACCAGCGCACCGCCGTACAGAGCCCCGAACAGGAACCCGGCGAAGGTGCCGAGCATGACCGTCGGCCAGCCGTACCACCCCAGCGCGGCCCCCACCCCGAGCGCGAGCTTCACATCGCCGAAGCCCATGCCGCCGGGGTTGATGAGCCACAGCACGAAGTAGCCGGCGCCGAGCGCGAGGGCGGCCCACAGGGCGGTCGGCCAGTCACCGGCGTGCTCGGGGACGAGGGCGACCAGACCGAGCAGCAGCAGCGCGGCGCCCGCGAGCGGCAGGGTCAGGACGTCGGGCAGCCGCCGCACCCGCAGGTCGACGACCGTGAGCAGCACGCCGACGGGCGCCAGCAGCAGCCAGACGCCCAGCTCGGGCCGGGTGCCGGTGGCGGCGGCGAGGGCGGCGCAGACGAGGGCGGTGACGGTGACCATGAGGGGTGTACTGGGCCCGTACGACCGCGCGTCGGTGCACTCCCGGCACCGAGCCCACCCGAACCACCCCCCGATCGGGTGCCCGCCCGGACACCCCTCCCGCCAGCCCTGCTCCTCCGTGACGGAGAACCGGTGGGCGGGCCGGGGCAGCAGCGTGCCCGCCGCGGCACCCCACAGTGCGGCCGCGACGACCAGGACGAGCGTGCTCACCCCCACGTGTTCAGCCCCAACGTGTTCAGCCCTGCTCGACCTTCGACAGCCGCGCCTCGGGCTTGCCCTCCGCTTCGCTCTCCGAGCGGAACACCAGGTCGTCGCCCGCAGGTGAGATACGGACGGTGTGCGGTGCCGGGTTGCAGCCGCCGTGGTTGGTCTTCCTGCCCACGGACGTGACGACGAGCTCCTTCGCCGTCACCTTCTTCAGGGTCAGTACGTCGTTGCAGACGAGGCCGAGCACGTCCGTCTGCCGGAGTATGCCCAACTCCTCGCCCACGTCGGCCTTGTGCACGGTGAGCCGGTACGTGCCCGACGGCAGGGCGCCGTCGAGGGCGGTGGCCTGGCCCTCCCAGGTGCCGAGATAGCGTTCGGGCACGGAGCCCTCGCCCCGGGTGGGGGTGCTCTTGCCCGGCGATGCGGACGAGGCGGCGTCCGAACCCGCGTTGTGGTCCCGCTCCCCGCCCGGCAGCAGGTCGAACACGACCACGGACCCCACTGTCACCGCGGCCAACGCCCCTGCCACCGCGAGCGCGACGGTGCAGCTCAGCCTCCGGCCGCGACCACCCTCCCCCGGCGCCGAGGCAGCCGCGACGGAGAGGGAGAGCTTGCCCGGGCGGCTGTCGGACGCGGGCGTCGCGTCCTGCGGCGGGGCATCGCGGGGTTCGGGGACGGAGGCGGAAGCGGACGGCATGGACGCGCCCGCGCCCCCCAGCCCGGGCATGACCGGCGGCGGCCCGAACTCCCCCACCGTCGCCCGCCGGCTGAATCCCACTGGCCCCGACGGGACATCACCTCCCGGCGCGCCGATCTCTCCCGGCGCGCGGGTCTCCCCCGGCGCGCCGATCTCCCCCGGCTCCAGATTCAGCAGCCGCACGGCACTCCGGCTGACCTGCTCGACCAGCCCGCCCGGCAGCCACCCGCCCGTCACCAGCCGGGCCGCCCCGTCCGGCGCCAGTCGCCGGGCCACCTCACCCGGCGTGGGCCGGGCACCCGGTTCCTTGGCCAGGCAGGCCTCCACCAGCTCCCGCACCTCGCCGTCCAGCGGGCCGAGTTCGGGCTCCTCGTGCACGACCTTGTAGAGCAGCGCCGCCGACGAGTCCCCGGAGAAGGGGGGCGCCCCGGTCGCCGCGTACGCCAGCACCGCGCCCAGCGAGAAGACGTCCGCCGCCCCTGTGGCGCCGTTGCCCACGATCTGTTCGGGGGACATGTATCCGGGGGAGCCGATCGATACGCCGGTGGACGTCAGGGACGCCGTGCCGTCCATGGCCCTCGCGATGCCGAAGTCGATCAGCAGGGGGCCGTCCAGTGTCAGCAGGACGTTCGACGGCTTCACGTCCCGGTGCACCAGCCCCAGTTCGTGTACGGCCGCCAGCGCCTCGGCCAGCCCTGCGCCCAGCGCTCGTACCGAATGCGCGGGCAGCGCGCCCGAGTCCGCGACCGCGGCCGACAGCGACGGACCCGCCGCATAGGCCGTGGCCACCCAGGGCACCGCCGCCTGCGGATCCGCGTCCAGCACGGGCGCCGTCCACGCACCGCCCACCCGACGCGCCGCGTCCACTTCCCGGCGGAAGCGGGCGCGGAACTCCTCGTCCAGCGCGAAGTGCGGATGCACGATCTTGACGGCGACCGTACGGCCGCCCGCGCTGCGGCCGAGATACACCCGCCCCATGCCGCCGGAGCCGAGCCGGCCGAGCAGCCGGTACGGTCCGACGACCGTGGGCTCGTCAACTCCGAGCGGCTGCATCGGCGTCCACCCCTCCCCCGTACGGCCCATTGCGCCCTTGGAACTTCCAGAAGATTAGTGCGCGCGGACCCCGCCCCTCACGGCTGAAGCAGATCCACCTTCACATCCGCGGCGAAGCCCGTCGTCGGTCCCACCCGCCGCGCGAACTCCGCGACCGCCTCCAGCTGCGGGCCGCCGAATCGGAAGTCGAGGGTCGTGAAGTACTGCTCCAGGACCCGCTCGTCGAAGGCCTCCCAGCGGGCCGCCTGCTCGGCGACCTTGCCGACCTCGTCCAGGGAGAGGTTGCGGGAGGACAGGAAGGCCTCGTGGACCTGGCGGGTGATGGCCGGCTCGCGCTCCAGGTAGTCCCGGCGCGCCGCCCACACCGCGAAGACGAAGGGCAGGCCGGTCCACTCCTTCCAGAGCGAGCCGAGGTCGTGCACCTCGAGGCCGTAGCGCGGGCCGTCGAGGAGGTTGGCCCGCAGCGCCGCGTCTCCGATGAGTACGGCCGCCTCCGCCTCCTGCATCATCAGGCTGAGGTCGGGCGGGCACGTGTAGTAGGCGGGCTGCACGCCGTAGCGCTCGGCGAGCAGCAGCTGGGCCAGCCGGACCGAGGTGCGCGAGGTCGAGCCGAGGGCGACCCGGGCACCGTCAAGCCGGTCGAGGGGGACCTGCGAGACGATCACGCAGGACATCACCGGGCCGTCGCAGCCGACCGCGATGTCGGGGAAGGCGACCAGGTCGTCGGCGTTGCGCAGGAACTCCACGAGGGTGATCGGCCCGATGTCGAGGTCGCCCCGCACCAGCTGCTCGCTGAGCTTCTCGGGAGTGTCCTTGGTCAGCTCGAAGTCGAGGAGTGTGCCCGTTCTCGCGAGCCCCCAGTACAGGGGCAGGCAGTTCAGGAACTGGATGTGGCCTACGCGCGGCCTGGTGCGAGAATTGTCCACATCGCGAGACTAGACCCCATGGGGTAGCGTGCACCCTTCAGGGTGGCGACTCCCCGGTGACGCTCAGATCACCAGCGCCTCCGTCAACCCGACACGAGCGTTCAAACGTCCGGGTGACGTGATCTTGACCTCTATTGCTTTCGGCTGCCCACATGCTAGGCTCGCCGCAAGTTGCAGTTTGGTTTCCCTTGCAGTACAGAGCCTGCGGAGCATGTGACCGCGGGCTCTCGTCGTTTTCAGACGTATGCAGTTGTGCGGCATTTTGTTTTCACACTTGCAGGGTTCTGGAGCAGGGCAACCCTTTGGGCCCAAGGAGGGCTTATGGCTACCGGAACCGTGAAGTGGTTCAACGCCGAAAAGGGCTTTGGCTTCATCGCCCAGGAAGGCGGCGGCCCCGACGTCTTCGTTCACTACTCCGCGATCAATGCGAGCGGCTTCCGTTCGCTGGAGGAGAACCAGCAGGTCTCCTTCGACGTGACCCAGGGTCCGAAGGGCCCGCAGGCGGAGAACGTCACCCCCGTCTGATCAGTCCGATCAGTCTGATCATTCGGTCTCGGAGCCTGGTGCTTTGATCCGGAACAGATAGCAGTACCCAAGGAGCCCCGTGCCGCAAGGCAACGGGGCTCCTGCCTTTCGCGCCCCCCTGACCTCCCCTCCCCCTTCGAGGGCTAGATGTGCTGCATGACCAGCACGAACGTCGTCCCGGGGACGAGCGCCTCGTACGAGTGGGGCACATCCCCGCGATACGACATGTAGTCGCCGGGCTCCAGCTCGGCCTCGTCCCCCCGCGGCCCCGCCTTCACCCGCCCCGTACTCACGATCAGGTGCTCCACCGACCCCGGAATGTGCGGCTCCGACTCCCGGGCCGGGCCGGGTTCCGCGCGCAGGTGATAGATGTCGCGGCGAGCACCGGGCGGACTGGCCGAGAGCAGCGTGGCCACGTAGTCCGCCCGCTCGGAGGCGACCGTGGGCCCCTCCCCCGCCCGGATCACCTGCACCGCCGGCGACGGCGGTTCCACCAGTGCGCTGAACGGCACACCGAGCGCGACCCCCAGCGCCCACAGCGTCTCCACGCTGGGATTACCGCCACCGGCCTCCAGCTGGGAGAGCGTGGACTTCGCGATCCCCGCCCGTTTGGCCAGCTCGGACAGGGACAGCCCGGCCCGGGTGCGCTCGCGCCGCAGCGAAGCGGCGATCCACGTCAGGGGCTCGCTCATCGGTTCACTTCCCGTCGTTCGCTGTGTCGGTCCACTCGTTCGCCTTGACGAACAGGCGTCGGTCTGTTCATTCTGGAAAACATGCGTTCGCTACTCCGAACACCGATGATGTCACCTCTTCCGCCGCCCGCGATGACAGCCCTGGTACGCGACAGCGCCCTCATCTGGCTGGCCGGCGGTGTCGTGGGCGTCTCCTTCGGCGCGATCGCGGTGGCCGGCGGGCTGCCGGTGTGGGTGCCGGTGGTGATGTCGCTGATCGTCTACGCGGGCTCGGCCCAGTTCAGCGCGGTCGGCGTGCTGCTGGCCGGGGGCGGGCCGTTCGCCGCGGCGGCCACCGGGCTGCTCCTCAACACCCGCACGGCCGCCTTCAGCCTGGCCGTCGCGGACATCCTCGGCCGGGGCCGCCTCGCCCGGCTCCTCGGCGCCCACCTCGTCTCCGACGAGACGGTGGCCTTCGCCCTCGCCCAGCCTGATCGGGTACGGCGCCGGGTGGCGTTCTGGGTGAACGGGCTCGGCCTGTTCGTCGCCTGGAACAGCGGCGTCGTCGCCGGCGCGCTCGCCGGAACCGCACTGGGCGACACGGCGACGTACGGCCTGGACGCCGCCTTCCCCGCCGTACTGGTCGCACTGGTCCTGCCCACCCTGCGCAAGGACTCCGCCGTACGCCGTGCCGCGCTCCTCGGCGCCGCCCTCGCGCTGGCCGCGGTACCGGTCGTCCCGGCGGGGGTGCCCGTGCTGCTGGCGCTGGCGGGACTCGCCACGTACCGCCCGTCCGGCAGGAAGGAAGACGCGTCATGACCGGCACGTCGGGAACGGTCGCCATGATCCTTGCGCTGGCGGTGGGGACGTACGCCTTCCGTCTGGTCGGCCCGGCGCTGCACGGGCGGGTCGCGCTGCCCGCGCGGGTCCAGGAGCTGCTGGCGGCGGGTGCGATGGTGCTGCTCGTGGCGCTGCTGGCGACGGGGACGTTGACGGAGGGCGGGGGCTTCGCGGGGTGGGCGCGGCCGATCGGGGTGCTGGTGGGCGGCGTACTGGCATGGCAGCGGGCGCCGTTCCCGGCGGTGGTGCTGGGAGCGGCGGTCGCCACCGCGGTGCTGCGGGCGGCGGGGGTGCCCTGAGCGGGCCGTGGGAGAATCGCCGGGTGAACAACGGGGACGAGAACAACCACGGGGACGACGGCGGCACTGCCGCCAACAACAAGCTGGCGATGGGCCTTTCGCTCGGTGTCTCCTTCGGCACGGGCATCGGCATCGTGCTCGGCCTGACCGCCTTCGACAACCTCGGGCTCGGGCTGGCTCTGGGGATCGGGTTCGGCCTCGCCGTCGGCACCGCGCTCGGCGTCGCGATCGGCAGTGGCCGGATGGGAACGGGGCAGGCACCGGACGGAGCCGAGTAGCGGTCGCGTTCGCTAGGGTCCCCGCCCATGACCGACTCCGACTTCCTGACCACCACCCGCACCTTCTACGACGCCATCGCCGAGGACTACGCGGACCTCTTCCGGGACGAGCTCGCGGGCAGGCCCTTGGAGCGGGCCCTGCTGGGGGTGTTCGCCGAACTCGTCGAGGGAAACGGGCCGGTGGCCGACCTGGGATGCGGACCGGGCCGGACCACCGCCCGCCTCGCCTCACTCGGGCTGTCCGTGTTCGGGCTCGACCTGTCGGAGTCGATGCTGGCGATCGCGCGTCGCGAGAACCCGGAGCTGCGGTTCGAGCAGGGCTCGATGCTGGAGCTGGATCTGCCGGACGGCGCTCTGGCCGGTGCGCTGTCCTTCTACTCCTCCATCCACACGCCCGTGGACCGGCTCCCGGACCTCTTCGCCGAGTTCCACCGTGTGCTGGCGCACGGCGCGCCCCTGCTCGTCGCGTTCCAGGCCGGTGACGAACACCGGCACCACGACCGGCCCTTCGGTCACCCGGTCTCGCTGACCTTCCAGCGCCGCCGGCCCGAGGACATGGCCGACCTGCTGACGGCGGCCGGCTTCACCCTCGTCTCCCGCACGGTCCGCGAAGCCGACCCGGCGCTGGACGAGACGTCCCCGCAGGCGTTCCTGATCGCCCGCAAGCCCGAGCGCTAGAGGCCCCCGGCGATGTCCCGCGCCGCGATGTACCCGAACGTCATCGCCGGGCCGATCGTCGAGCCCGCGCCCGCGTAGCTGTGCCCCATGACGGCCGAGCTCGCGTTGCCGGCGGCGTACAGCCCCCGGATCACCGAGCCGTCCTCGCGCAGCACGCGGGCGCGGGCGTCGGTGAGGAGGCCGCCCTTGGTGCCCAGGTCGCCGGGGACGATGCGGAAGGCGTGGAACGGGGGCAGCCACAGGGGCGCGAGGCAGGAGTTGGGCAGGACGGACGGGTCCGTGTAGTAGTGGTCGTAGGCGCTGTCGCCCCGCTTGAAGTCGGGGTCCCTGCCCTGCCGGGCCTGCGAGTTGAAGCGGTCGACCGTGGTCCGCAGGGCCGGCGCCGGGACGCCGATCGATCGCGCGAGCGCGTCCAGGGTCCAGGCCTTGTGCGCGGCTCCCGAGCTGTACCAGTCAGCAGGGAAGGGCAGGGCCGGGAGGACGTCCTTGAAGAGGTACCGGTTGCGGTAGTTCTGGTCGACGATCAGCCAGGCCGGGATCGCCGGGCTCGAGTCGTGGACGTCGTACATCGTGTGGACGACGTCGCTGTAGGGGGCGGCCTCGTTGACGAAGCGGGCGCCGGCGGCGTTGATCAGCAGGCCGCCGGGGAGGGTGCGTTCGGCGAGGCAGAAGTACGGCTGGCCGGGGAGCGGGATCGCCGGGCCCCACCATGCGTCGTCCATGAGGCCGAGCGCGGCGCCGAGCCGGTGTCCGGCCCGGATGCCGTCGCCGGTGTTCTCCTTCGCGCCGACCGTCCAGTCCGTGCCGATGGGCTGCCGCTGGTAGTGCTCGCGCATTGCCGCGTTGTGCTCGAAGCCGCCCGAGCCGACGATCACGCCACGGCGGGCGCGCACCAGGCCCGGGGCGCCGTCCCGGGTGACGGCCGCGCCGCTCACGGCGCCGTTCTCGACGTACAGGTCGGTGAGGGGGGTATCGAGCCACACCGGGACCCCGGCCGACCGCAGTCCCAGGCGCAGGCCGGCCGCCAGTGACTGTCCCATGGTCAGCGGCTTCTCACCCCGCAGCGCCGCGGCCGTACCGCGCGCGAGACACGCCGCGGCCACGGCGGCGCCCTTGACGTTCACCGCCGCCAGGGCCAGCCACTTGTAGTCCGCGCTGAAGACGACCATGCCGGGGGGCACGTCCATGTAGGGCGGGTTCAGCCGCGCGAGCTCTGGGCCCAGCAGGTTGCCGTCGAGCTGGTCGGGCTCGATGGAGCGGCCGTTCGGGAGGCCGCCGGGGAGTTCGGGGTAATAGTCGGCGTACCCCTCCATCCAGCGGAATCGCAGCGGGCTGTTGGCCATGACGAAGGACAGCATCGCCGGGCCGTGCGCCAGAAAGGCCCGCTGCCGCTCGACGGGAACGTCCGGCCCGACGACGGCGGCCAGATACTCGGCCGCCTTCGCCGGCGTGTCCGGCACACCGGCCGCGAGGATCACCGAGTTGTTCGGAATCCAGATCCCGGCCCCGGACCGCGCGGCGGACCCGCCGAACGTGGGCGCCTTCTCCACGACCACACAGCTCAGCCCGTGCTTGGCGGCAGTCAGCGCGGCGGTCATGCCGGCGGCTCCGGAGCCGATGACGACGACGTCGTAGGTGCCCAGGAGGGGCAGGTCGGCGGCGTGGGCGGCGGGCTGCGCCACGGCGGCGGCCCCGAGGGCCGTGCCTGCGGCACCGACAGCACCTGCGGCCAGTACGCGTCTTCGCGAAGGGTTCACGCTGCTGGTCATGGAAGCCGCTCCCGCCCTGGACGACCGCGTTTCTGAGGGTGTGTCAGGAATGCGAATGTGACGCGGATGCCTCGTGAAGTCAAGGGCACCGCAGGAGCGTTGAAACTGCCGTCCGGTCGTGCTTTTGGGTCGGCACCCGCTCCCTCCCCCGCCTTGGTCCGGACGCCGGCGAGGGTGCGGAGCGGGTTGCCGCCCGGGCCCTTCGAGGATCGTCGTCCATCGGGCAAAGCCCAGTCAATCCTTGGGATTTGTGGCTGCCCCCAAGCATTAACTTGGAGGTCATGACCCTCGATGACCTACGTGTGTTCGTGGCCGTCTGCCGTGCCGGGAGTCTCAGCTCGGTGGCCCGGGAGCTGGGGTGCACCCAGTCGGCGGTGAGCCAGCATGTGAAGCGGCTGGAGCGGGAGACCGGGGTCGCGTTGCTGGAGCGCCAGCCCCGGGGTGTCGTGCCGACGCAGGCCGGCCGGGTGCTGGAGGCGGCCGCCGCCGAGGGGATATCGGGGCTGGACCTCGCCGTACGGCAACTGCGGGATCTCGTCGACGGCGAGAGCGGGTACGTCCGGGTGGCGACAGGCGCGACGACCGTACGGCACTTCATGGCTGAGGCCGTTGTCGCGTACCGGCAGCGGCATCCTCGGGTCAACCTGGAGTTCCGGACGGTCAGTTCGGGCCGGGGCAGCTTCGACGCGCTGGCCGACGGCACCCTCGACCTGGCCTGGATCACCCTCGGCCCGCAGGTGCGCGGTATCGAGCAGCGGCCCGTGGTGGAGCTGCCGTGGGTGCTGGCGGTGCGGTCCGACGATCCGCTCGCGGCGCGGCCGTACGTCGATGCCGGCACCGACCTGCGGGACGTACGGCTGATCCGGCTGCCGCCGAACTCCGCCTCGGCGGCCCATCTGGACGCCGCCTGCGCCGAGCTGGGCATCCGGTTCGCGCACGACACGAGCGTCGCCGACTGGGACACCGCGCTGCTGCTGGCCGAGCTGGGGGTCGGACGGGCGGTCCTGCCCGCACTGCCGGGACTGCCGGTACCCGGCGAGGGCGAACTGCGCCTGATTCCCCTCCCCGAGCTGCGCCCCCTGCCCGTGGGCTGGGCGGTGCGCCGCTGGGACTCGCTCAGCCCGCCGGCCCGGGCGTTCGCTGACCTGGTGGAGTCGCACCGCCGGGCCACCCGGGCCTGACGGGCACTCCCAAGGCCCCCTCGGCGTCTACTCCAGTCCGATGGCCGCGCAGTCCGCCTTGTACTCGGCGGTGCAGATCTCCTTGACGGTGTAGACACCGTCCTGGATCACCGTCTGCTTGATGTTGCTCTTCGTCAGGGGGACCACCGATACCAGTTGGGCCGGGATGTCGTCCTGGGTCGGGCTGTCGACCGAGTCCTGGGTCAGGGCGTCGAACTGGATCGCGCGTCCCTGGGCCTTGTACACGGCCATCTTCGCGGCGTTGGTCGCCTCCGTCAGGAACGACTTGTACACCGACATGTACTGCTCGCCCGCGACGATCCGCTGCACCGCGTCCAGGTTGGCGTCCTGCCCCGTCACCGGCGGGATCCTGCTCGCGCCGGACTCCTTCAGCGCGTCGATGACGGCGCCCGCCATGCCGTCGTTCGCCGAGTAGACGGCGGCGATGTTGTCCAGCCCGACCGCGGAGATCGCCTTCTGCATGTTCGCCTTGGCCGTCTCCGGCGCCCACTTGTCGGTGTCGTATCGCTTGACGATGTTCACCTCGCCCTCGAGCTCGTCGAGCGCGCCCTTCTTGAACCGGGCCGTGTTCGGGTCGGCGGGGTCGCCGTTCATCATGACGACCTTGCTGGTCGCGGCCTTCGCGCCGAGTTCCTCGACGAGAGCGCGGCCCTGCACCTCGCCGACGAGCTCGTTGTCGTGGGAGACGTACGCGTCGATCGGCCCCTCGGCGAGCCGGTCGTAGGCGATGACGGGGATTCCGGCGTCCTTCGCCTTCTGCACGTCCGGCGCGATGCCCTTGGAGTCCAGCGCGTCCACGAGGATCACGTCCACGGCGTCGGCGATCATCTGCTGGAACTGCCGACTCTGCTTGGCGGTGCTCGACTCGGCGTTGGCGTAGACGACCTTGCCCTTGTCGTGGGTGAGGGAGGCGACTTCCTTCTTGATGAGCGGGTAGTCGAACTTCTCGAAACGGGCCGTGGCCGTGTCGGGCAGCAAGAGCCCCACCGTGACGTCGTCGCCCTTGTTCGGGGACTCGGAGCTGTCACCGCCCCCGATGCCGTCGACCACACCGCACGCGGCGAGCGAGAGCGCCGAGGCGGACGCGGCGAGGGCTATGGCGAAGCGGCGTGCAGCGGGCGTGTGGGGGGTACGAGCATTCACTACTGGTGCCTTCCGAGCGGATGAGCGGCTTTGCTACCCGGTGGCGGTAGCCAACGTGGCCACGGCATGTCACGTCAAGCAATTGTCGTAACGAGACGGCAACCGTTTGTCGTGATGTCGGGTCCTGGCGGGTTGCCCCGAACCGCCGCTATTTCGTGTACAGCTCCTCGACCTCCGCCGCGAAGTCCCGCATGACAGCATCCCGTCGCAGCTTCATCGACGGCGTGAGGTGGCCGTCCAGCTCCGTGAAGTCCGTCGGCAGGATCGTGAAACGGCGGATGGACTCCGGGCGTGACACCAGCTTGTTGGCCTCGTCGATCGCGCGTTGCAGGATCGCCCTCAGCTCGGCGTCGTCGACGAGGAGTTCCGCGGGGACGGGGTGCTTGCCGTTCATGCGTCGCCAGTGGCTCACGCCGTCCATGTCCAGGGTGATCAGGGCGGACACGAAAGGCCGCCGATCGCCCACGACCATGCACTGGGAGATCAGGGGGTGGGAGCGCAGCCAGTTCTCCAGGGGCGCCGGGGCCACGCTCTTGCCGCCCGCCGTGATCAGGAGTTCCTTCTTGCGGCCGGTGATCGTCAGATAGCCCTCGTCGTCCAGTGCGCCGATGTCCCCCGTCGTCAGCCAGCCGTCGGCGGCAGCCGGGACGACGCCGCCCGCGGACGGGTCCCAGTAGCCGCGCAGCACCTGGTCGCCGGAGATGAGAATCTCGCCGTCAGCGGCGATACGGATGCGGGTGCCGGGCAGAGGCCAGCCCACCGTTCCCAGCCGGGGCTTGGAGGGCGGGGTCACGGTCGCGGCGCCCGTCACCTCCGTCAGGCCGTAGCCCTCGTAGATCTCGATGCCGGCGCCGGAATAGAAGGCGGCCAGGCGGCGGCCGAGCGGTGAGCCGCCGCAGATCGCGTACCGCACCCGGCCGCCCATCGCGTTGCGGATACGGCGGTAGACCAGGGGGTCGTAGAAGGCGCGGGCCGTCTTGAGCGCCGTGCCCGGGCCCCCGCCCTTCCCCGAGGCCCTGGCCTCCATCGCCTCGCCGTAGCGCTCGGCCACCGACGCCGCGCGGTCGAAGGACGACGCCCGGCCGCCCGCCTCGGCCTTGGCGCGGGCGGAGTTGAAGATCTTCTCCAGCATGTAGGGGATGGTCAGCAGGCACGTCGGGCGGAAGGCCGCCAGGTCCGGCAGCAGGTCCTCCGCCTTCAGGCTCGGCGCGTGGCCGAGGCGCACCCTGGCCCGGATGCAGGCCACCGCGACCATGCGGCCGAAGACGTGCGACATGGGGAGGAAGAGCAGCACCGACGCCTCTTCGCTCGTGCGCGCCTTGAAGATCGGGTAGAGCAGCTCGATCGCGTTGTCCACCTCGGCGAAGAAATTGCCGTGCGTCAGGGCGCAGCCCTTGGGGCGGCCCGTCGTGCCCGAGGTGTAGATGAGCGTCGCCAGCGTGTCCGGCACCAGCATGCCCCGCCGTACGCCCACTTCGCCGTCCGGTTGCTGCGCGCCCAGCTCGGCCAGCCGCTCCACGTGGCCCTTCTCCATCACCCACATGCGGTGCAGATCGGGCACCCGGTCCAGTTCGGGGCCCAGGGCGGCCGCCTGCGCGGCGGTCTCCGTGACGAGGGCCACCGCACCCGAGTCCTGGAGGATCCAGCGGGTCTGGAACACGGACGAGGTGGGGTAGACGGGGACCGTGACCAGGCCGGCCGCCCACGCTCCGAAGTCGAGGAGCGTCCACTCGTACGTGGTCCGCGCCATGATCGCGATCCGGTCGCCCGGCTCCAGCCCCTCGGCGATCAGCCCCTTCGCCACCGCCTGCACCTGCTCGGCGAACTGCGCGGCCGTCACGTCGGACCACCGCCCGTCCTCGCCCCTGCGGCTGAGAACGACCGCGTCCGGCGCCGCGGCCGCGTTGTCGAAGGGCAGGTCCCCGAGCGACCCATGGGTCACCGGCGGCGCGAACGGCGGTACGTACGCCTCCCGCACGGCACCGTCCAGTCGTCGCGTCTCGGGCTGCACCAGGGTCGGGCCCGGAGCGTCGTCGAAGGCGGCCGAGGCGGCGAAGGAGGGAAGGGGGGTGGACACGGGCGGCTCCTGCGGCGGGCGTGCAGCGATGAAACTGCTTGCTGCATGACGTACGTGCCTCGCGCACCGTGGCGTTCACCTGCCGAGGCCTGCGGAAACGGGTTACCGCTGGTTAGGCAGGAGATCGTACGGCGCGGGCGTGTGGGGGTTGTGCGGGTTCGGGGGTGGTCCGGAGCCGGGTATGTGCAACGTCGAGGGTTATGTGAGGGGCACTCAGCTTCGTCTCACCGTCCCCTTACCTACGCTCCAGGACAGCCGTCACCCCCTGCCCGCCCGCCGCGCACACCGAGATCAGCCCACGCCCCGAACCGCCCTTCTGCGCGAGCGACTTGGCCAGCGTCGCCACGATCCGCGCCCCGGTCGCCGCGAAGGGGTGACCGGTGGCCAGGGAGGACCCGGTCACGTTCAGCCGGGACCGGTCCACGGGCGCGAGGCCCCGCTTCTCCCACGCCGCCAGCGTGGCCAGCACCTGGGACGCGAAGGCCTCGTGGATCTCGACGAGGTCGAAGTCGGGGAGGGACAGTCCGGCCCGCTCCAGCATCCGCGGGACGGCGTACGCCGGTGCCATCAGCAGCCCGTCCTCGCCACCCGCGACATCGCCCCGCACGAAGTCCACGGCCGCCGTCTCATAAGCGGTGAGGTACGCCAGCGGTTCCAGCCCTCTGCGCTCGGCCCACTCCTCGCTCGCCAGCAGCACGACCGCCGCACCGTCCGTCAGCGGAGTCGAATTGCCCGCCGTCATCGTCGGGTCGGGCCGGTCGAGGCCGAACACCGGCTTGAGCGCGGCGAGTTTCTCCGGCGTCGAACCGGGGCGCAGGTTCTGGTCCCGGTCCAGGCCCCGGAAGGGCACGACCAGATCCTCGAAGAAGCCCCGCTCGTACGCCGCAGCCAGCCGCTGGTGACTGGTCGCCGCCCATTCGTCCTGGGCCGCGCGGGAGATGCCCCAGGCTCGTGCCGTGACGGCGGCGTGCTCGCCCATGGACAGCTTCGTGCGAGGTTCGGCATTGCGGGGGATGTCGGGTACGAGGTGGGACGGCCGCACACCGGCCAGTGCCCTGAGCCGGCCGCCGAGCGACTTGGCCCGCCGGGCCTGCAGCAGGATGCGGCGCAGCTCGTCGTTGACGCCGAGGGGCGCGTCGCTCGCCGTGTCCGCGCCGCCGGCGATCGCCGACTCGGTCTGGCCGAGGGCGATCTTGTTGGCGGCGGCGATGACGGCCTGGAGACCGGTACCGCAGGCCTGCTGGATGTCGTACGCGGGTGTGCGCGCGTCCAGCTTCGAGCCGAGGACGGTCTCGCGGGCGAGATTGAAGTCCCGGCTGTGCTTGAGGACAGCCCCGGCGACGAGCTCGCCGACCGCGCCCGGGCCGCCCAGCTCGTAGCGCTCGACCAGACCGTCGACCACGGCCGTGAGCATGTCCTGGTTGGACGCCGTGGCGTACGGGCCGTCCGAGCGGGCGAACGGGATACGGGTGCCGCCGATGATCGCCACACGCCGGACCGCCGGTGCCAACAGAGAGCTCATCTCCACCCACTCCTCATGTCCACCACCGACTTACCTCGGGTAACCTTACTCCGGAGTCAGCACCGGAGCGCGCACTGGGAGTGGGACATGGCCGACCGCTATCTGAGCTTCACCGGCACGGCCCCCGGCCGCTTCCTCACCCGCCGGCTCGGACTGCCGCAGCCCGCCGCGCTCCAGCGCTGGTCACCGGAGCGGCCCTTGCTGAAGGGCGACCGGCTGCTCCTGACGGCCGGCAAGTCGGACCTCGGCCTCGCCGATGCCGGTACCGGTGCCGGTACCGGTGCCGGTACCGATGCCAGCGCCCGTACCGCCCTGGGCCTCGACCTGACGACCGCCCCCTCCGGGAAGCCCGCCGCCGTCGTCCTGGACGCCACGGGCGTGCGGGACGTCGAGACGCTCGCCGAGGTGCACGCGGCTCTGCACCCCGTCGTGCGGTCGGTCGCCGAGAGCGGCCGGGTCGTGGTGCTCGGCGCGCCCCTCGACCCCACCGACCATCACCAGGCCGCCGTGCAGCAGGCCCTGGAGGGCTTCACGCGCTCGCTCGGCAAGGAGATCGGGCGGGGCAGGACGGTGAACCTCGTCCGGCTGACGGACACGCGTGCGGCCGAGTCGACCCTGCGCTTCCTCCTCTCCCCCAAGTCGGCGTACATCAGCGGCCAGGTGATCGAGGTGGGTTCGGCTCCGCCGGACGTCACCGCACCCCACGACCCCGACCGCCCCCTCACCGGCCGCACCGCGCTGGTCACGGGCGCCGCGCGCGGCATCGGCGAGGCGGTCGCCGAGACGCTGGCCAGGGACGGCGCCCGGGTCGTCGTCCTGGACGTCCCGCAGGCCGAACAGGACGCCCGGCGCGTGGCCGACCGGCTCGGCGGCACCGCGCTCGCGCTCGACATCACCGCCCCCGACGCGGGCGCGCGCATCGCCGACGCACTGCCCGACGGGCTGGACGTCCTGGTGCACAACGCCGGGATCACGCGCGACCGGCGACTGGTCAACATGCCCGCCGAACGCTGGAGTTCGGTACTCGACGTCAATCTCGCGAGCGTGCTGCGCACGACGGACGCCTTGCTGGAGAGCGGGACGCTGAAGCGGGGCGGGCGGATCGTGGCGACGGCGTCGATCGCGGGGCTGGCCGGGAACGCCGGGCAGACCAACTACGGCGCGAGCAAGGCGGGCGTCGTCGGGCTGGTCCGAGCCCTCGCGCCACGCGCCCTCGCCGAGCACGGGGTGACGGTGAACGCGGTCGCGCCCGGGTTCGTCGAGACGAAGATGACCGCCGCGATTCCCCTGTTCATCCGGGAGGCGGGGCGCCGGATGAACTCCCTCGCGCAGGGTGGACTGCCGATCGATGTCGCCGAGACGACCGCCTGGCTGGCGGATCCGGGATCCTCAGGCGTCAACGGCCAGGTCGTCCGGGTATGCGGCCAGAGCCTGCTGGGGGCGTGATGTCCCTGGTCCTCACCGCTCCTCCTTCGCTTGCGCCCCTGCTCGCCCGGGGCGCCCTGCTGTCACCCTTCAAACGCCCGGACCCGCAGGCGGAGTTCCCGCGCACGAGGCTCGTCCTGCCGGACCTTCGCGTCGACCTCGCCCGGCTGGCCGCCTACGAGAGGGTGTGCGGGTTCCCCACCGGGGACGACGCCCTGCCGGTGACGTATCCGCATGTGCTCGGCTTCCCGCTGGCGATGCGGCTGATGAGCGGCCGGGACTTCCCGCTGCCGCTGCTCGGTCTCGTCCACACGTCGATCACCGTGACCCGACACCGTGCTCTCACCGCCACCGGTGCGTACGAACTCTCCGTGCGCGTCGACGGATTGATGCCCCACCGGCGCGGGACGGAGGCGGCCGTGATCACCGAGTTGCGGGCCGGCGACGAGGTCGTGTGGGAGTCGCGGAGCACCTATCTGGCCAGGCACCGCCCCGCCGACGGTGGGGCGGCAGCACATGAGCGGAGCGTGCGGGACGGCTTGGACGCGCTGGACGTGCCGGAGCACGAGCCGCTGCCCGCCGTCGCCGAGTGGCGGCTCGCCGCCGACGTCGGACGCCGCTACGGCTCCGCCTCCGGCGACCGCAACCCCATCCATCTCCACCCCCTCACCGCCCGCCTGTTCGGCTTCCCGCGCGCCATCGCGCACGGCATGTGGACGGTGGCCCGCTGCCTCGCCGCGCACGGCACTCCGGAGGCGGTGCGGGTGCGGGCCGGCTTCCGGGCGCCGGTGCTGCTGCCGGGGACGGTGACGTACGCCGCGCAGGGCGGGCTGTTCGAGCTGCGGGGCGGCGAGGACCGCGTCCACCTGGCCGGGGAGGTCTACCCGCTCGCCTCGTGAGGGGCGTCCGGCGGCGACCAGGGCCGCCCGTCCATGAGGTTGCCGAGGCCGGCCCACGCGAAGTTCATCAGCGTGGCCGCCGCCTCCCGTGCCGTGACGGTCGGCGTGGCGTTGGCCCAGTCCGCGAGGGACTCGGCGGCGCCGACCAGGGCCTCGGCGAGACCGCCGACCTCGCTCTCGGGGAGGTCGGGGTCGCGGTGGGCCTCGCGCGCCGCCACGAGGATCAGCTGCGTCACGAACTCGACGATCTCCGCGCGCATCGCGGCGACCTCGGAGGCGAAGGGTTCGCCATGGGTGCGGGCCTGGAGGTGCAGGACGGACCAGGCGTCCGGGTAGTGCGAGGTGTGGGCGAAGAACGCCCGCAGCCCGTCCCAGAGCTGACGGTCGGCGGGCAGCTCGGTCCGTACGCCGGAGCGCACCGCGACGACGAGCGCGGCGGCCTCGCGCCGGATGCAGGCGGTGAAGAGGTCTTCCTTCGAGTTCAGATACAGATAGACCAACGGCTTCGAGACACCCGCCAGTTCGGCTATCTCGTCCATCGACGCGGCCATGTACCCGCGCCTGCCGAAGGTCCGCACGGCGGCGTCCAGCATCTGCTGCTCACGGACGGCCCGCGGCATCCGTTTGGTCTTCACGGCACCCATGGCCGTTAGCGTACGGGCCGGGAGGGAGATCCCACCCGGCCCGCTGTGAACAGCTGTCCTACTTGTCGTCGTTCAGCTCGTCGGCGAAGCGTGCCACCCGGTCCGTGAGCAACTGCCCGTCGACGGGCGGCAGAGCCGTCAGCCGCGGCAGCAACTGCGCGGCGAGCAGGGTGGACAGGGCCGAGGTGTCGGCGCTGGTGCCGTCGGTCCGTACGACCACCGGCTGCGGGGCCCTGCCGGCGAGCTTCGCGCCCACCTCCAGGCGACGCCGGGCGAGTTCGTACTGCAGGACCGCGCGGTTGTCGCGGTAGGCCTTGGCCAGAGCGCGCTGGGCGCGTGCCTCGTTCTCGGCGGCGATCAGGCCGCTGCGGCCCCGCGTCTCGATCTCGAACCGCACGCGCTGGGCGTTGGTCTCCTGCTCCTCCAGCAGCTGGGCGACCTCTTCACGGGCCCGGTTCAGCGCGGCCTTGACCTCGACAATCCGGGCGTCGCGTACCTTCTTGGCACGCTCGATGTCCATGCCCAGCTGGTCGATGCGGCGCTTGCGGATCAGCCCCCACTCCTGGTCGTACGCCGTGCGCTCCTTGGCGACCCGCTCCCGGGTGGCCAGGTGCTGCTGGTACTGCGCCGGCAGCTGCACGTCCGGGATGTTGGAGCCGGTGATGCGCACGCCGTAGCCGGACAGCTGACGGTTGAGCAGCTCCTGCATGTCGGCCACGTCCGAACCGCGCAGGTCGTACGCCCGCTCTGTGCGCATCTTGCGCGCCCGCTGCCGGATCGCGTCCTGTACGGCGCTGGAGAGCACCAGGTCGAAGTTGCCCGCGCCGATCGTGCGGACGAACAGCACGGCGTCGGTGATGCGGAACTTCAGGAAGAACTCGATGGAGCGCAGCGGCACGTTCTCCTGCGTCGGGCAGGCCATCACCGGCGCGGAGTAGGGGATCTCGGTGGCGGTGTCGACGACGAAGTCGACCCGGGACCACGGGTGCCACAGGTAGTGGCGTCCGGCATCCAGGGTGCGGATGACGGCGCCGTAGCGGGTCAGCACGCCGTTGGTGCCCTGCTCGATCTCGACGATCGAGGAGCGCCACCACCACAGCACGCCGATCAGCAGCAGGACGACGCCGCCGACGTAGGAGAGGGTGGCGAGGGTGCCGTAGGCGAGGTCCCCGGCGACGGACTCGGAGTCCGCCTCCTGCAGGGACAGCATCACGCCCATGAGCAGGGCGTAGACGCCGAGCCACAGCGGCAGCATCCACCACAGGCGACGCCGGTGGCGGGGGATGATGACCGGGATCAGGGTGTCGGCCTCGCCGCCGCGCAGCAGCCGCGCGATGTCGCTCCAGGGGGCGACCTTCTCGGAGATGACCGACCGGCGGTGGGAGGAACGGGCGGTGCTCACTGGTCGGCCCCCTCGGAGACGTCAGAGCTGACGGAGCTCTCGGAGCTCCCGGAGCTCTCGTAACGGTCGGTCGGTTCGGGCTGTTCGGGAACCTGCGGCACCGTCGGCCGCTCGGCCGCCAGCAGCGCGCCGATCTCGGTCTCGCGCGCGGCGATCCGCGCGGACACCTCGGCGAGACGCGACCGTACGGCTGCCATGTCCTCGTCGGTGAACAGTTCCGTGCCGCGCTCGCCGACCAGCTCGCGGGCGAGCTCCAGGAAGTCGATGCCGGCGCCGCCGTCCGTCGCGCCGCCGATGCGCACCAGCCGGGGCAGGTGGTCGGCGACCTGTTCCAGCGTGTCCAGCACCTGCTGCTGGTAGCGGTACTCCAGGATCTCCGGCGCCTCCGCCGCGGTCACCGCGCGGATGTCGAGGGCCTGCGCCTCCAGCAGGGCCGCGTTGGCCTTCGCCTCGGACTCGGCCTGGACGTAGCGCTGCCGGGCGAGCGCCTCGGCGCGGTTGGTCTCGCGCTCCACGGCGGTGTCCATCTGCGCCTGGTACTGGGCGATGTCGGCCTGGATCGCGGAGAGCGTCTCGTGGCTGGAGGCGAGTTCGCGGGTGAGGTCGCCCTCGTCCTGCTCCTTGCGGAGCTGGAGCGCGTACTCGTGCGTGTACGCCTCCTTGGCCACCCGCACCATCTCGGGGGCCGCCAGGTCCATGCGGTAGCGCTGGTCGGACGGTTCGGCGTGGGTGATGTTGGCGTTGGTCAGCTCGACGGCCGGGCGGAACTGCTGGTTGAGCAGGTCCAGCAGCCGGCCGGTGTCCTCGCCGACCATGTCGTAGATACCGGCGGCTTCCTGTTCGTAGACGAGGGTGCGGATCGTCTCGCTCACCGCGTTGCTCAGCTTCTCCTCGAAGCCGCGCACCGCGCCCAGCGTGTAGACGAACTCGGTCGGATCGCTGATCCGGAACTGGATGAACAGGTCGATCGACGCCTTCACGCCGCCCTTGGTCGGTGCCTCGCGCACCGGAGCGTTGAAGGGGTACTCGATCGTGGTGTTGACGATGTACGACACCCGCTTCCACGGGCTCAGCAGCACGATCCGGCCCGGGCCGACGACCCTCTCCAGCTTGCCGAAGCGGGTGATCATCGCCTGGCATCCGTCCGGCACCATGACCATGCCCTGGCGCCACCACACGAAGGCGACGGCGCACAGCGAGATGACCCAGTAGTGCACGCCGAACAGCGGGTTGGTCAGGACGTCGGCGCCGGACGCGCCCACGATTCCCGCACCCACCGCGCCCAGCACGAGCAGCGTCAGCACGGGCAGCATGGAGATCAGCGAGCGGCCCTTGGGGATCACCATCGGGCAGATGGCGTGCACCGTCTCGGTGCCCTCGCGCACCTGCTCGCTGCGGCCGAGCGCCTCGCCGGCCTCGTCCAGCGGCACCGTCTTCTGCCGCATCACGGTAGCGGTGGACCCGCCCTGTTCCCGGGCGGCCGGGAAGTCGGCCGGGTCGATGCCCTGGCCCTGGGCGTCGTACTCCTCGCCACCGTCTCCCCGTGTCCCCCGCCCGCCGATCTGCCGCCGCAGTTCGTCCTGCGCGGCCGTCCTCGGATCGGTTCCGGAGACGACGGCGTCGGCAACGCGTCGTGCGCTCTTCTTCGCCTGCGCGCGCGCTCGTGCCACGGTTCCCCCTTACGTTCACGAATTCCGGTGCGAACAGCCGTTCCACCGACGTGGATCCGGCCGTCCCACACCATGGATCCGGACAAGCGTAAGGGCGGGGCCCGCGCAGCTACCGAGCGGTATCGCTGCCGGGAAGCGGCAAGCTAGGAGGTCTGGCCCTGCGTCCGAGCCGCCTCGTCGACCACGTCGTCCTCCTGGTTGCGGTTCGCCTCCAGGTTGGCCTTCACGCGGTCGACCTTCTGCACGATCTGGACGGAGGCGCGGTCGCGCTCCTTGCGCAGGACGACGAAGCTGATGGGCGCCGAGAGCAGCAGCGCGAGCAGGACGATCCACATGCCGTTGGAGTCGCCCAGGCCACGCGGGACGAGGCCGGAGTAGACGAGGCCCCAGACGACCACGAGGCAGCCCGCGAAGATCCCGAGGCGCATCAGTGTGTAGCGGAGCATCTCAATCCACTCTTCCGATTCCAAAAAGGGCCACTGTCCAGTGAAGCACGCGGGTGGGCCGATCTTGCAGGGGGGTCGCCGGGGTGGGTCACTCGAGCGGCAGCAGCATGATCACGTCTTCCCGGTCGTCGCCCGGTGCGACCCGGATGGCGTCCGGGATCCGGCCGACCTCCTTGTAGCCGCAGGAGCCGTAGAAGTGTTCCAGGCCGAGCCCGCCGCGGCAGGTGAGGCGGATCGCCTCGATGCCGTCGAAGGTACGGGCGGCCTGCTCTGCGGCGGTCAGCAGGTCGCGGCCGTAGCCCTTGCCCTGGTGGCGGGGGTGCACCATCACCGTGTAGAGCCAGATCCAGTGGGTCATCAGCCGGTGCGAGTTGAAGGTGAGGGATGCGGTCGCGGCGACCCGCCCGTCCTCGTCGTGTCCGACGAGCAGCCGCCTGCTCCGGTCGGCCATCCCGGCGAACTGGCGCACCAGCTCCGGCCGGACCTCCTCCCGTGTCACCGGCGGCACGAAGCCCACGGCTCCGCCCGCGTTGGAGACGTCGGTCCACAGGTCGAGGATGCCGTCACGGAGGTCGGGCGTGACGGCCGGGTCGAGCGTGAAAGTAAGGGACACGGCGCAATCGTAGCCATTACACGGAGCGCGGCGAAAGCCATTACGACAACGCCCGCGCCGCCACTTTCAGGTCCGAGACCAGCCCCGCGTACGCCGCCTCCCGGTCCGCGCCGTCCTGGGCCCGCAGCACCGACGACGGATGCACCGTCGCCACCAGCTTCTCCGGGCGGCCGTGGATCTCGCGCTCCAGCAGCGTCCCGCGCACCTCCCCGACCCGGAACGACGACCCCAGCAGCGCCTTGCCCGCACTCGCGCCCAGCAGCACGATCAGCTCGGGCTCCACGACGGCCAGTTCGGCCGCCAGCCAGGGACCGCACGCGGTCATCTCGCGCAGGGTCGGCGCCTTGTGGATCCGGCGCTTGCGGGGTTCGGCCTGGGTGAACTTGAAGTGCTTCACCGCGTTGGTGACGTACGCGTCCGCCGGGTCCAGGCCGGCTTCCTGCAGCGCCCTGTCGAGCAGGCGCCCGGCGGGACCGACGAAGGGCTTGCCCTGCCGGTCCTCCTGGTCACCGGGCTGTTCGCCGACGAGCATGACGCGGGCGTTCCGGTCGCCGACGCCGAAGACGGTCTGAGTGGCGTCCCGGTGGAGCGGGCAGCCCCGGCATTCGGCGGCGGCGCGGCGCAGGGCGGGCAGGCCGCCACGGTCGGGGAGGAAGGGTTCAGCGGTGTAGGCGTCCTCGGGCGCCTTGGTGCTCACCATGGCGGACGGGTACCACGGCCCCGCCCCTCGGAATCACACCCGCATCGGCTGGGGGGACTCGCGGCGCACCGGGTCCGGACCGTCGTACTCACGGATGATCTCGTAGCGAGTGTTCCGCTCGACCGGGCGGAAGCCCGCGTCCCGGATGAGGTCCAGCAGGTCCTCGCGGGTCAGCTTGTTCGGCGTGCCGTAGTTGTCCGCGTCGTGAGTGATCTTGTACTCGACGACCGAGCCGTCCATGTCGTCGGCGCCGTGCTGGAGGGCCAGCTGGGCGGTCTGGACGCCGTGCATGACCCAGAAGACCTTGACGTGCGGAACGTTGTCGAACAGCAGACGGGACACCGCGAAGGTCTTCAGGGCCTCCGCGCCGGTCGCCATCTGGGTCCTGGCCTGGAGGCGGTTGCGTACCTTGCCGTCCTTCATGTCGACGAAGTCGTGCTGGTAGCGCAGGGGGATGAAGACCTGGAAGCCGCCCGTCTCGTCCTGCAGCTCACGCAGGCGCAGGACGTGGTCCACCCGGTGCCGCGGCTCCTCGATGTGGCCGTACAGCATGGTGCTCGGGGTCTTCAGACCCTTCTCGTGCGCCAGGCGGTGGATCCGGGACCAGTCCTCCCAGTGGGTGCGGTGGTCCACGATGTGCTGCCGGACCTCCCAGTCGAAGATCTCCGCGCCACCACCGGTGAGGGATTCCAGCCCGGCGTCGATGAGCTCGTCGAGGATCTCCGACGCCGACAGACCGCTGATCGTCTCGAAGTGGTGGATCTCCGTGGCCGTGAAGGCCTTCAGCGAGACGTTCGGCAGGGCGGCCTTCAGCTCGCGCAGGGAACGCGGGTAGTAGCGCCAGGGGAGGTTCGGGTGCAGGCCGTTGACGATGTGGAGTTCCGTGAGGTTCTCCGCCTCCATCGACTTGGCCAGCTTCACGGCCTCCTCGATGCGCATCGTGTACGCGTCCTTCTCCCCCGGCTTGCGCTGGAAGGAGCAGTACGCGCAGGAGGCCGTACAGACGTTGGTCATGTTGAGGTGACGGTTGACGTTGAAGTGGACGACGTCGCCGTTCTTGCGCGTGCGCACCTCGTGCGCGAGGCCGCCGAGCCACGCCAGGTCGTCCGACTCGTACAGCGCGATGCCGTCCTCGCGGGACAGCCGCTCGCCGGAGCGGACCTTCTCCTCCAGCTCGCGCTTGAGCCCGACGTCCATGCGTGCACCTCTCTCGGAAAGACTCCGTAAACCGTACTCCCCGCCCCTTCGGGCAGGGTGACCGCCATCAGGCGCTACGCGTCCTCTTCCTCGGGCAGCTGTCCGACCCGGTTCTCCCACTTGGTGGAGAGCACGATCGTCGTACGGGTCCGGGAGACGCCCTTGGTGCCGCTGAGCCGGCGGATGATCTTCTCCAGCCCGTCCACGTCGGCCGCGCGGACCTTGAGCATGTACGAGTCGTCGCCCGCGATGAACCAGCAGTCCTCGATCTCACCGAGGTCCCGCAATCGGCTCGCGACGTCCTCGTGGTCGGTGGCGTCGGACAGCGAGATGCCGATCAGCGCGGTGACGCCGAGGCCGAGCGAGGCGGCGTCGACGGTGGCGCGGTAGCCGGTGATGACGCCGGCCGCCTCCAGCCGGTTGATCCGGTCGGTGACGCTGGGTCCCGACAGGCCGACGAGGCGTCCCAGCTCCGCGTAGGAGGCCCGGCCGTTCTCCCTCAGGGCCTGGATGAGCTGCCTGTCCACCGCGTCCATGCGATCGAAGCCTTCCGGTGAAGAGTTCCGAAGTGATGAGAGTTACTGCGACTTGCTCAGATGGCGTTCATGTCGTGCGGGTTCCGCCGCCGAGTTCGCCCTTCCAGCGGCGGTAGAGCCGGTGCTCGACGCCCGCCGCGTCGAGCACGCGTCCGGCGACGAAATCGACCAGGTCCTGGATGTGGGTGGCCCCCGCGTAGAAGGCGGGCGAGGCGGGTACGACGGTGGCGCCCACGTCGTCCAGGGTCACCAGGTGCCTCAGCGTCTGGCCGTTCAGCGGGGTCTCCCTGACGGCCACGACCAGCTTGCGCCCCTCCTTGAGGGCCACGGCCGCCGCGCGTTGGAGCAGGTCCTTCGACAGGCCCAGCGCGACGCCGGCGACGCAGGCGGTGGAGGCGGGCACGATCAGCATGCCCTTCGTGGGGTACGACCCCGAGGACGGGCCTGCGGCGAGGTCCCCGGCGTTCCAGTACCGCACGCCCTCGATGTCCGTCTCGAAGGTCCCGGGCTTGCCGTCGGCGCCGCGCGCGAGCCACTCGCGCAGGTCGTCCTGCCAGTGGGCGTCGCGGAAGGAGATCCCGGTCTCGTCGAGGAGCGTGAGCCGGGACGCCCTGCTGACGACCAGGTCGACGCTCTCCCCCGCGGCGAGGAGCGCGCGCAGCACCGCGGCGGCGTATGGGGTGCCGGAAGCGCCGGACACCCCTACGATCCAAGGCGTACGCGGCGTCTCTCCTGGCTTGACTGGGTTCACGACACCGAGCCTATCCGGCCGTACGGGGTGGGAACCGACCAAGGGGGGCCGGGCGTTCCCCAAGGGGACGAGTTGGGCGGTGGGGTGGCCATGGCGGGTACGTCGGGTATGGCGGGCACGTGGGGTGCGGAGCGACGCGAGTGGTCGCGGGGTAACCGCGCGCGGACCGCGGCCAAGCTGATGCTGGTCTGGGTGGCGCTGCTGTGGCTGCTGGAAGTGGCCGACGTGCTCAGCGGGCACGCGCTGGACGGCTTCGGCGTCGTCCCCCGCACCCCGTCCGAGCTGGTCGACGTCGCCCCGGCCGCCTTCATCCACTTCGGCTTCGCCCACGTCGCCGCGAACAGCGTGCCGTTGCTGGTCCTCGGCTTCCTGGCCGCCCTCGGCGGCATCCGCCGTTTCGCCGCCGTCTGCGCCCTGATCATCGTCGCCGACGGCCTCGGTGTCTGGCTGATATCCCCGTCCGGCACCAACACCGCGGGAGCCTCCGGCCTGATCTTCGGCCTCTTCGGCTACCTCCTGGTCACCGGATTCGTGGAGCGCCGCCCGCTCGGCATCCTGACCGGCCTGCTGGTGGCCGCGATCTGGGGCACCTCGATACTGGCGGGCCTCGCCCCGACCCAGTCCGGCGTCAGCTGGCAGGGGCATCTGGTGGGGCTGGTGGCGGGGGTCGCGGCGGCGTTCGTGCTGCGGCGGCGGGCGGATGGGGCCGGGCTCAGGGCCGGGGGCGCGCTTTAGGGTCGGCAGGGAGGCTCGCGGTGGGGATCTTCAGCTTGCCGAGTGCGGAGTCGATGGTCAGGTCGGGGCCGTAGGGGATGGTGTCGCGGCCGCGGTAGCCGTCCGGGCCGGGGTTCCACATCGTCACGGCGTGGCCTCTCATCGGGTCGAGGACCAGGTAGTTGGCGATGCCTCGGTCGGCGTACCAGCGGGTTTGAGCTCGTAGTCGCGACGGCTGCTTTCCGGAGACACCACTTCGGCGACGAACTCGATCAGGTCGGGCGAGTAGGCGCTCCGGTTCCGGGCCGCCGCCGCGGCCGGGATCGCCGCGAGGTCGGGGCAGAACTCGTTCCCTTCGTCGAAAGGGAACACCACATCGCTCACCAGCGCCCAGTCCGGGGCCACCTGCGGCTCTACGGCGGCCCAGATGGCGCGAACGGTGCCGCCGTCGAACGGCCTGACCGGATACGCCACGACGTTGCCCTCAACGATCTCCGTCCGGAAGCCCGGGAAGGCGTCCTCGAGCCGGGCGAGCTGAGCGTGCAGGCTGTTCACATGGCCGGAGACTACTCAGACCGTCAGACCCCGGACCAACAGATCCAGCAGCGCACACACGAACAGGGCGATCCCGATGAACCCGTTGACGCTGAAGAACGCCCGGTTCAGGCGGGACAAGTCGTGCGGGCGGACGATCGAGTGCTCGTAGACGAACGCGCCGGCGACGATCAGCAGGCCCAGCCAGAAGAAGGTGCCCGCGTCCGTGGCGAGGGCGTACCAGACGAACAGCGCCGTCGTCACCGTGTGGCAGGCGCGGGCGCCCCAGATCGCCGCCGGGATGCCGAAGCGGGCCGGGACCGACATGACGCCGATCTCGCGGTCGGTGTCGACGTCCTGGCAGGCGTAGATCAGGTCGAAGCCGCCGATCCAGATGCCCACCGCGAGGCCCAGGATCACCGCGTCCCAGGACCAGGTGCCGGTGACCGCCAGCCAGCCGCCGACCGGGCCCATCGCCTGGGCAAGACCCAGGATGGCCTGGGGGAAGTTCGTGAAGCGTTTGCCGTAGGGGTAGACCACCATCGGGATCACCGCGATGGGGGCGAGGGCCAGGCACAGCGGGTTCAGCAGGGCCGCCGAGCCCAGGAAGATCACCAGGGCGATCAGGGCGCCGGTCCAGGCGTGCCGGACCGACATCGCGCCCGTCACCAGCTCGCGCTGGGCAGTGCGCGGATTACGGGCGTCGATCTCGCGGTCGATGATCCGGTTCACCGCCATGGCGAAGGTCCGCAGACCCACCATGCAGATCGTCACCAGGAGCAGCCGCCCCCAGTGGATGTTCTTGTCCCACTGGAACATCGCGGTGAGCGCGGCGATGTACGCGAACGGCAGCGCGAACACCGAGTGCTCGATCATCACGAGGCGGAGGAACGCCTTCGTGCGTCCTGGCTGCGGAATCGCGGCGGAGGCGCTGCTCACAGTCCGTACTCCTTCCAGCGGCGGTCGACCTTCGCCGCCGTCTCGGGGTCGGACTCCACCATGTCGGGCCAGCCGCCGTCGCGCGTGTAGCCCTCCTCGGGCCACTTCTTCGTCGCGTCGATGCCCGCCTTGCCGCCCCAGAACTGCTGGTAGGAGGCATGGTCGAGATGGTCGACGGGGCCTTCGACGACCGTGAGATCACGGGCGTAGTCGGTGTTGCCGAGCGCCCGCCAGGCGACCTCGTGCAGGTCGTGGACGTCACAGTCGGAGTCGACGACCACGATCAGCTTGGTCAGGGACATCATGTGCGCGCCCCAGATCGCGTGCATCGTCTTCTGGGCGTGCTTCGGGTACTTCTTGTCGATCGAGACGATCGCGCAGTTGTGGAATCCGCCGGCTTCCGGCAGGTGGTAGTCCACGATGTCCGGGATGATGATCTTCAGCAGGGGGAGGAAGAAGCGTTCCGTCGCACGACCCAGGGGCCCGTCCTCCGTCGGAGGGCGGCCTACGACGATCGACTGCAGCAACGGCCGCTTCCGCATCGTCACGCAGTCGATCTTCAGCGCCGGGAACGGCTCCTGCGGCGTGTAGAACCCGGTGTGGTCGCCGAACGGCCCCTCCGGCAGCATCTCGCCGGGCTCCAGCCACCCTTCCAGCACGACCTCGGCCTGCGCCGGCACCTGCAACGGCACCGTCTTGCAGTCCACCATCTCGATCCGCTTGCCGGAGACGAACCCGGCGAACAGGTACTCGTCGATGTCACCGGGGAGCGGCGCGGTGGACGCGTACGTCACAGCGGGCGGACACCCGAAGGCGATGGCGACCGGCAGCCGCTCACCGCGCCTCGCCGCGACCTGGTAGTGGTTCCGGCTGTCCTTGTGGATCTGCCAGTGCATGCCGATCGTGCGCTTGTCGTGGCGCTGGAGGCGGTAGAGCCCCAGATTCCGTACGCCCGACTCCGGGTCCTTGGTGTGCGTGAGCCCGAGGTTGAAGAAGGAGCCGCCGTCCTTGGGCCAGGTGAACAGCGCGGGCAGCCTGTCGAGATCGACCTCGTCGCCCTGCAGCACGACCTCCTGCACGGGCGCGCCTGCCGACTTCACCTTCTTCGGCGGCACGTGCGTCATCGCGCCGAGCTTCCCGAAGGCCTCGCGGACCCCGACGAAGCCGTGCGGCAGCTCGGGCTTGAGCAGCCCGCCGATCTTGTCGGAGATCTCGCCGTACGACTTCAGGCCCAGGGCCTTGAGCAGGCGCCGGTCGGTCCCGAAGACGTTCATCGCGAGGGGCATCGAGGAGCCCTTCACGTTCTCGAAGAGCAGCGCGGGACCGCCGGACTTCTGTACGCGGTCGACGATCTCCCCGACCTCGAGATACGGATCGACCTCAGCCTTGACGCGCTTGAGGTCGCCTTCGCGCTCCAGCGCCCTGAGCAGGGAACGAAGATCGTCGTAAGCCATGGGGTCAAGTATCCCCGAGCGGCTACCCTGGCCCTTAACCCGGGGGCCGCGCTCCCGGCCCGACGACCGTTTCGCTGGAGAGGGGACCATGCTCCGCGTGCTGATGTTCCTCGTGCCACTGGCTCTGAGCGTCTACGCGTTCATCGACTGCATCAGCACGAAGGACGACGAGATCCGCCACATGCCCAAGCCGCTGTGGGCCATCCTCGTCCTGGTGTTCCCGCTGGTCGGCTCGATCTCCTGGCTCATCGCGGGCAAGAAGCGCAGCCCGGCGGCCGAGGGCTGGTCCGGGGTCCGGGACCAGCGGCGGCGGCAGTGGGTCGCGCCCGACGACAATCCGGAGTTCCTGAAGTCCCTGGACGAGGACGGCGACGGGACGAAGGACGACAAGCCCAAGCGGGACGAGCCCTGACACGGAGCTGCGGCTCCATCGAAGGACGCGCAGAGCCACTGGCCTACGCCTGGTAGAGCTCGCGCAGCTCCCTCAGTCGTGCCAGTTCCCGTGCCGCAGCCGCGCGATTGCCGAGGTCGAGGGCCATCGTGCCGCGGCCGTAGGCGTAGAAGACGTCCTCGCGCGTCTGCGGGTCGAGTCCTCGCACCCTGCGCAGGGCGAAGAAGCAGACGTCCAGGGAGAGCTTCGTCCCCGACAGCCAGTCTCGGGCCGGGGCCGTGAGGTGGTCGCGCAGGACGTCCTTGACGTGGTCGCGCGTCAGACGGTCGGCCTCGTCGGGGCGGGGGACGCCGGGATGGTACGGGTGATCCGCGAGGTCGTCCGCCAGGTCGGCCAGCGTCCGCACGATCTCGTGGGCCGCATCGAGGGCGCCGGGGTCCGACGTGAGCAACTGCCGCGCCAACTCCCGGGCCTCCCGGCACCGTCCCTCGTCATCGCCGCACGCGGCCACGAAGGCGGCCAGCGCACCACCCCGCTGACGCAGCTCGGCCACCTGCCAAGCCCACTCCCGACCCGCCACGAAGCCTCCCCACCCCGGCGTTCCTCGTGATCACCGGGCCACGCCACACAACACCCGGCGCACACCTCCCCGCCACCGATTTACCGGGGCATCGCCTCGCGCCCGAACGCGGCGAGGGCAGCGAAGTCCGGGTCGCGCAGCCCGAGCCGCGCATCCACCCGCCGGAGCAGCGCGGGTCCGTCGTGGCGGGCGGCGACGAAGTGCCGGTCAGCGGCGTCGAGTTCGTCGTCCACCCAGGCGAACGGCCTGCTTCCAGCGTGCGCGACGAGGTGGCGGGTCTTCCAGAAGGTGCCGTCCGGCCCCTCGTCGTGCATCGCCGGCCACTCCACCACGGCCAGCTCCGGCAGACCGAGCACCGGCGAGATGAAGGTGTTCGCCTCCGCTCCCCACGTGGTCGCCCACACCAGGTCGTACCGTTCTCCCAGTTCGAGAAGCCGCCGACCGTGGTCGGCGTTGAGCCACACCCGCAGCGGCCGCACTCGATGCGCGGGCGTGTCGCCGTGCTGGGCGAGCCAGCCCTCGGGCTTCATACGGTGGGTCGAGTAGCCGTCGGGGCGGCGCTCGGGCTTCGCGGCGTACGGGTTGAGCGGACCGTCGACGTCGAGGTAGAGCAGGGGGCGGCGCACTGGGCTGCTCCTCTCGGCGTGAGGGGCGTGGCAGCGAGCGTAGCTCCGGTGCCGGGCCGGGAGCCTCCGCTTTTCCGCGGCCCAAATCCCTTCAACGGGGAGAGCCGGGTAACGCTCCGTCCTTGCGGCACGTGGGTAGTCATCCCAGGTCGCCCCCGCGTCTCCCCCACAGGAAAGTGAGAGGCATGGAGCTCTTGGATCACGCGACAGCCCGCACCTGGCTGGCCACCGCCGTCGAGGAGGCGCGCGCCGGGCTCGCCGAGGGCGGCGTCCCGATCGGTGCCGCGCTCCATGGCCCGGACGGGGCCCTCCTAGGCCGCGGGCACAACCGGCGCGTGCAGGACGGTGACCCGTCGATGCACGCGGAGACGGCCGCGTTCCGGGCGGCGGGGCGGCAGCGGTCGTATCGCGGAACGACCATGGTGACCACGCTCTCGCCCTGCTGGTACTGCTCCGGACTGGTACGGCAGTTCGGGATCTCGCGTGTCGTCATCGGCGAGGCGGTCACCTTCCACGGCGGGCACGACTGGCTGGCCGAGCACGGCGTGCAGATCGTGCTCCTCGACGACCCCGAGTGCATCGGGATGATGCGCGACTTCATCAGGAACAGTCCGGCACTGTGGAACGAGGACATCGGTGAGTGAGCCACGGATTCCCACGATCGACCTCGGGCCCTGGCTCGAAGGCGGCACCCAGGCGCGCGGCGCGATCGCCCGTACCGTCGACGAGGCCCTGCAGAGCGCCGGCTTCCTCCTGGTCACCGGGCACGGAGTGGACCCGGCGCTGCGCGGACGGATCCGGGAGGCGGCCCGCGCCTTCTTCGTGCTCCCCGTCGAGGCCAAGCAGGCCTACGAGGCCAAGGTCGGCGGCCGCGGCTGGCTCGGCCCGGGCGCCGAGGCCAACGGCTACGCGGAAGGCACCGAGACGCCGCCGGACCTGAAGGAGTCGCTGACCTTCGCGACGCACGAGCCCTTCGAGGATCCGATCGTCAACGCCGAGTGGTACGCGCCGAACGTCTGGCCGGCCGAGGTGCCCGAACTCCGGGCGCTGTGCGAGGAGTACCTGGCGCGGATGGGCGAACTGGAGAACCGGCTCCTCTCCCTGCTCGGCCAGGCCCTCGGTCTCGAACCGCACTTCTTCACCCGGCACATGGCCCACCCGACGTACGGCTTCAACATCAACTGGTACCCGGGAGCGGAGGTGATCGGTGCGCCGGAGCCCGGTCAGTTCCGGATCGGGCCGCACACCGACTTCGGGACGGTGACGATCCTCGACCGGCAGGAGGGGAAGGGCGGGTTGCAGGTCTACACGGACGAGGGCGGCTGGGAGGACGCGCCGTTCGATCCGGCGGCGTTCACCATCAACATCGGGGACCTGATGGCCCGTTGGACCGGCGACCGGTGGCGGTCCGGGCGGCATCGCGTCCTGCCGCCACCCGCCGACGCCCCCGCCGAGGAGCTGATGTCCCTCGTCTACTTCGGTGAGTGCACGCCCGGCACCCGCGTGGAGTCGGTGCCCGCGCCGGTGGGACGGGTGGCGTACGCGCCGGTGGACTCGCATGTGTACCTGCGGGAGAAGCTGAACTCGATCACGGTCGAGTGATCGCAGCGAGCCGTTTCTCAGTAAGGGTTGCCTCGTTGGGCGAGATACCACCCGTTCGGGTACGTCCCCCGCCGCGAATGGAGCCGCCCGTGCGAATGACTGACATCCAGCGCTGCGAAGTCCGGCCCGGACGACTCGTCGAATGGACGCTCAGTCCGGCAACCGTCGCGACGGCGGCAGACCTCCCGCAGGACTCCCGGCCACCCGCGTACAACCAGGAGTCGCACATGAGGACGGTGCGATCCGTACGCGAGGACGGTCTGTTCCTCCCGACCTGGCTCGGCACCGCGTTCGACATCCCGGGCCAGGTCGATCTCGACGTCCTTCAGGACGCCCTGTGTGCCTGGACGCTCCGCCACGAGACACTGCGCAGCGGCTTGCGCGGGGTCGGGGGTGAGATGCGCCGATTCACGCTCGACGCCGATGCCGTGTCCCTGCACCGCGAGGTGATCGGCGACTTCCCCGACGCGGCGGAACTGGTCCGGCGCCTCCAGGACCGCTTCGACGTGGCGACATACGCGCTGGACTGGCCGAACTTCCTCTACGCGGCGGTCGTACGGGACGGCGGGGCGAGCGTGTACATGGCCTTCGACCACAGCAACGTCGACGGCCACTCCATCCAGCGCATCCCCGGCGAGATCCACGAGCTCTACGCGGCGGGTGTCGAGGGCCGCACAGTCGAGCCACCGCCCGCCGCAAGCTACGTCGACTTCTGCGAGATCGAGCGGGCCGACGCGGACCGGATCGACGGCAGGCACGAAATCGTCTCCCGGTGGCGGGAGTTCATCCACCGCTGCGACGGGACGCTGCCCAACTTCCCCGTCGACCTCGGTCTGGACCCCCACGACAGGATGCCCGGACAGAAGCTGATGCAGGAGATGCTCGTGAGCGCGGACGCCGCCGCCGCGTTCGAGGCGTACTGCCGGCCCTACGGCGGGAGCCTGGTCGGCTACCTGGCCGCCACGAGCATCATCGTCCACGAGATCGGGGGAGAGCCCGTGTACCGCACCGTCGTGCCGTTCCACACCAGGGTGAAATCCCGGTGGTCGGAATCCGTGGGCTGGTACGTCGGCGGCGCGCCGATCGAGATTCCCGTAGCGCGGGCGTCCGGCCTTCCCGGTGTCATGACGGCGGTGCGCCACGCACTGCGGGCGAGCCGGCCACTGGCCCGCATGCCCCTCGCCCGGGTGCTCCACCTGCTCGGTCCGGATTTCCGTCCGGCCTCCCTCGACCACCACTCGGCCGTCTCGTTCCTCGACGCCCGGGGTGTCCCCGGAGCAGAACACTGGGCGGAGTGGAAGGCATACGGACTGGGACGCGTCTCGTACGGCGACAAGGTGGGCGTATGGCTCAACAGGTTGCACGAAGGCCTCTGGTTCGCGAGCCGCCACCCGGACACCGACGTCGCGCGGAAGAACATGCGGCTGTACGTGGAGCGGCTGCGGGACGTCATCGTCTCGACCGCCGCGTAGTCCCGGGGTGGCACTCAGGAGCCGCCCTCCAGCACCTCGATCAGCCGCTCGAAGCGGGCCCGCCAGCGCTGCTCCGACTCCGTCTCGCCCTGGAACTCGTGCGTGAAGCGCAGGGCGGTCCCCGTCTCGCCGTCCCGTTCCAGGTGGAACCGCAGGCGTCCGCCGTCCTCGACGGTGTACTCGGCGACCCGCTCGACGTCCCAGGCGGTGACCTGCCCGGATCCGACGTCATGCAGGGAGATCGCGCCGCCGAGCCTGGGTTCCAGGACGTCGACGGGCGTGAACCAGGCAGCGAGCCCTTCGGGCGTGCCGAGCGCCGGCCAGACGGTCTCCACTGGCCTCGGGAGCCGCACCAGGAAGTGCAGGATGTGCGTGTTCCCGTGGGTCTGGCTGATGCCCTGTTCTACGGAACCGCTCATGACACCAGCCTGACCCCGCCGGGGGCGATGTGCACCCGTTACGGACGCTGACCTGCACGGTCGACGACGGCCCGGTCCAGGATCGCCGTGTTGCTCGTGACCCGGCCCTTCTTGATGTCCGAGTAGTCCTCGGTGGCCACGGAACGCTCGCCGAGGAACTCGAAGGTCTTCGCATCGAAGATCCACTCGTCCCGGGTCGGGTTGTCCGGATCGTCCCGGGTGATCGCGACCCCCCGCCGTCCGGCGGCGTCCACCACGTCCTCGACGACCTTCACGCCCGGGATCCGGGCGACCGCGCGGAAGAGTGCCGCGCCCTGCTCCGGGGGCATGATCGCGTCCCGGATCAGATCGCCGACCAGCACGAACATCGCCTGATGGGTCTCCTGGCCGCTGTGCGCCGGGCCGACCTCGGCCAGCCAGTCGTACATCTTCTCCGGGTCGGTGGGGAGCGTCGACAGGTGCCGGTAGTTGGTCGTGATGTCGTAGCCGGGCTCGCCCGGGGCGGGGTCGGGGTCCGTGGCCCACTGACCGCGCCCGTCCTCCCGGACCAGCCCCTTGCGGGTGCCGTCCACCGATGTCCACTCTTCCGACCTGTGCAGAGGCTGGATCGTGGTCCCCTTCCCCTCCTCGTACCCCGCGTACGACACCTTGCTGTCGACGTACACGAACTGGTCGTCGCGGATCTCGCCGTAGCCGCCGCCCGCGTCCCCGGCCGCCAGCGCGATGTCCTCCAGCACCGCGGCGGCCTTGCCGGTCGGCTGCACGCTCGCGCCGTCGGACGACGGCAGGACCACGAACATGACGGCGGCAGCGGTCGCGACGGCGGTAGCGGCGAGCGCAGGGTGCAGCCACCTCCTGGAGAGTGCACGCCCATCGGTCTCGTCTCGCCGGATCTCGGTCATCAGATGCTCCTTGAGCAGTCGGTGACGGCCCGGCGGAAGGTCGTGCTCGGGAAGTCGGCTCATCGGTTTCCCTCCCTCATGGGCCCGGCCGCGGTGGTGCGGTCACCTCTCATCTGTCCATCCAGGTGGGGCGGTTCCATATGCTTCGCGAGTTTTGTCCGAGCACGCGAGAGCCGCGATCGTACGGTTCCGACCGGCACCCCGAGCGCCTCGGCAGCCGCCCGGTAGTCCAGTCCCGACCACACGCACAGCGCCAGCACCTCACGCTCGGCCCGCCGCAGCCTGACCAACGCAGTCCGTACGAGGGCCAGTTGCGCGGCGTCGTCGATGCGCTCGGCGACCTCGTCGGCGAAGTCCCGTACGGTCTCGTCGCGCGGCAGACGGGCCACGGCGGCCGTGTGTCTTCGGGTCGCCCTGCGGAGGTTGCGCGTGACGTTGGTGGCGATGCCGAGCAGCCAGGGCCGTGGCGAACCACCCTCCTCGTCGAGCCTCTCCCGCAGCCGCCAGGCCTCCAGGAAGGTCAGCGAGACGACGTCCTCGGCCACCGGCCACTCGCCGGTGAGCCGGAAGGCGTGGTTGTAGACAGAGCGTGCGTACGCGTCGAAGAGCTCACCGAAAGCGTCGTGGTCCCCCGCGCGGATGCGTTTCCGCAGATTCGTATCCACGCCTTCTACCTGTCCTTACGACGAAGGCCGGTTCCCGTGACGCAGGTCACAGGAACCGGCCTTGGCCGCGAGCGCCTCAGACGCCGGCGTAGGAGTGCTTGCCGGAGACGAAGATGTTCACGCCGTAGTAGTTGAACAGCCAGCAGCCGAAGGCGATCAGGGCCAGGTAGGCGGCCTTGCGGCCCTTCCAGCCGGCTGTGGCGCGGGCGTGGAGGTAGCAGGCGTAGGCGACCCAGGTGATGAAGGACCAGGTCTCCTTGGGGTCCCAGCCCCAGTAGCGGCCCCAGGCGTCGCCGGCCCAGATGGCGCCCGCGATGATCGTGAACGTCCACAGCGGGAAGACGGCGGCGTTGACGCGGTAGGAGAACTTGTCGAGGGACGCCGCGGCGGGCAGCCGGTCGAGGACGGAGTTCGCGAAGCGGCCGGGGGTGCCGCCGCCGGCCAGCTTGTTCTCGTAGCTGTCCTTGAAGAGGTAGAGCAGCGTCGACATCGCGCCCACGTAGAACACCGCGCCGCAGAAGATGGCGGTGGAGACGTGGATGTACAGCCAGTACGAGTGAAGGGCGGGAACCAACTGGTCGCTGGCGGTGTACAAGACAGTGACGGCGAGGCCGAGATCGAGGAGGACCGTGGTGATCAGGAAGAGCCCGAGCCAGCGCACGTTCTTCCTCAGCGCGAGCAGCGACAGGTACACCCCGACGGCAACCGTGGAGAAGGTGATGTTGAACTCGTACATGTTGCCCCACGGCGCCCGCTCCACCGACAGAGCCCGAGTGAGCACACCACCGAACTCGATCAGGAAGGCGAGCAAGGTGAGGGAGATGGCGATACGCCCGTAGAGGTCGCCCTGCGCATCCCCACCGTGCGCCCCGGGCCCGTCCGGCACGTCCCGCTGACCGGCGGTGGCCCGTACGACGACCTTGGGCCGCTCCAGTACTGCGGTGGAGCCGCCCTTGTTCACGGTGACGGCGGGCGCGGCAGCCGTGGCGGCCTTCGCCGGGGTGAGCGCGGCGGCCGTGCGGCCGACCTTGCTGCGGCTGCCGAAGAGCCATTCGGCGATGTACGCGAAGAAGGCCAGGGTGTAGACGGCCATCGACGAGTAGATCAGCGTGTTGCTGATGTTCGCCAGGTTTTCGTTGGTGGCGGCGGCCAGCTCGGTCGCGGCGGCGAGAGTCACTTGGTGTCAGCCCCTTCGGCGGGTGCGACTTGGGGGTCGGGGGAAGCTTCGGAATCTGCGGGGTCGTCGTCGGCGTCGGGCGCGCCCGGCGCCTGCTCGTACAGGATCCCGGCGAGGTCGCCGAGTTCCTCGGGCACCTTGGCGGACTCGCTGCGGCCGAGGCCGGCCATCTCGACGACCGTGACGCCGTCGGGGCCGGTCGCTGCTCGCACCCAGACGCGGCGGCGCTGGATGAAGAGGGAGGCGGTGAGGCCGAAGATCGTGACGACGGAACCTGTGAGCGCCCAGCCGCTGCCGGGCTGCTGCGTCATCTGGAAGTTCGCCCACTCCTTGGTTCCCTCATAGGTGACCGAACCGGCGCCGTTCGGGAGCTTCATGGACTCGCCCGGCTTCAGGTTCTCCCGGACCTGCTTGCCCTTGGAGTCCTTGAACTCCTTCATGTGCGTCTTGTCGAGCTGGTACACGCTCTGCGGGATTCCCGAGTCGATGCCGAGGTCGCCGAAATAGGGCGTCAGATTCAGCACCGGGTTCAGCAGCGCCGGGAAGGTCGAGGCCGTCTCGCTGCCCAGGGTGTACGTCGGCAGGAAGAAGGCCGAGATGCCGAGCTGCTCCCTGACGCCCTTGGCGTTCTTGTAGCCGTCGAGGACCTTGACGACACCGGTGGAGGTGACGTTGCCGTCGAGCGGCAGCAGCGGGACGGCGTCGCGGAACACGACCTTGCCCTTGCCGTCCCGGACCGTGATGACGGGGGCGTAGCCGTGGGCGGTGAGGTAGACCTTCGAGTCGCCGATCTCCAGCGGGTGGTTGACCTTGACGATCGTCTTCTTGTCCTTGCCGTAGGCGCCCTCGGAGTAGGTGAGGGATGCCTGGTAGGTGCGAGGAGTGCCCTTGTTGGGGCCGGAGATCGCGTAGGTGCCGGTGAAGTCGTTCAGGCTGAAGCTGTAGGGCGTCAGGTCGTCGCTGGTGAAGAGGCTGCCCGACTTGAAGTCGTCGTAGGAGATCAGGGTGTTGGAGAAGCCGCCGTTGCCCTCGACCAGGAGCTTGTTGCCCTCGGACTTGAAGAGCTGTCCCCAGGCGAACGCGACCAGCATCACGATGAGGGCGATGTGGAAGGCGAGGTTGCCGACCTCGCGCAGATAGCCCTTCTCGGCGGCGACTGCGTCACCGGCGAGGTGAGCGCGGAAGCGCCGCCGCTTCAGCAACGCCAGCGCCGCCTCACGCACCTGCTCCGGCTCGGCCTCGGTCCGCCATGTGGTGTACGCGGGCAGCCGGGTCAGCCGCTTGGGGGCGCCCGGCGGACGACCGCGCAGCTGACCCACGAACTGCCAGGTGCGGGGCACGATGCAGCCGACGAGGGAGACGAACAGCAGGATGTAGATCGCGGAGAACCACACCGAGCTGTAGACGTTGAAGAGGCCGAGCTTGTCGTAGATCGGCGCGAGGGTGGGGTGGGTCTTCTCGAAGTCGGCGACCTTGGTGATGTCCTGGCCGCTCTGCGGGATCAGCGAGCCGGGGATGGCTCCGAGCGCCAGCAGCAGCAGAAGCAGCAGGGCCACCCGCATGGAGGTCAGCTGCCGCCAGACCCAGCGGGCCCAGCCGATGACGCCCAGAGCGGGCAGGTTCGGCGGAGCCTCCACGGGCGCCGTGGACAACTGGGAGCCGGCGGCACCCAAGTCCTGGTCGTCGGGGGCGGCGGCCGGGGTCTGACCGGGCGCGGCGCCGACTGTGCTCTTGCTCATGGTTCAGATCCCCACAGCGAATCCGGCGGACCAGGACTGCATGTCCTGTACGAGGCTGTCCCAGGCGCCTGTCAGCAGCAGCAGACCGGTGACGATCATCATCGTGCCGCCGATCCGCATCACCCAGACATAGTGGCGCTTGACCCAGCTGAAGCCGCCGAGGACCTTGCGGAAGGCGACCGCGGCGAGCACGAAAGGCACGCCGAGGCCGAGGCAGTAGGCGACGGTCAGTATGGCACCACGGCCTGCGCTCGACTGCTGCGAGGACAGAGCGAGCACGGAGGCGAGCGTCGGGCCGATACAGGGCGTCCAGCCGATTCCGAAGAGCGCGCCGAGCAGGGGCGCGCCCACCAGTCCGGCCGCGGGCCTGCGGTGAAAGCGGAACTCCCGCTGGGTCATCCAGGGCATCAGCCCCATGAAGAACACACCCATGAGGATCATGAGGCCGCCGAGCACCTTGGACAGGACGCCCTGCTGCTCCTGGAGTGTCGCCCCGAAGTAGCCGAACAGTGCCCCGCCGGAGACGAACACTGCGGTGAAGCCGGCCACGAAAAGCGAGGCCCCCGCGACCATCCGGCCCCGCCGGGCCTCGGCCAGATCGGTGCCGGTGACGCCGGTGACGTAGGAGAGGTAGCCGGGGACCAGCGGCAGCACGCACGGCGAGAAGAAGGAGACGAGTCCGCCGAGCAGCGCGATGGGTAGGGCGACCAACAGCGTGCCGTTGAGCACCGTGCCGTTGTAGCCCTCCGCGGCGAGCGTGGTGACTGTGCTCACGTCACTTCTCCGCGAGGACCGGGGTGATCATGGAGCGCAGCTTCTCCTCGCTGAGCGCGGCCAGAGAGCGAGCCGCGATCTTCCCGTCCCGGTCGAGGACCAGCGTGGAGGGGATCGCCTGCGGGTTGAGCGTGCCCTTCCCGAAGCGCAGCATCAGCTTGCTGCTCGGGTCGTACAGGCTGGGGTAGGTGACGCCGAACTCCTTCTCGAAGGCGCGGGCGTTGTTGACCTGCGGGTCGGCGACGTTGAGGCCGACGAACTGCACGCCCTTCGACTTGAGGTCGTTGTGGACCTTCTCGAAGTTGGGTGCCTCGGCGCGACAGGGGGCGCACCAGGACCCCCACACGTTGAGGACGACGACCTTGCCCTTGAAGGAAGAGACCGCGAGCTGCTTGTCGTCGATGGTCTTGCCGGACAGATCCGGAGCCGGGTGCCTCTTGTCCTTCGCGACGGTGGAGATGCCGTTCTTGCCCATGATGAAGTTGGTGTCACCGCCCCCACCGGAGACACCCCCCGAACTGCACGCGGAGACGAGCAGCGCGGCGACGGCGGCACCGGCGCTGGTCAGGGCGACACGACGCGAGCTGGTCCAGTTGGTCGGGCGCAGGGGGGCGCGGCTGGCGGCACTCATGTGAAAAGTTTCGCATGTCCGTTCCGGGGATCTTGCGCACCCCCCTCCCGGACGTAAACCCGCATTTCAGGCGGCGTTTGAGGGATCCGTGGAAGTGCTCGCCGAGCCACCCTTCATGAACGCCTTCCAGCCCCCTGCGGGCTCCTGCCCGACCTCCAGCGTGCGCAACTTGTCCAGAACATCCGGCTTCTGTGCGTCCATCCAGTCCACGAACTGCCGGAAGGAGACGAGGCGGACATCGCCGCCCTTCTCCTTCTCCCGCGCGATGTGCTTGAGGGCCTCCTCGACGGCGTCCATGTAGATGCCGCCGTTCCACTGCTCGAAGTGGTTGCCCACGAAGAAGGGGGCGCGGTTTGTCTCGTATGCCCGCTTGAATCCCTGGATGTACGCCTGCGCGGACTGCTCGCGCCAGGCCGGGTAGTTGCGGCTGGGCGCGTTCGTGGAGTTGATCGACTGGTTGGCGAGCATGTTGTAGTCCATGGAGAGGACCTCGAACGAACGGCCGGGGAAAGGTATCTGCTGCAACGGCAGATCCCACAGCCCCTGCTTCTTCGTCGGCCACACCTGACGTCCGCCGGGCGAGGAGGCGTCGTAGCGCCAGCCGAGCTCGCGGGCGGTGGGCAGCAGGTTGTCCTGGCCCAGGAGGCAGGGCGTGCGGCCGCCGACGAGTTCCTTGTCGTAGTCGAAGGGCAGGGAGGGCAGGTCGGTCCACCCGGAGTTCGTACGCCACTCCTTGACGAAGGACTTGGCCTGGTCGATCTCGCTGCGCCACTGCTGCGAGGTCCAGTTGCCGACCGAGCCGGAGCCTTCTCCGCAGAAGTGGCCGTTGAAGTGGGTGCCTATCTCGTGGCCGTCGAGCCAGGCCTGGCGGACGTTCTTCAGCGTGGCCTTGATGTGGTCGTCGGTGAGGTAGCCGATGTCGGAGGCGCCGCGCGGGTTGTTCGGCGGGTCGTAGAGCCGCTTCTTCGACTCGGGCAGCAGATAGAGCCCCGAGAGGAAGAAGGTCATGTGCGCCTCGTGCTGCTTGGCGAGGTCGAGGAAGCGCGGGAAGAGACCGTTGCCGACCTCACCGGCACCGTCCCAGGAGAAGACGACGAACTGCGGCGGCTCCTGACCGGGCTCCAGCGGCTCGGGCTTGCCGGGCTGGTTCGGCTGCTTGCCGGTGTACGAGGTGGAGCCGTCGCCTATGGGCTTGGCGCGCTGGGTCTGGGTGCCGGGCCGGTTGTCCGCTCCGTCGCCGGAACCTCCACCTTGGTTCGACCCGTCTGACTGCGTGAAGGTGCCGCACCCCGCGAGTCCGAGTGCGGCAGCGGCTCCGGCACCGAGCCCGAGAATTCCCCTTCGGTTGAAGTCGCGCATTGCATTCCCGTCCGTCGCATCCTCTGGTGGTCACCCAGTCAGAGGGCGCGACGAACGGGGAGGTTCCTCCAGATCACGGAGGATTCGCAACAAATGTCACAAAGGTGTCTTAGGCGCCGAAGGCCTTGTCCTTCCCCTTCACCGGCCTGGCGCCGGCGCGGAGATGGGCGGGGACGAGATCGAGGGCCGGCTCGCTGTAGCCGACGGACACGATCTTGTCGCCCTGGTACGTGAAGCTCGTCAGGGACGCCAGCGTGCACTGCCGCTTGCGCGGGTCGTGCCACAGCCGCCGCTTCTCGACGTAGCTGCGCACGATCCAGATCGGCAGCTGATGACTGACCAGCACCGCCTCGTGCCCGCGCGCGGCGTCCTTGGCTGCGTCCAGCGCACCCATCATGCGGATGACCTGCTCGATGTACGGCTCACCCCAGGACGGCTTGAAGGGGTTGACGAGGTGCTTCCAGTTCTCCGGCCTCTTCAGGGCGCCGTCCCCCACCCCGAAGGTCTTGCCCTGGAAGACGTTGCCGGCCTCGATGAGCCGCGCGTCGGTCGTGAGGTCCAGGCCGTGCGCCTTGGCGATCGGCGTCGCGGTCTCCTGCGCCCGCTCCAGCGGGGAGGCGCAGACGTACGTGACATCGCGGGAGGCGAGATGCTCGGCGACCCGGTCGGCCATCTGCCGCCCGAGGTCGGACAGGTGGTACCCCGCCAGACGGCCGTAGAGGATCCCGTCCGGGTTGGCCACCTCGCCGTGCCGCATCACGTGTACGACGGTGATGTCGGTGTCTTCTGTGGGGCTGTCGTTGGTCATGGGGGTGTCACTGGTCATGGGGGTGTCGCTCATGCCGCCGTGGCCTCCGCCGCCGCTCGGGCCGCCGCCGGGAGGGCGTCGGCGATCCGCTGGACGGCCTGCTCGTCGTGTGCCGTGGAAACGAACCAGGACTCGAAGGACGAGGGCGGCAGATAGACGCCCTGCGCCAGCATCGACTGGAAGAAGGCGGTGAAGCGGAAGGACTCCTGGCGCTTGGCGTCCTCGTAGTTGCGCACCTCCCGGTCCGTGAAGAACACGGAGAACATGTTGGAGGCGGTCTGCAGCCGGTGCGTGACGCCCTCCTTGGTGAGGGCCTCGGTGACGAGCGACTGGATGGTCTTGGACACGGCGTTGACCTTGTCGTACGCCGCCTCGTCGAGGAGCCGCAGCTGGGCGAGCCCGGCGGCGGTGGCCACGGGGTTACCGGAGAGGGTGCCGGCCTGGTAGACGGGGCCGGCGGGCGCGAGGTGGGCCATCACATCGGCGCGTCCACCGAAGGCGGCGGCCGGGAAGCCACCGCCCATGACCTTGCCGAAGGTCATGAGGTCGGGCTCGACGCCGTCGACGCCGTACCACCCGGCGCGGCTGGTCCGGAACCCGGTCATGACCTCGTCGGAGATGTAGAGGGCGCCGTTCTTGCCGCAGGCGTCCTTCAGCCCCTGGTTGAAGCCGGGCAGCGGCGGGACCACGCCCATGTTGCCGGGCGAGGCCTCGGTGATCACACAGGCGATCTCACCGGGGAAGCGGTGGAAGGCCTCGTGGACGGACTCGAGGTCGTTGTAGGGCAGGACGATCGTGTCGCCGGCCTGGGCGCCGGTGACGCCGGGGGTGTCGGGGAGGGCGAAGGTCGCGACCCCGGACCCGGCGGCGGCGAGCAGCGAGTCGACGTGCCCGTGATAGCACCCGGCGAACTTGATCACCTTGGACCGCTGGGTGAACCCGCGGGCGAGCCGGATGGCGGACATCGTGGCCTCGGTGCCGCTGGACACGAGCCGCACCTGCTCCAGCGGCTCGATCCGGTCGACCATCTCCTCGGCGAGCGCGACCTCGCCCTCACCGGGCGTACCGAACGAGGTACCGCGGGACACGGCGTCCTGGACGGCGGCGATCACGTCCGGGTGGGAGTGCCCGAGGATCATGGGACCCCAGGAACAGACGAGGTCGACGTACTCCCGGCCGTCGGCGTCGGTCAGGTACGGACCGCTGCCGGACACCATGAACCGGGGCGTTCCGCCCACGGCGCGGAAGGCACGGACCGGGGAGTTCACGCCGCCGGGTGTGACGGCGGCCGCACGGTCGAACAGGGCCTGCGAGGCCGGTGCTTCGTATGGGTAGGGGGATTCGCTCATGGCCTGCGACTTCTCCGACCTTCTCGGGCTCCGATTGCCAGTGACCTCCTCAGGGTAGGCCAGCGGCGGGTGACGGCAGCGGGGCCACCGCTGACCGGGCAAACGGTCTGCGCTCGCCCGCGATCTGCGAGACTGGGCGTGATACACACAGCTCATGCGGGGCGTGATGGTCGGGGACCGAAGAGATCCCGCGGACAGGTGTTTCAACGCACGTTTCGGCGGGCGGCCGTGGGGGAGGTCACTGACACGATGATCGGGTTGCGCGGCCGGGGCCACGCGTCCTAGAAAAGCAGTCGGGTGGAGATATGCATCGCGGTGGCGGACTGGGCGAGGGGACTGATGACCTGGGTCCTCGACGTGCCCGGCGGGGAAAGCACCGGCGCGAGGCGGAGGATTCGAACGAAGCCCGTCAGGGACACGTAGTACCGGATATGCCGGGTGTACCTAACGAATCAGAGCGGGCCGACCGACGCAGTGATCGGGATCGGCTGAGGGTGAGCGGGAATGGTGGTCGGGTGGGGGTGACGTACAAGTACTTCGGCGCGCCGGACGGCGCGACCGCGGCCCGCGTCCCGATCTCGATGCGACCCGAGGAACTCGGCGGCGACGAGCTCGGCATGAACGGCATGTTCACCAAGATCAAGCCGGAGACCATGGCCGCGATGGTCCTCACGGGCATCGAGGGCGTCCCCCTGCACAAGGTGCCGCCCCTGGAGCTGGTCGTCCTCCACCCCGACTACGCCGTGGTCAAGCTGCCGATGACGGTCGTGGACCCCCTGCGCGGCATAGGAGAGGAAGCGGTGGGCGCGGCGGCGTTCATCTGGTCGACGGTGCCGGACCGGGGTGGGCCCCGGGATGCTTTCAACGTGTATCAGCTGCTGCACGAGTGGCAGGATTTCTCGCATCGGCTGCACGAGGCCGGTCATCAGCCGTATTGCCTGGTGTGGCCCTGACCTTGGGTTTCACCGGTTGTGGTGTCGGGCGGGGTTTTCGGACCCCGCCTTTGTCATGTGCGGAGAGGGCCGCCAGGGCGGCAGGAGAGTGGCGTCGGCTTGGCGGCCGGTCGCCTCGCCGCCTTCGGTGAAGCCCTGGACGCCCTCCCCCTCCCGGCCCCTCACACCCTGCGCTCTCAACTCCGGGACGGGCATCTGCGTTCGAGCGCGCCACCCGCTCCCGTTTCCAGGCCGACCAGCACACCCGCGCATGAGGCGGGACATCAGCCTCACTGCCTCGTCCGGCCCCTGAGCCGGCGGGCCGGCCGGCCACCCCCTATCCCCCCGTAGCGGGTGAGGCGCAGGGCAGGTTCTTCGGCTGTCATGGGGGTGACGCAGCGCAGAAGCCTGCCGTCACCGGCGGTCCTCTCGGCGCGCCGGTCCCACTCGACGAGGTGGACCCCTTGAAACACTGGCGCGCTCTGATCGTCCTGGGTACCGCCCAGTTCCTCATGGTGCTGGACACCTCGGTCATGAACGTCTCCATCAGTCAGCTGGTCGAGGACTTCGACACCGAGGTCACCGCCATCCAGGCCGTCATCACGCTGTACGCGCTGGTCATGGCCGCGTTCATGATCATTGGCGGCAGGTTCGGGGACATCCTGGGGCGCCGCCGTATGTTCCTGATCGGGCTGGTCGTCTACGCCACGGGGTCGGCCCTGACCGCGGTCGCCCCCACCCTGTGGGTCCTCGCCCTGGGCTGGTCCGTCATCGAAGGGCTCGGCGCCGCCATGGTGCTCCCGGCCATGGCCGCCCTCGTCGCGGAGTCGTACCGGGGGCCGGACCGGGCCGTCGCCTATGGCGTGATCGGCGGGCTCGCGGGCGCGGGGATCGCGGTGGGCCCGCTGCTGGGCGGCTGGGTGACGACGTACCTCACCTGGCGGCTGGTTTTCGCCGGTGAGGTGGTGGTCGTCGCGGCCGTTCTGCTCTGCCACCGAGTGATCCCGCGTTCCGCCCCGTCCGGCACCCGGCCCCGGCTGGATGGAGTCGGTGCCGTGCTCTCGGCGGCCGGGCTCGGGCTGGGTGTCCTCGGGGTGCTGCAGAGCAGCACCTGGGGATGGGTGCAGCCACGCAATCCTCCCTTCACGATCCTGGGCTTCGCCCCTACGTTGTTCGTGGTCGGGGCCGGGGTCGCCGTCCTGGCCGTCTTCCTGCACTGGGAGCGGCGGCGGGATCACCGGGGCGCGGACCCTCTCGTGCATGTGTCGCTGCTCGGCAGACCTGCGCTGCGGTCCGGGCTGATGACGCTGCTGAGCCAGAACCTCATCCTGCTGGGACTGTTCTTCACCATCCCGCTGTACCTGCAAGTGGTGCAGGGATTCGACGCCTTCGAGACGGGCCTGCGCCTGCTGCCGGTGTCCGTCGCCATGCTCGTCACCTCTCTGTGCGGGTCCTCGCTGGGGCGGGTGGTGGGGGCGCGCCGGGTGGTCCGGCTGGCCCTGACGACCCTGGCGGCGGCCATCGTGTGGCTGCTGGCCACCATCGACCCGGTGATCGACGACGCGCAGTTCGCCGGAGCCATGGCGTTGCTCGGCGTGGGTATGGGTCTGCTCGCCTCGCAGCTCGGCAATGTCGTCCAGTCCAGCGTCGGCGAGGAGGAACGCAGCGAGGTCGGCGGTCTCCAGTTCACGGCACAGAATCTGGGTTCCGCGCTGGGGACCGCGCTGATCGGATCGATCCTGATCGGTTCGCTGGCTCACGCCTTCACGACTCAGGTCGCGGACGACCCGCGGCTGTCCGCGCAGACACAGGAGGAGGTCGGTGTATCTCTTGAGGCGGGAGTCACCTTCGTCGCCACCGACCAGGTGCGCGCCGCGGCCGAGCGCGCCGGACTGCCGCCGTCCGAGGCCGAGGCTGTCACGGACTCCTACGCCTCGGCACAGCTCGACGGCCTAAAGGCGGCGATCCTCGCGACCGGCGGCATCACGCTCGTCAGCTTCCTGGTCACGCCCCATCTGCCGACCGGCGGCGCGAGCCGTACCCGTCGGCAGAGGACCGATGCTCCGGCCGGGGCGATCGGATCGACGCCGTGGCCCGGGCGGAGCCGTAAGCAGGGGCCTGGGGTTGGCTGAGCCGTGCGGTCCGGGGCGCAGCACGTCACCTCTCCAGGGTGAAGCCCGGTCGGGCCCCGGGGCGGACGATCGCAGGTAAGGGCGTCGTCCGCGCCCCACGCCGCCCAGAGCCGCCCGCGGGAGGACAGGGCATGCGCTACGAGATCCGCGTCCAGGGACATATGTCGGAAACACTGGCCAAAGCCTTTCCGGAGCTGGGCCACGTGGTGATGTCCGGCCAGACGGTCCTGTTCGGTCCGGTCACGGACGATGCGCACCTCTTCGGGCTGCTGGCTCGGCTCCGGTCGCTGGGACCGCGGGTCCTGGAGATGCGGCAGCTGCCGGAGTGATCCCGGGCGGGCGTTCCGATCCGCCAACTCGTGGGCGCGACAAAGGGATTCTCCCGAAAGGGCAGTTCACGCGGGCCCCGTGGCCAGGGCGGGGTCGCCGTATCACCCGCCGTGGGTGACCCGGAGGCCGGTGGCGCACGGGACGATTGGGCGGTCGGGGTCCCCGCGTACCGCCCGTTCCGCGGTCCGCGAGCGACCCGCTCGATCACGCGAGGAGAGAGCCATGACCATGTCGCGTGGTCCGGCGCCGCGCAGCGGACCGGAACCGCCTGCCGGTGGGGTGGCCCCCGGCCCGGTGGAGGATCCCGCGGACGTACTGGCCCGACTGGGCCGTTCATGGATCTGGGTCCTGGGCTCGGCGGCCGCAACGCTGGTGCCGGGCATTCTGATACTCGTCTGGCCGGACGGCACGCTGCACGTCCTGGCTGTCCTCGTCGGCCTGTACCTGCTGGTCACCGGCGGGTTCCGGTTCGTCGACGTGTTCGCGCGGGAGGAGCACGGAGAACGACTGCCGGGACTGCTCCTGGCCGTGCTGTACCTCCTGGCCGGAGTGCTGTGCCTGCGGAACCCGCTGCAGACCATCACCGCGCTCTCCCTGATCGTCGGCGTCGTCTGGCTCGTGTCCGGCGTCCTCACCCTCTACACGGCCATCGCCGCCAAGGGCCTGCCGCACCGTGGCGTCGTCCTGGGCGTCGCGGTGCTCGGTATCGTCGCGGGGATCGTGGTGCTCGCTCTGCCCGCCGAGTCGGCCCGCGCCCTGACCCGGCTGCTCGGCCTGTGGCTGGTCCTGCTCGGTGTGGCCGAAGCGGTGGTCGCCTTCGCCTGGCGGGCGGCGCTCCGAAGGACGCGCGGACCGGACTCGCAAGGCCTCGCCCCGACGGGCTGACCACGTCGTGCTGCGCGCAGTCTCGCGTCAGGGGTCGTCTTGACGCGCCTGCCTCAGGGATCGCCCTGACGCGTCTGTCCCGGCTGATCGCCTCGCCCCGGGTTGCGTCGTCCCGGATCTCGCCCTCAGCGCGTGCATCGTCTCCGACGCGGCGCCGGACGGCGCCCGCAGGCTCACCCACGTCGGGTGAAGCCCCAGTACCGGCGGGCCCACGCTGGGTGCCGCGGCCGCCTCCGGACGCTGGGCCGGCGCTCTGGCCGCCGTCGCCGTGATCGTCAGCCTCGGACTGCTCCAGACCGCACCGTGGGCACGCGTCGGCGGCGTGGCCATCGCCGGGCTCGTCATCATCGCCAACTGATGGGTACGAGCGCGCACCGCAGGACATGTGAGCCCCGAAGGCACATATGAGCGGCGGAGAAAGACACAGCACGGTCGGGCTCGTCACGTGCCGGACTCATCCAGAGGGCGAAATACAGGCGCCGTGGTCGCCCGCGGCATCACATGCGTGGGCAGGACGACGTGCCGCTCGTGGTCGGCCTCGGAGTCCTCGATGAGCCGCAGGGCCAGCTCGCCGGCCTCGCGGCCGATGTCCGGGGCGGACTGGGCCACCGTGGACAGGTCGAACCAGTCGGCGAGCGGCTGGTCGTCGAAGCCGAGGACGGAGATCCGTTCCGGAACGGCGATCTGCGTCCTGCGCAGGATCCGGACGGACGCGACCGCGACCTCGTCCTGCTCGGCGAAGATCGCGGTGGGCGGCTCGCGCAGGCTGAGCAGCGTGCCGAGCGCCTCGGCGATGCCGCGCCTGTCGGCGACCTGGACCGCGGCCACCAGGTCGTCGTCGAGCGGGACGCCCGCTTCGGTGAGTGCCTGCTGGTAGCCGAGCAGCCGTTCGTTGGAGCTGAAGGAGAAGCCGCTGGCCCCCTGCGTCGCCAGGAAGGCGATCCGACGGTGGCCGAGGTTGAGCAGGTGCCGGGTGCCGTGCAAGGCGCCGGCCACGTCGTCGACGTAGACGCTGGGCCGTCCTTCGACGTGCTGGCTGACGTAGATGACGGGGATGCCGAGGCTGTCCAGCCGCGCGGTCTCCTCGTCGGTGAGGTCGAAGGAGAACACCAGCAGGGCGTCCGCGTTGCGCCGGGCCGGGAGGCGTTCGAAGAACGAGGTGCGCTCGGCCAGGTCGGGGATCACATAGACGTTGAGCTCCATGCCGGCCGCCCGCAGCAGCGGAGCCAGGCTGGACAGGGCGGCTCCCATGAACCACGCGTCGAGCGTGGGCACGAGCACCGCGACGTTCCCGGTGCGGCCCGTGACAAGGCTTGCAGCCTGTCGTGACACGGCGAAGTTCAGCTCGCGTGCGGCCTTCTCGACGCGGGCGCGCACGTCGGACGAGACGGTGGAGAGTCCGCGCAGCGTGCGGGAGACGGTGGATGTGGAGACCCCGGCCCGTTCGGCCACGTCGGCCATCGTCGGGTGCCGCTGAGCTGGTGGCATGAGCGGACGGTAGCACAGGCAACACACCTTCCACGGGTCCGCATGACAGCGCTTTCACCACACAGTCCGCAGTACTACCGCCAAGTAGCACATTGACTTACGGATAGGTCGCCCCTAGCTTGCAAGCGTTGTCCCAGAGGCCCGACACAGTCGCACGACTCGTCCCCGAAATCGTCGACATTACGGCTCTGAACTGCCTGTTTGTTCAATCAGGCGTCATGACAACGCAGTCTCAAGAGGATCCGCACACCCAGGAGAGACAGTGACGACCAAGACCTCCCCCACATCCAGGACCGCGACCAGAGCGTTCCGGTGTTCGGCCGTGCTCGCCACTGGCGGGCTGCTCATCACCGCCTGCTCCCCCTCCGCCGGCACCGGCTCCGGGCAGCCCGGAGCGCCGTCGTTCGAGGGGCGCGGCCCCATCACGTACGTGGCCGGCAAGGACACCACCGGCTCCGTCCAGCCGATGATCGACCGCTGGAACGAGCGGCACCCGAAGGAGAAGGTCACCTTCATCCAGCTGCCGACGGACCCGGACGCCCAGCGCCGGCAGATGATCCAGAACGCGGAGACGAAGTCCGACGCCTACACGGTGTTGTCCCTCGACGTCGTGTGGACGTCGGAGTTCGCCGCCCACCAGTGGATCGACCGGCTGCCGCAGGAGCGGTTCCCGCTGAGCAGGATGCTGAAGCCGGTGGTCGAGACGGCCAGGTACCGCGGCGGCCTGTACGCGGTTCCGGGCAGTTCCGACGGCGGAATGCTGTACTACCGCTCCGACCTGCTGAAGAAGGCCGGGGTCCATCGACCCCCGCTCACCTGGGCCGAGTTGAAGGACGCCTGCGGCAAGGTGAAGAAGCTTCCCGAGGCGAAGGACATGTCCTGCTACGCCGGGCAGTTCCAGAAGTACGAGGGCCTGACGGTGAACTTCGCCGAGGCCGTGAACTCGGCGGGCGGCACCGTCACCGACGCGAAGGGCACACCGGACGTCGACACCCCCGAGGCCAGGAAGGGCCTGGACTTCCTCGTCGGCTCCGCGAAGGACGGCACGATCCCGGCGGAGGGCATCACCTACCAGGAGGAGGACGGCCGCCAGGCGTTCCAGTCCGGCAAGCTCGTCTTCCTGCGCAACTGGCCCTACATGTACGGCCTGGCCGCCAAGAGCGGGATCAAGGGGAAGTTCGCGGTCGCCCCGCTGCCCGGCCTGAACGGTCCCGGCGCCTCCAGCCTGGGCGGCCACAACATGGCCCTGTCCTCCTTCGCGAAGAACAAGGCCACGGCCCTGGACTTCATCAAGTTCTTCACCAGCGAGGAGAACACGGCCACGCAGCTCAAGGAGGCCTCCGCCGCCCCGCCGTACGCCTCCCAGTACGACGACAAGGCGCTGATCGCGCAGTACCCGTATCTGCCCGTGCTCAAGGAGTCCATCCTGCGGGCCGTGCCGCGTCCGCGCGTCGTGCAGTACGGCGATGTGACCGCGGCGGTCCAGCAGCACGCGTACGCCGCCCTGACCGGTGACACGAGCAGCGCGCAGGCGCTGAAGGACCTGCAGGCGGCGCTGCAGAAGTCCGTCGCGCAGTGAGGGGCGGGGCCATGACCAAGACCGAGATCCCGCCCGAGGTCACCGACGGGCCGGCCGCCGGACCCGTCACCCGCCGTCGGCTCACGGGGGAGCCGGCCCGGGCGACCGCCGGATCGGGGCGGATGGCGGCCCTGTTGGTGTCCCCGACCCTGCTGGTGCTGTCGATCGTCGTCATCTACCCGACCCTGATGGCGCTGAAGGAGTCGCTGTACGGGCCGAAGGGCCTGGACCCGGCGACCGGATTCATCAGCGACACCGAGCCGTTCGTCGCCCTGAAGAACTACGCCGACATCTTCGGCGAGACCGGGGAGCGGTTCTGGAACGCCTTCTGGAACACCACCTTCTTCACCGTCGTCACCGTCGGCCTGGAGACCGTGATCGGGGTGGCCATGGCCCTGATCATGCACAGGGCGTTCCGGGGGCGCGGCTTCGTGCGCGCCGGGATCCTGATCCCCTGGGCGGTGCCCACGGCGATCTCCGGCCTGCTGTGGCGGTGGATCTTCAACAGCGACGGCGTCGCCAACGCCCTGATCGGCCACCAGATCCTGTGGACCACCGAGGGCTTCCACGCCAAGATCGCGGTCATCGTCGCCGAGGTGTGGAAGACGGCCCCCTTCATCGGGCTGCTCGTCCTGGCCGGCCTGCAGGTGATCCCGAAGGAGGTCTACGAGGCGGCCCGCCTCGACGGCGCCCGCCCGCCCCGCCAGTTCTGGCACATCACCCTGCCCCTGGTGAAGCCCGCGCTGCTGGTGGCGGTGCTGTTCCGCTGCATGGACGCGCTGCGGATGTTCGACCTGCCGTACATCCTCGTGGGCGCGCAGAAGCACTCGGTGGAGACCCTGTCCATGCTCGCCCAGAACGAGGCGTCCAACGTCCGCTTCGGACCGGCCTCCGCCTACGCCGTACTCCTCTTCCTCTATGTCTTCCTCATCGCCCTGGCCTTCGTACGGCTGCTCGGCGCGGACCTCGTCGGCGAGGGCACCGCACGCGGCCGGGGGAAGGCAAGGCGCCGCCGTACGGAGGTGACGGCATGACAACCACCCTCACCGCGAGGACGACCGCCATCGGCACGAGGAGGACGTCCGCCACCGCGAAGTGGCGCAGCGGGCTGCTCTACGCCTCGGTCGCCGCCGTCGTCACCTGCTGTCTGGCCCCCTTCTACTGGATGCTGGTCTCCAGCCTGCGCCGCACCTCGGACATCTTCGACACCTCGCTCGTGCCGTCCCCGGTGTCCTTCGAGAACTACCGGGCGGTGTTCGACCCGGCGCAGGGCTTCGGGCGGGCGCTGCTGAACAGTTTGGTCGTCGCCGGGGTCACCACCGTCCTGGCCCTGGTGCTGGCGACGTTCACCGCCTATGCGATGGCCCGGCTGGAGTTCCGGGGCAAGCGGCTGATCCTGACGCTCGTCATCGCGACCTCGATGTTCCCGGTGGTGTCGATCGTGGTCCCGCTGCTGAAGCTGTTCACCGACGTCGGCTGGATCAACACCTACCAGGCGATGATCGTGCCGAGCATGTCCTTCGCGCTGCCGCTGGCGGTGTGGAACCTGACCACGTTCTTCCGGCAGATGCCGGACGAGCTGGAGCACGCGGCGATGGTCGACGGCTGCACGCGCGGCCAGGCGTTCCGCAAGGTCATCATCCCGCTCGCCGCGCCGGGCATCTTCACCACGGCGATCATCACGTTCATCGCCGCCTGGAACGAGTTCCTCATCGCCCTGTCGATGACCAACAAGCCCGACATGCAGACCGCGCCGGTCGCCATCTCGAAGTTCACCGGCGCGACGACGTACGAGACGCCGTTCGGCAGCCAGATGGCCGCGGGCGTCCTCGTCACGGTCCCGCTGGTGGTCATGGTGCTGGTCTTCCAGCGCCGCATCGTCGCCGGACTCACGGCGGGCGCGGCGAAGTAGCCGCCCGCCTCCCGTAACCGTTTCTCCCCCTCCCCCCAACGACCAAGGAGACAACCAGCCTTGTCCCCCACCTCCGCACCCTGGTGGCGCAGCGCCGTCATCTACCAGGTCTACATCCGCAGCTTCGCCGACGGGAACGGCGACGGTGTCGGCGACATCGCCGGCATCCGCTCCCGACTGCCGTACCTGAAGTCGCTGGGCGTGGACGCCATCTGGATCAACCCCTGGTACAAGTCGCCGATGGCGGACCACGGTTACGACGTGGCCGACTTCCGCGAGATCGACCCGGTGTTCGGCACGGTCGCCGAGGCCGAGCAGCTCATCGAGGAGGCGCACGCGCACGGGATCCGCGTCATCCCCGACATCGTTCCCAACCACACCTCCGACCGGCACGCCTGGTTCCAGGAGGCGCTGGCGGCGGGCCCCGGCAGCCCGGAGCGGGAACGCTACGTCTTCCGCGAGGGCCGGGGCGACGACGGCTCCCTGCCGCCCAACGACTGGGTCTCCTGTTTCGGCGGCCCCGCCTGGACCCGGCTGCCCGACGGCCAGTGGTACCTGCACCTCTTCGCCCCCGAGCAGCCGGACCTCAACTGGGAACACCCCGAAGTGCGCGCCGAGTTCGAGTCGGTGCTGCGCTTCTGGTTCGGCCGCGGCGTGGACGGCTTCCGCATCGACGTCGCCCACGGCCTGATCAAGCACCCGGAGCTCCCCGACCTCCCGCCCCGCCGGGACCCGGACGACGGGCAGGCCTGGCAGCACGTCGACCATCCGCACTGGGACCGCGACGAGGTCCACGACATCTACCGCGCCTGGCGCCGGGTGGCCGACGAGTTCCCCGGGGACCGGTCCTTCGTCGCCGAGGCCTGGGCGGACACCCCCGAACGACTGGCCGCGTACGTCCGCCGCGACGGCCTGCACACCGCTTTCAACTTCGACTTCCTGATGTCGAGTTGGCACCCGAAGGACCTGCGCACGGTCATCGACGGCTCCCTGGAGATGCTCGGCGCGGTGGGCGCGCCCGCCACCTGGGTGCTGTCCAACCATGACGTCGTCCGGCACCCCAGCCGCTACGGCCGCAAGGCCACCAAGCGCTGGGTGGCGAACACCTCGTACGAACCCGAGGGCCCCCTCGACCTGGAGCTGGGCACCCGGCGCGCCCGCGCCGCCGCCCTGCTCATGCTGTCCCTGCCCGGCGGCGCCTACGTCTACCAGGGCGAGGAACTCGGCCTGCCCGAGGTCGAGGACCTGCCCGAGGCCGTTCTCCAGGACCCCGTCTGGGAACGCTCCGGCCACACCGACCGTGGCCGCGACGGCTGCCGGGTCCCGATCCCCTGGTCCGGCCGGAGCACCCCGTACGGCTTCAGTCCCGACGGCGCCACCGCCGAGCCCTGGCTGCCGCAGCCCGCCGACTGGGCGTCGCACACCGTGGCGGCCCAGTCGGGCGACCCGGACTCCATGCTGGAGCTCTACCGCACGGCCCTGCGTCTGCGCCGCGAGCACCCCGCCCTCGGCGACGGAACCATGACCTGGCTGGAGACCGCCGAAGGCGTGCTCGCCTTCAGCCGTGACCCCGGCTTCGTGTGCGTGGTCAACCTCTCGGCCGAGCCGTGCCCGCTGCCCGACCACACCGCGGTGCTGCTGGCGAGCGGTCCCGTGGAGGGCGCCGTGCTGGCGCCGGATCAGGCGGCCTGGCTGGCGGTGTAGCTCGCAACCCCGCCTGACCGCCTGGCGAACTGCCACCGGTGGGCGGTCAGGCGTCGTCGCGTACGGACACCAGGCTTGTCAGGGACGGGCCGGATCCGGGACCGCCGGGCTCTCGTCGCCGTGGACGACCGTGAAGTGGCGGCTGCCGCGGACGCCTTGGATCTGGCGTCCGGGGCCGCAGGTCTCCAGTTCGTCGACGACCGCGACCGCCAGGTCCTCCGCGCTGATCCACGAACGGCCGTCGGCGCCGGTGAGCAAGGTGTCGGTGCCCCGCCGGTAGCGGCCGGTCCGCTCACCGGGCTCCAGCAGGGCCGGTGGGCTCAGATAGGCCCAGTCGGCATCGGGGTGCGCCTGACAGGTCCGCAGCTGAGCCGTGCCGGCTGCCGCTACGGCCCGCCACTCGGCCGGAACATACGCGGGGTTGTCGGCCACCAGCACGTCGCGGTCGTCCGGGCTGCGCAACGCGCCGGCACCGCCGACGACGAGGATGCGGATGCCGAGTCGAGCGGCGACGTCCAGCACCGCACGGGTGGCGCCGACCAGGAACTGCGGGTCGACCGGATGGGTCCGTACGGTGAGCACCACGGCGTCCGCCCCGCGCTGCGTGAACGCCTCGCGCAGGGCGGCTGCGTCGTTCGCGTCCACCGCGACCGGCGTGACGTTCGGAGCCTGTTCCGGATCCGGGGGTTTCCGGGACAGGGCGAGCACCCGGTGTCCGCGCGCGGCCGCCTCACCGACCACCCGGCTGCCGACCATCCCGGTGGCACCGAGCACGGCGATCGTCATGCCTGCGTTCATCGAACTCCTCGTAGTCGCACGCGTCGTAGTCGCACCCGTCGTAGTCGCACCTGTCGTCATCGCACCCGTCGTCATCGCAGCCGCACTCCTCTCATCAGCGTCTTCGGGGAATTGAGCTGTGCCGCCAGCAACGCGGCCAGGGCGAGCGCGAAGCCGATGCTCTGCGGCAGGCTCAGCGATTCGCCCAGGGCGAGGCCGACGACGGTCGCCACCAGCGGGGACAGCAGCACCAGCGGCGCCGACGCGCCGACCGGCAGCCTGCCGATACCGCGGAACCACAGCGTGTACGCGATCAACCCGCCCATGCTCCCGAGCCACAGGTAGCCGCCGGCCGCCCCGGCGTCGATCCGCTGCGGCACGCCCTCGATCGCGAGGGTGAGGGGGAGCAACAGCAGCCCGCCGGCGGTCAGTTGCCAGCCCGCCAGGGTCAGGGGGCCGACGCCCGCGGGACGGCCCCAGCGCTTGGTGAGGACGACCCCGCCGGCCATGGCGGCCGTACCGCCGAGGCCGGCGAGCACGCCGACGGCGTCCAGCCGGGCGTTCGGCCCGAGCACGACGAGTCCGACGCCGGCGACGCCGATCACGCCCCAGGTCCATCGCCAGACCGTCGGCCGGTCGTGGAGCACCGCGATGGCCAGCCCGGCGACGAGCAGTGGCTGGGTGGCACCGAGGGTGGCGGCGACACCGCCGGGGAGGCGTTCGGCGGCGAGGAACAGCAGGGGGAACAGGACGCCGATGTTGAGCCCGCCGAGGACGGCGGCCCGCCACCACCAGTCCCCGCGCGGCAGGACGCGGGTGATCGCCAGCCCCAGCAGTCCGGCGGGCAGGGCGCGCATCAGCGCGGCGAACATCGGGTGCCCGGGCGGGAGGAGTTCCGTGGTCACGGCGTATGTGGTGCCCCACGTCACGGGGGCGACCGCGGTGAGGGCGACGGTCGCGGCAGTTGCGGCGGTTGTCACCGGCAGGGCGTACGAGGGCCGTATCGGGCCTGGTGACCGCTCGGTCAAGGAGTGCATGTGACGCAGTCTCCGCAGCCGCCCTCCATGTCTCCAAAGCATGGTTGTCATCACAGCCATGAACCGAAACGATGGAAGGGTGGACCTCCAGCAGATGCGCTACGTCGTCGCCGTCGCCGAAACCCGCAACTTCACCCGGGCCGCGGAGCACTGCGACGTGGTGCAGTCATCGCTCAGTCACCGGATCGCCGGACTGGAACGGGAGCTCGGGGTCCGGCTGTTCGCCCGCTCCAGCCGCCGCGTCGAGCTGACCAGCGCCGGGGAGGCGTTCGTCGCCGCCGCGCGCGAGTGCCTGGCCGCGGCCGACCGCGCGGTCGCCGACGCCGCCGCGGCGACCGGAGTCGTACGGGGCCGGCTCGCCGTGGGCGTGATCGTGACGACGGCTGCCGTGGACGTGCCGGAACTGCTGCAGCGGTACCGCGCCCGGTACCCGGACGTCCACGTCGTCCTGCGCTCCGGACGCAGCGACGAACTGGCGACCGCCATCCGCGACGGCGACCTGGACATCGCCTTCCTGGGCCTTCCGGAGGGCGAGGCGCCGTCCGGCGTCGAATCCGTCGTCCTCGATCACGACGAGCATGCCCTCGTCGTGCCGGCCGGGCACCGGCTCGCGGGCGCCTCCCGGGTCGCGCTGGCGGAGATCGCCGGCGAGACGTTCGTGGACTTCGCGGCCGGGACACCGGCCCGCGCCCAGTCCGACCGGGCCTTCGCCGCGGCCGGTCTGGTCCGGGACGTCGCGTACGAGGCCGGCGTCGTCGAGCTGATCTCCCGGCTGGTCGCCCGCGGACTCGGCATCGCGCTGCTGCCGTCGGCGTACATCGGCCCGCTGGCCGCCGACGACCCCGAACTGGCCCTGGTCCGGGTGCTCGACGGCCCGCATCGCCTGGAGTACCTGGCGTGGAGCCGCTTCAACCCCAGCCCGGCGACGCGGGCGATGCTCGATGTCATCGGGGTCGGACGGTCCTCCACGGCCTGAGGACAGGCGTCGGCCGCCCCGGTTCGGCTCACTTCGTGCCGACCGTCCGCAGCACCGTCACCGCCAACGTCCGCGCCGCCTGCACGACTTCGGCGAGCGACACCCGCTCCCGCTCACTGTGCGCCACCCGGATGTCCCCCGGCCCGAACTGCAGCGTCGGGATGCCCGCCCCGGCGTACAGCCGCAGATCGCTCCCGTACGGCGCCCCGCACTCCCGCAGCCCTGCGGCTCCCCCGGCATCGGCGTGGGCGCCCCGGATCACCTCCGGCAACGGATGCCCCTCCGGCAGCCGCCCGCTGGCGAACTGCCCGCCCGGCCAGGTCACCGTCGCCGGATGCGCCCGCAGCCAGGGGTCTTGGGCGCACGCCTGCGACACGCACCGTTCGAACGCGGCCCGCGCCTGCGCCGGGTCCTCCCCGAGCCGCACCCCCAACCGCCCCTCCGTGACCAGCAGATCGGGCACGCTGCTCGCCCAGTCCCCGGCGCGCAGGGTCCCCACCGACAGGGCGTACGGGATCGGGTGCTCGGCCATCAGAGGATGAACGTCCTGGTTGCGCTCCGTCTCCAGCCGGGCCAGCGCCCGGTGCAGCGGCAGATACGCGTCGACCGCGCTCACGCCCTGGTCCCGCGCACTGCCGTGTGCCGCCTTGCCGGGCACGGCGATACGGAAGGTCAGCGCGCCGGCGTTGGCGGTGACGAGGGCGCCGCCCGTCGGCTCGGCGATGACGCAGACGTCCCCCCGGTGGCCGCGTCGCAGCGTGCCGAAGGCACCGAGGCCGCCGTCCTCCTCGCCCACGACGAAGTGCACGCCGATCCGCCCGCGCAGCCGCACCCCGGCGGCCCGTATCGCCGTGAGCGCGGCGAGGTGGGCCACCAGACCGGCCTTCATGTCGCAGGCGCCCCGGCCGTGGACGACGTCCCCGACCACCCTCGGCACGAACGGATCGCCCTCCCAGGCGTCCAGGTCGCCCGGCGGTACGACGTCCACGTGGCCCTGGAGGACGAGGGTCGGCCCGTCACCGCCGTCCTCCGTCACCCCGACCAGCCCCCAGGCCTCCTCGCGTTCGGCCTCCGCCCCCGGAAACCCGGGGTCCGCGCGCAGCGCGTCCAGGTCCATGGACCACAGGTCGACATCCAGCCCGAGCCGCTCCAGCCGCCCCGCCAGCAGATGCTGAAGCTCCGACTCGGCCGCGCTCCCGGTCACGCTGGGCACGGAGATCAGCTCCAGCAGCGTCCGCCCGATCCCGGCCTCGTCGATCTCCGCCAGTACGGCGCTCTCCACGTCGCTCAGCACGATGACGCTCCTCCCCTCGGCCACCGGGCACGACGCACGCCCCGCCCGAACAGATAGTGGCCCATTCACGGAGATCCGATCCATGGAGATCCGGTCCTGAGATCCGGTCCATGGGGATCCGGTCCATGGAGATCCGAGCGAGTGCAGCACTCCCTCAGCCGGAACCGCCCACCGTGAACCCGATCGCCGTCCCGCCCCCGTCCCGCCGAAAGGCGAACGGCGCGCCCCCGTGCGCCAGCGCCACCTCCCGCACGATCGACAGCCCCAGCCCGGACCCCGGCCGCGACCGTGCGTCGGCGGCCCGGTAGAAGCGGTCGAAGACCCGGATCAGGTCGTCCTCGGCGATACCGGGCCCCCGGTCCAGGACCTCGACGCGCACCGTCCCGGGCCGGGCGGGCCCGGCGACGTTGATCTCGATCGGCGCGGTCCCCTCGCGGTCGAACTTCGCCGCGTTCTCGACGAGGTTGGTCACCGCGCGCTGAAGCATCGCGGGCCGCCCCTGTGTCGTCGTGTCCCCGCTCGCGCGGACCACGATCCGCCGTCCCGTTCGTCGCCGGGCGAGCCCCGCGACGTCCTCGGCGATGTCGGCGAGGTCCACCCGCTGGGCCGGCTCGGCGTCGGACTGCCCGGCCGCCAGGTCGACCAACTCGTTGACCAGGTCGGTCAGTTCGCGCGCCTCCTGGCCCAGGTCCGCGACCAGTTCGTCCCGGGTGTCGGGCGGCAGCTCGTCGATACGGCGCAGCAGGGAGATGTTCGTACGCAGTGAGGTGAGCGGGGTGCGCAGCTCGTGGCCCGCGTCCTGCACCAGCCGCCGCTGGTCCTCCTCCGACTGGGCGAGACGCCCCAGCATGCGGTCGAAGGCGCGGCCCAGCCGGCCGACCTCGTCATATCCGGCGACCGGCACCTGGATGCCGAGCCGCCGGGTGCGGGCGACGTCCTCGGCGGCGGAGGTGAGGACGACCAGGCGGCGCGTGATACGCCGGGCCAGCCACCAGCCGAAGAGCCCCGCAAGGGTCACCACCGCCGCCATCAGCAGCAGCGTGCGTTGCTGGAGTGCCCGCAGCAGGTCCTCTGTGTCGCTGAACTCCTGGGCGATCTGCACGGCGCCACGTCCGCCGCCCAGCGCGACGGTCGCGACGCGGTAGACGTCGCTGCCGACGTCGACGTCCTTGTGCTGGACCATTCGCCCGGCCGTCCCGTCGGCCGCGATCCGCCGGTCGGCGGACGTGACCGGCAGTCCCGGGCGCCCCGGGTCGACCACGGCCCCGTCCGGGCCCAGCACCTGCACATCGGTACGGGCGGGCCGTACGAGATCGTGGCCCGGCGCGGAGGAGGAGAAGTCGTCCGGGGTCATCGGCCGCTGCCGGACCTCGCCCCGCAGGTCCTGCACGACCTCGTCGAACACGGACTCCTGGTCGACCCGGACCAGCCGGGCGGCGGCGGTGTACGACAGCAGACCGACCAGGACCGTGACGACGGCGGTCACGGCGGCGAAGGACAGGGCGAAGGTGGTACCCAGACCCGTGCTGCGTCGTGCCGTCAGCAGCCTCCCGAGCCGACGCCGGGCCGCGCCCACTCAGTCCTCCCGCAGCACGTAACCCACCCCGCGCACCGTGTGGATCAGCTGTGGCGCGCCCGGCTCGTCGAGCTTGCGGCGCAGATAGCCGACGTAGACGGCGAGGTTCTTGGAGCCGGGGCCGAAGTCGTAGCCCCAGATGCGGTCGTAGATGGTGGAGTGGTCGAGGACGATGCCCGCGTTGCGGACCAGCAGCTCGAGCAGCTCGAACTCGGTCCGCGTCAGCTCCAGCTCCCGCCCTCCCCGCCACGCCCGCCGCGCCTGCGGGTCCATCCGCAGCCCGGCCGCCTCGATCAGCCGGCCGGAGGGCTCGGGGGCGGGCGGCTGCTTCGGTACGTCGACGGGGGCGCCGTTCGTCTCGCTGGTGCGGCGCAGCAGGGCGCGCAGCCGGGCGAAGACCTCCTCCACGTCGAACGGCTTCACGACGTAGTCGTCGGCGCCCGCGTCCAGGCCGGCGATGCGGTCCTGGGTCTCCACGAGCGCCGTCAGCATCAGGATCGGGGTGCGGTCGCCCTCGGCGCGCAGCACCCGGCAGACCTGGAGGCCGTCGATGCCGGGCATCATCACGTCCAGCACCAGCACGTCCGGGGGTGTGCGGTGGGCCTGCGCCAGCGCCTCGACGCCGTCGGCGACCGCGGTGACCTGGTAGCCCTCCAGGGTCAGCGCGCGCTCCAGGGCGTGGCGGATGGCGCGGTCGTCTTCGGCGAGGAGAACAGTCTGGGACACGGGTTCAGTCTGCCAAGGCCTCCGGCGGTTCGGCCGTGTGAGCGAGCTTACGATCACCCTTCTTACTGGGATCTCACCCTCACCTGGCCGCCCTGGGGGCTTCGCCCCCAGACCCCCGTTCGGCCTGAACGGCCTCGTCCTCAAACGCCGGACGGGCTGTGCAGTGCGGCCAACTGCTCGGCGAAGGGCACCACCGTGAGGGCGTCAGCGGCGGCCGTCCTGACTCCCGACAGGCCCTGCATCAAGCCCGTCAGCTCGCCCGCCGCCCGCTCGATCCGCCCGTCCAGCCCCTCCGCGCCCCAGTCCTCCGAGGCGGCGTAGACGCCGGTCGGCACGACCACGGCCCGCAGGTGGGCGAAGAGCGGACGCAGGGCGTGCTCCAGGACCAGGGAGTGCCGGGCGGTGCCGCCGGTGGCCGCGATCAGCACCGGCAGGCCGGTCAGCGCGTCCTTGTCGATCACGTCGAAGAAGGACTTGAACAGACCGCTGTACGAGGCCGAGAACACCGGCGTGACGACGATCAGCCCGTCCGCCGAGGTCACCGCGTCGATCGCGGCGGCCAGTCTGCGGCCCGGGAAGCCGTTGGTGAAGTTGTGCGCGATCTCCACCGCGAGGTCGCGCAGCTCCACGACCTCCACGTCCACCGGGTCGGCGGCCTGTCGGACCGTCGCCGCCGCCAGCCGGTCGCCCAGCAGCCGCGTGGAGGACGGGACGCTCAGCCCGGCGGACACGACTACGAGCTTCATGCGACGGTCACCTCTTCCGAACCCTTCTTCGCCAGCAGGGAGGCGTGCGTCGGTGCCTCCGGCACGTCGGCCGGCCGGCCGGCCGCGAACTCCTTGCGCAGCACCGGCACGACCTCCTCGCCGAGCAGGTCGAGCTGCTCGAGGACGGTCTTCAGCGGCAGCCCGGCGTGGTCCATCAGGAACAGCTGGCGCTGGTAGTCACCGGCGTACTCGCGGAAGGAGAGCGTCTTTTCGATGACCTGCTGCGGCGAGCCGACGGTCAGCGGCGTCTGGTCCGTGAAGTCCTCCAGCGACGGGCCGTGCCCGTACACCGGCGCGACGTCGAAGTACGGCCGGAACTCACGGATCGCGTCCTGCGAGTTCTTCCGCATGAAGACCTGACCGCCGAGCCCGACGATCGCCTGCTCGGGTGTGCCGTGCCCGTAGTGGGCGTACCGGGTCCGGTACAGCTCGACCATCTGCTTGGTGTGGTCGGCCGGCCAGAAGATGTTGTTGTGGAAGAAGCCGTCGCCGTAGTACGCGGCCTGTTCGGCGATCTCCGGCGAGCGGATCGAGCCGTGCCAGACGAACGGCGCCACGCCGTCCAGCGGCCGGGGCGTGGACGTGAAGCCCTGGAGAGGCGTACGGAACTTGCCCTCCCAGTTCACGACGTCCTCGCGCCACAGCCGGTGCAGCAGGGCGTAGTTCTCGATGGCGAGGTTGATGCCCTGCCGGATGTCCTGGCCGAACCAGGGGTACACCGGCCCGGTGTTGCCGCGGCCCATCATCAGGTCCACCCGGCCGTCGGCCAGGTGCTGGAGCATCGCGAAGTCCTCGGCGATCTTCACCGGGTCGTTGGTGGTGATGAGGGTGGTGGAGGTGGAGAGGACGAGGCGCTCCGTCTGCGCCGCGATGTAGCCGAGCATCGTCGTCGGGGACGACGGCACGAACGGCGGGTTGTGGTGCTCGCCGGTCGCGAAGACGTCGAGTCCGACCTCCTCGGCCTTCAGCGCGATGGCGACCATGGCCTTGATGCGGTCGCGCTCGGTCGGCGTACGGCCCGTGGTGGGGTCCGGCGTGACATCGCCGACGCTGAAGATCCCGAACTGCATGGTCGCTCATCCTCCAGGTTGTTGACGGTTCAACTATACCCGGACAACGGCGACCGGCCCGGCACTATTCCCGGCCCGCCGGAAACCAGTGCCGGTGCGGATCCCCGCAGGTCACGACGATCGCCAGTACGGGTCCCTCCCCGTCCGCCCCAGCAGCCGCTCGAACGCCGACGCGCCCTCGGCCACCGGCACCGGCTCCCCGAACACCCCCATCTTCCTGGCCGTCGGTGACAGCTGGTCCACCGCGCCTGCCAGCTCGGCCACGACCGCCTCGTCGGCGGCCGGGTAGTCCTGGCCCGTCGCCCGCGCCAGGTCCCACACATGCACGGTGAGATCGAGCAGCGCCATCGCGCCGACCAGCCGCGCGGGCATGTTCATCCCGCCGGTCCTGCCTTCCTCGGCACCGGGCGCGGACCAGGCCGCCACCAGCCGGTCCGCCTCGTCCGTGAGCCGCTCCCGCCACTCGGGGCTCCCGGCGACCCGGTCGGGGGTCTCGGCGAAGTCCGACGCCTCCTTCACGGCCAGCCTCTGAAACTGCACGATCACCTGGAAGACGTGATTGACCAGCGCCTTCACGTCGTACTCGGCGCAGGGCGTGGGAGCGCCGAGGGCCGCGTCGGGAATGCCCCGCACCACCGGAACCGCCCGCTCGCGCGCCATGGCCAGCAGCTCACCGATGCCGTACGTCTTCGCACTGTTCGTGTCCATGCCCCGACCGTAGGGAAGCCGCGCGCTGCCGTTCTTGAAGAAACGCGACGCCCGGGGGATCGCGACGTACGATCCGGCCATGGAGGCACCCCGCCACGACACCCGCGGGATCGTCGACCCGTCCGCACTGCTGAACCGCGTCCGGTTCCGCCGCCACGAACCCGCCGAGCCGCTGCGCCGGTACGTCGAGTGGTACTGGCTCATCGACTGGGACCTGCCCGTGCCCTACGCCTCCCACATCGTCCCGCACCCGGCCGTGAACCTCACCTTCCAGTGGGACGAGGCCGAGGGGCCGCCGTATGCCGAGGTCACCGGGGTCGCGCTCGGCCTGTACACCCGGAAGCTGACCGGTCGGGGTCGGGTCTGCGGGGCGAAGTTCCGGCCCGGCGGCTTCCGGCCCTACGCCCCCGACGCACCGGCGTCCCGGTGGACGGGCCGCGTACTGCCCGCCCAGGAGGTGTTCGCGCAGGCCACGGGCGACGCCGCGCACGCGATCGTCACCCCCGCCGACGACGCCGCCCGGGTGGCCGCCCTCGACGCCTTCCTGCTCGCTCTGCCCTGCGCCCCGGACCCGCAGGCAGACCTCGCCATCGACCTCGTCCGGCGCATCCGTGCCGACCGCACGGTGTGCCGCGTCGGCGATTTCGCCCGGGAGCAGGGCCTGTCGGTGCGGGCACTGCAGCGCCTTTTCTCGACATACGTCGGCGTCAGCCCGAAGAGGGTCCTCCTGCGCTACCGCATCCACGAGGCCCTGGACCTCGCCGGCACCCGCAGCGACGTCGACTGGGCCACCCTCGCAGGCGAACTCGGCTACGCCGACCAGGCCCACCTGGTGCGGGACTTCACGGCGACGGTGGGGGTGCCGCCGACGGCGTACGCGGCGGACGCCCGCTCCGGCGGCAACGCCGATCAGGGAACACCGAAGGTCAGGGAACCAGGACCAACCGACCCCGCACCCCGCCCTCCGCGAGCCGGGCGTGCGCCTTGACGGCGTCGTCCAGCGCGAAGGTCTCGGCCACCCGGAGGGTCAGCACCCCGTCGTCCGCCAGCCGGACCAGCTCGGCGAGCTGTACCCCGTCGGCACCGACCTCGACCGCATCGGTGCGCACCCCGCGCACGGACGCGGGCTGGGTGCCCGGGATGACGCCGATGTAGGCGCCCCCGTCCCGCACCCACTCCAGTGCCGTCTCCCCCAGGATCGCGGCGTCAAGCACCGCGTCGAAGCTCCCCGCCTCGACGGCACCCGCCGCGAAACGGGTCGCCCCCAGGGACCGTACGAGTTCCTCGTCGGCCTCGCGGGCCAGTGCCGTCACGGATATCCCCCGGTGTGCGGCGAGTTGGACGGCGTACCCGCCGACCGCGCCCGCCGCGCCCGTCACCAGCAGGGACTGGTCCGGCCCCAACTCCAGCCGGTCCAGGGCCTGCGCGGCGGTCAGGGCGTTCAGCGGCAGCGTCGCGGCGTGGACGGAGTCGACCGTCGCCGGGGCCTTGGCGACGGCGTCCGCGGGGACGACGACGTACTCGGCGTGCGTGCCCAGCGGCTTGAGCATGCCGTAGTGCAGGGCCACCACCTCGTCCCCGACACCCCAGGAAGCGGCCGGCCCCACCGCGTCCACCGTCCCGGCCACGTCCCAGCCGAGCCCGACATCGGCGCCGGCACCCCCGAAGACACCGGCCGCCAACCCCGCGTCGACCGGGTTCAGCGCGGCCGCCGCGACCTTGATCCGCACCTGCCCCGCACCCGGCTCGGGCACCTCCCGCGCCACGATCTCCACGGCGTCGGGTCCGCCGAACGTCCTCACCACAGCAGCACGCATGACAACTCTCCTGGTCTGTGCAATCAGCGCATGTCGGGGAGGATTTCCCCGCTGTTGCAACAACCCTAGGAAGAGTTACTATCCTTTCGTAAGTAGTTACCTGGGAGTGCGTACGTACCCGTGAGGTGAGCCATGCCGACCATGACAGCGGCCGAGCGGCGCGAAGAGGCCCGCATCGCCTACGACGCGTTCCTCAAGAGCTGCCCCACCAACCAGCTCCTGGACCGCCTCAGCGACAAGTGGGTCAGCCTCGTCGTCGCCGCCCTCTCGGCGGGCCCCATGCGCTACAGCGACCTCGGCCGCAAGATCGCCGGGGTCAGCCCCAAGATGCTGACCCAGACCCTGCGCTCACTGGAGCGGGACGGCCTCCTCACCCGCACGGTCACCCCGTCCGTCCCGGTCCGCGTCGACTACGAGCTCACTCCGCTCGGGCACGGCCTGGCCCTGCTGCTGACCGCGGTGAAGGACTGGGCGGAGACCCACTTCGACGAGGTCCGGGAGGCACGCGAGCGCTACGACAGCGAGACCCCGGACGAGTAGCGGCATCCGAACCGCGGGCCGGCCGGTCACCCGGCCCGGAAGCGGAGACGGGCCTCAGAAGTGGTACGAGTCCCCCGTGTCCAGCACCAGCACCCGCTGCTGACCGTTCCCGCGGTCCACGCCCGCCGCGCCACCGCTGCGCACGGTGTCGAACTCCACCAGCACCTCCGACGGCGCGCCCCGCAGCCGTACTCGCAGACCGACCGGCTCTCCCGTTCCGTCCGCGTCCAGCACGCCGAGCCGGCACATCACGATCCGCTCCCCCGCCCGCGCACACCTGTCGGGCAGCGCCTGCCGGTCCGCCAGCGGCTCGGACAGGCGCAGCCGTACCGCCACCGTCGAGTCCCGCAGGGCACCCGTCCCGAGCCGGTAAGGCGTGAACCGTACGGCGACCCGGCCGCCGGACATGGCGGCGGAGCCGTGATAGGCGAGATGCGCCTCCGGCGCGCTCAACGCCCCGGCGGCCGGGGCCACGGCCATTCCGCCGACCGCCGCCATCACGGCCGCACCGCACACCGCAGCAACCCGCATCCGCCGCATCCGCCCACTCCTCACTCCAGCGTGGTCGTACGGATGTATCCCACGCGGAGCGAACCGCAGGCGCCGTCCAACAGGTGACGCGCACCGCCCGGAACCGCCGAACGGCCCGGAACCGCCGAACGGACGCGCTGCGGCCCCATGGCAAGCTGCCCGCATGCTCATCGTGCGCTCCGCCGCCCTGTTCGTCGTCGCCGCCCTCTTCGAGATCGGCGGCGCCTGGCTGGTCTGGCAGGGCGTGCGTGAACACCGCGGCTGGCTGTGGATCGGCGCGGGCGTGATGGCCCTCGGCGCCTACGGCTTCATCGCCACGCTCCAGCCCGACGCCGAGTTCGGCCGCATCCTCGCCGCGTACGGAGGTGTCTTCGTCTCCGGTTCGCTGGCCTGGGGCATGGTCGCCGACGGCTACCGCCCGGACCGCTGGGACGTCACGGGCGCACTGATCTGCCTCGCGGGCATGGCGGTGATCATGTACGCGCCGCGAGGCGACTGAACTGAGTCTCAGGTCGGCGGCAGCAGCCCCAACTGCCCGAGGAACTCCATCTCGTCGAAGTAGAGCCGGTAGTCGACGATGTGTCCGCTGTCGTCGACGGTGGCGAAGTCGACCCCGCGGATCCTGATCTCCTTCTGCGTGGCGGGCAGCGTCTCGCCGGTGGGCAACTGGATCGGTCCCGTGTTCCGGCCGGTGAAGACGCCCTCGTCGATGGCCGTGTTGCCGACCTCGTACGAGTGCACCGACTCGTACCGGCCGTCGGGAACCATTTCCGTCATCTGGCGCCAGTACGCGGCGATGTCGTCGCGCCCGTGCAGTTCCCCGCCGTCCGGGGTGACGGCGACCGCGTCCTGTGCGTACAGCTCGGCGATGCCCTTGGGGTCCGCGGTGGTGATCGCCGCGGTGAGCCGGTCCATGACCTCACGTGCGTGTCCCATGATCCACCTCCTGCTCGGGGAATCACCCGTCTCATTGTCCCACCGTCCCGCGCGCCTATCCTGGCCGGACAGTCCCTGGACTCGACCACGCAAGAGGAGCAGCCATGCCCGCCGCAGCCCCGTCCCCCGCCTCCCGCATCGCCGTCGTCACCGGTGCGAGCAGCGGAATCGGCGCCGCCACGGCACGTCAGCTCGCCGCGGCCGGCTACCGCGTGGTCCTCACCGCCCGCCGCAAGGACCGCATCGAGGCACTGGCCGAGGAGATCAACGCGGCCGGCCATTCCGCGGCGGCCTACCAGCTGGACGTGACGGACCGCGCGGCGGTCGACGAGTTCGCGCTGGCCTTCCAGACGATCGGCGTGCTGGTCAACAACGCGGGCGGCGCACTGGGCGCCGACCCGGTGGCGACCGGCGACCCGGCCGACTGGCGCACGATGTACGAGACGAACGTGATCGGCACCCTGAACCTCACCCAGGCGCTGCTCCCCAAGCTGGAGGCGAGCGGCGACGGCACGGTGGTCGTCGTCTCCTCCACCGCCGGCCACGGCACCTACGAGGGCGGCGCGGGCTATGTCGCCGCCAAGCACGGCGCCCACGTCCTCGCCGAGACCCTCCGCCTGGAGATCGTCGGCCGCCCGGTCCGCGTCATCGAGGTCGCGCCCGGCATGGTCAAGACCGACGAGTTCGCACTCACCCGCTTCGGCGGCGACGAGGACAGGGCGTCGAAGGTCTACGAGGGCGTGGCCGCCCCGCTGTCGGCCGACGATGTCGCCGACACCATCACCTGGGCGGTCACCCGCCCCAGCCACGTCAACATCGACCTGCTGGTGGTCCGCCCCCGCGCCCAGGCGTCCAACACGAAGGTGCACCGGGAGCTGTGACCCCGGACCGGAAGGACCCCCACAACGAACGCCAGATGTGGTGGTGGCTCGGCTACTTCCTCTTCGGCATCCACATCGTGGCGTTCGTGATGATCTACGCGGTGACGCACGCGCCGAAGTAACCCACAGGGATGAACCCCCTCGATCACCCGAACTGACGCTGAACTGGCGACCTAGGCTCGCGCCACAACATCAAAACGACGGCCCTCGACCGGGATGCCGCCCGGACGAGGGCCTGACCAGCAAGGAAGTAGAGGCTTCCCTGTGGCTGATTGCGAGCCTAGCGTCCACCAGTTCATGGACCTCACGGTCCCCGAGTACGCCTACATGTTCGGCGTCGAGATCAGCGCCCGCGACATCGAACTACTCCGCAGATTCCAGAAGTTGACGCCGTACTACAGCAGAATCACGGAGCGCACCCGGTCCACTAACTTCGCAGAGACTCACACCTCGGTTGTCTGGAGCCTGTGCTCCCTTGAGGCCAGGACCGAACTCAGCGAACTCGGCCTGCCTTACGGCCGCAAGTCGAAAACGATCTCCCCACCGCTCGGCGAGTTTTCGGGACGCGACTATCTGCGAGGCGTCATCGACGCTGACGGTTCGGTGGGATTCACGAGTCAGGGCTTCCCCTTCGTCTCCCTGACAACGAAGAGCACTGCGATCGCCGCCTACACGAGCTGTTACGTAAGGGTCATCACGGGAGCCGAACGCACGCTTAAGCGCAACGCACGGGACGACATCTACAACATCCTGTACACGAAGGAGAACGCCCAGCAGTTGGCGGCCCACCTCTATTACCCGGGCTGCCTGTCACTGGAGCGGAAGCAGACCGCCGCCGATTCCCTTGTGCCGTGGGTCCGCCCCGCAGATATGGAACGCAGGCCTCCGCGCATCCACTGGACCCCCGAGATGGACCGGATCCTCCTCGCAGCACCAACCATCGCCCACGCAGCGGTGGAGCTCGGCTACTCCACGAGCCCCTGCCAACAGCGCCGATGGAAACTGCTGCATGGGGTAGTACCGCTGCCGGGCTGAGCAGCCAGTGACAGGCGCGGCCCACGATCGCCGCGCCTGTCACTCTCTAACCCTTCACGCAGATGAACTGCTTCAGTTTCGCCACGACCTCCACGAGATCGCGCTGCTGCTCCATGACCTGATCGATGTTCTTGTATGCACCCGGTATCTCATCGAGCACGCCAGAGTCCTTACGGCACTCCACTCCCCGCGTCTGGTCCTCCAGATCCCGGACCGTGAAGCGCCGCTTCGCCGCGTTCCGGCTCATACGCCGACCTGCCCCATGCGAAGCGGAGTTGAAGGCCTTCTCGTTTCCGAGCCCCTTCACGATGTACGAGCTGGTGCCCATCGAGCCGGGAATGATGCCGAACTCGCCGGATCCCGCGCGGATCGCACCCTTGCGTGTGACCAGCAGGTCCATGCCCTCGTACCGCTCCTCCGTCACATAATTGTGGTGACACGAGATCTCGGTATCGAACGTCGGCTTGGCCTTCTTGAACTCCCTGCGGATGACGTCCTTCAGCAGCGCCATCATGATCGCGCGGTTGTACTTGGCGTACTCCTGGGCCCAGTACAGGTCGTTCCTGTACGCGGCCATCTGCGGAGTTTCCGATACGAACACTGCCAGGTCACGGTCCACAAGGCCCTGATTGTGCGGGAGCTTCTGAGCAACACCTATGTGGTACTCGGCCAACTCCTTGCCAATGTTCCGGGACCCGGAGTGGAGCATGAGCCAGACCGAATTTGACTGATCGAGACAGACCTCGATCATATGATTTCCGCTTCCCAGCGTTCCCATCTGCTTACCGGCCCGCTCCTCACGGAACTTCACCGCATCGGCGACGCCGTCGAACCGCCCCCAGAAGTCGTCCCACCCGGCCGTACCGAAGCCGTGCAGCCGCCCGGGGTCGACGGGATCGTCGTGCATCCCGCGCCCCACCGGAATCGCCTGCTCGATCTTCGAGCGCAGCCGCGACAGGTCACCCGGCAGGTCGTTGGCCGTCAGCGACGTCTTCACCGCCGACATCCCGCACCCGATGTCCACGCCCACCGCCGCAGGACACACGGCCCCGCGCATCGCGATGACGGACCCGACCGTCGCCCCCTTCCCGTAATGCACGTCCGGCATCACGGCGAGGCCCTTGATCCACGGCAGGGTCGCGACGTTCCGCAGCTGCTGGAGCGCCCCGTCCTCGACCGTCGCCGGGTCGGTCCACATACGGATGGGAACCTTCGCGCCCGGCATCTCCACGTACGACATAACGTCCTCAATCCCCCGGAAAACACATACAAGTCTGAAATCGCAAAACCGGCACCAAGGTCGATGAAAGGGACAACGGACCGGCGCCCACGGCAGTGCGTGCGATACACATTGTCTCCAGTGGGCGCCCCCGTGCGGCAAGCGAATAACCAGCGGGGACACTGAATGACCGGCCACGGACCGACCACAGAGCCACCGTCGAGAGGAGCCTGACCGTGCAGCGGAAGGCCTACGTATCCGGCGTCGCCGCACTCCTCGCGGCGCTGCTGGCAGGCTGCACCGGCAGCTCCGACGACGGCGGTACGACCGACGGCTCCAATCCCGGCGACTCCGGCACGGCGACCGCGGCGGCCGAGCCCGGCCGGTACGACACGCTGCCCGAACCTTGCGGCGTGGTCGGCGAGGACACGCTCGACTCGCTTCTGCCGGGCATCAAGCAGATCACGGACGAGGACCAGCGCGAGAAGGCCTACGAGGGCGCCCCGACCCTCACCTACGACACCGACCGCAAGGTCGGCTGCCGTTGGAAGGTCGAGTCGACCGACGCCACGGACCATCTCTTCGTCGACTTCGAGCGTGTGGTGTCGTACGACACGTCGGTCAGCGACGACAGCGAGGCGGAGCGGCTCTTCGCGGCCCTGCTGGAGGCGGCCGACCTGCCCGAGCCGACGAGCACCGAGTCCGTCAGCGCCGCGACCGGCGAGGGCACCACCTCCGCCGACCCGAGCGGCTCGCCCTCCGCCTCGTCCCCGGCCTCACCGTCGACGTCCGCGTCCTCCTCGCCCTCCGCCTCCACCTCCCCGTCGGGCTCGGCGACCTCCACCGACGGCGCGACCCCCGCCGCGCTCCAGCCCCGTGTGCTCGAAGACCTGGGCGACGAGGCTTTCCTCGACGACAAGCTCAGCAGCTCCGGTTCGACGGCCCAGCAGCGCAAGGTGACTGTGGCGTTCCGCACGTCCAACGTGATCGTGACGATCGAGTACGAGGAGCAGCCGGCCACCGTCGGCGCGGCCCCGGACAGCGAGGAAATGCAGGACAGGGCCCAGAAACTGGCGGCACAACTGGCCGACGAACTGGCCGAGTAGCGCCCCTCGCGCACCCTCGTACGCCCAGGTGCGACGTAACCGAAACGAGACCACACACCTTCTTCACCGCGTACCGTGGCCCCTCGGACCCGATCCGACCGCAGGGACCACGAGTGTCAGTCATGAGTGAAGGAACCATGCAGCGAGTAGCAGAGCGAGAACAGCGTGACGGGCGTAAGCAGCGCGAGCAGCGGGGGAAGGGCCTTCACGGCCTGCAGCGTGCCCTTGTCTGCGCGGCCGTCGTCCCCGCGGTGCTGATCGCCGCGGGCTGTTCCTCGGACTCCGGTTCGGACGACAAGGCCGCCGGGGACACGAAGGCCTCGGCGTCGGCGTCCGAGTCCGCGAGCCCGTCGCCGACAGTGCAGGCGGCGGCGTACAAGGCGATTCCGCAGCCGTGCAAGGCGCTGTCGAAGAAGACGCTGGAGGAGCTCGCCCCCGAGGCCAAGTCCGGCAAGGAGGGCTCGTCGGACGACGCGTCGACGCGTGGCTCCTGCTCCTGGAGCAGCCTCGACAACAACGGCGTGAAGGGCTCGCAGTTCCGCTGGCTCAACGTCTCCATGCTGCGCTTCGAGTCGGACGTCTCGCGCGGTTCGGGCGAGAAGCGGGCGCAGGAGTACTACGAGACGCAGGCCCAGGACGCGAAGTCGGTGTCGGGCGCGAAGAACACCAAGTCGGAGCCGGTCGCCGGGGTGGGCGACGAGGCGACGGCGGTGCGCTACGACCTGAAGAAGAAGGAGGGCTCCTTCCGGCAGGAGACGATCGTGGCCCGGGTCGAGAACGTCGTCGTGACGCTCGATTACAACGGCGCCGGTCTCGCCGGTGAGAAGACCCCGAGCGCGGAGTCCCTGGACAAGCTCGCGCGCAAGGCCGCCAAGGAGGCGGTGGCCGCGGTGACGAAGGCGAACGGCGGCGGCAGCGCGGGCACGCCGAGCAGCGCCCCGTCGAAGTCGGCTTCGAAGTCGCCCTCCGGGAGCGCCTCGAAGGCGTCCGGCTCCCCGTCCAAGTCAGCGCCGAAGAAGAGCTGACCGTCACACCTGCCCCGCCGCTGAGTCACAACACGCAGCTCAGCCACGCCTGTTGTACGAGCCCGGCCCTCTGAAGGGACCGGGCTCGTGCCGTACCGGCAATCCGCACGCCGCACAGATGTGCCACCCTGTTGCGCGCAACAACATGCACTGGGAGGGGAGTACGAGTGGCCGCGCCACTGCAGCTGACTCGGACGCATCGCATTCTCATCGGTGTGGTCGTGTTCGGCGCCGTCATCATCGCCGGCATCGGCTTCGCCGGTTCGTACGCGGCCGTCCGCGAGCTGGCCATCCAAAAGGGCTTCGGGAACTTCAGTTATGTCTTCCCGATAGGCATCGACGCAGGTATCTGCGTCCTGCTCGCCCTTGACCTTCTCCTGACGTGGATCCGCATACCGTTCCCGCTCCTGCGTCAGACGGCGTGGCTGCTGACGGCGGCGACGATCGCCTTCAACGGTGCGGCGGCCTGGCCGGACCCGCTGGGCGTCGGCATGCACGGCGTGATCCCGATCCTGTTCGTGGTCTCGGTGGAGGCGGCCCGCCACGCGATCGGTCGCATAGCGGACATCACGGCCGACAAGCACATGGAGGGCGTCCGCCTCACCCGCTGGCTCCTCTCCCCCCTCCCGACCTTCCTCCTGTGGCGCCGCATGAAGCTGTGGGAGCTGCGCTCCTACGAGCAGGTCATCAAGCTGGAGCAGGAGCGGCTGGTGTACCAGGCCCGTCTGCGCTCCCGCTTCGGCCGGGCGTGGCGGCGGAAGGCACCGGTGGAGTCCTTGATGCCGCTGCGTCTGGCGCGGTACGGGGTTCCGCTGGCGCAGACGGCTCCGGCGGGGCTGGCGGCGGCGGGCATCGAGCCGGCCCTGCTGCCGCCGGCGCCGAAGCAGGCCCTGGACGCCGTTGCCCCGGCCGACGTGGCCGGCATGACGCCCGGCAACGCCACTGGCCCTCGCGCCGCCGCGGCGCCGGTCCCCCGGCAGGCGGCACCCGCGGGCGAGCAGCGGCCCGAGCTGGTCGGCCCCGAGCCGGCCGGCCCGCCTGACGTCGAGCAGCCGGAGTACGTGCAGGACTGGTTCAACACTCCCCGGAACGTCGAGTACCAGGGCGGCTACGACGCCCAGTACGACCCTCAGGGCCACTACGAAGAGTGGTACGAGGAACAGGTCCGGGCCGAGCAGTACCAGGACCAGTACCAGCAGGAACCGCCCGTCCAGGAACCCTCCCCCGAGGACACCGGCACCTTCCCGATCCCCGTGACCGGCAACCGCACCCGCCGGCTCGGCGAGGGCGGCGGCCCTCCGGAGCCCCCGGAGCCGAACGAGGACGACTACTACCAGGTCTTCCGTCAGTCGATCGACGGCAGCTACCCCACGCCCCGCGTCCTGGGCGACAACATCCAGGCGACGTACGGCACCTCGCTGAGCCCCAGCGCTCTGAAGACCCTCACGGAACGCTTCCAGAAGCGCCATTCGGCGGAGCTGGAAGAGGACCACATCGCCTGACCCCCGGCACGGAAGCAAAGAAGAAGGGGCCCTCTGCAGAGGGCCCCTTTTCCCGTACCGCCTACTCCGCGAGCAGGGCCCGCACCCGCTCCTGCCCCACCGCGAGCAGCAGCGTGGGCAGCCGCGGCCCGGTGTCCCGCCCGACCAGCAGGTGGTACAGCAGCGCGAAGAACGACCGCTGGGCGGTCTTGATCTCGGCCGGCAGTTCCTTGGGCGTGGCGTCCGCGGAGAACCCGGCCTGGACCTTGGGCACGCCGTAGACGAGGTGGGTCAGACCGTCCAGCGACCAGTGCGACTCCAGCCCGTCGAGGAGCAGTCGCAGCGACTGCCTGGACGCCTCGTCGAGGGACTTCAGCAGCTCGACGTCGGGCTCGTCGCGCACGATGGTCCGCTGGTCGGCGGGCACCTGTGTGTTGATCCAGGCCTCGGCCTTGTCGTACCGGGGACGCGCATCGTCGAGCGAGCCCAGCGGGTTCTCCGGGTCCAGCTCGGAGAGGATCCGCAGCGCCTGGTCCTGGTGGCCGGCGGTGATGTCGGCGACGGACGCGAGCGTCCGGTACGGCAGCGGGCGCGCCGTACGCGGCAGCTCACCGGCCGCCGTGCGCACGGCACGCGAGTGCGCGGCGACGTCGGCGGGCAGCGCGGACCCGTCCGCCACCTTCCCGTCGAGCTTGTCCCACTCGTCGTAGAGCCGCTGGATCTCCTGGTCGAAGGCGATCTTGAAGGACTGGTTGGGCCTGCGGCGGGCGTACAGCCAGCGCAGCAGCTGCGGCTCCATGATCTTCAGTGCGTCGGACGGCGTGGGCACCCCACCGCGCGAGGAGGACATCTTCGCCATGCCGCTGATGCCGACGAAGGCGTACATGGGCCCGATCGGCTGCTTACCGCCGAAGATCCCGACGATCTGGCCGCCCACCTGGAAGCTCGACCCCGGCGACGAGTGGTCGACGCCGCTCGGCTCGAACACGACACCCTCGTACGCCCACCGCATGGGCCAGTCGACCTTCCAGACCAGCTTGCCGCGGTTGAACTCGTTGAGCCGGACGGTCTCGGAGAACCCGCACTCGTTGCAGGTGTACGTCAGCTCGGTGGTGTCGTCGACGTACGAGGTGACGGTGGTGAGGTCCTTCTCGCAGTTGCCGCAGTAGGGCTTGTACGGGAAGTACCCGGCGGAGCCGGAGCTGCCGTCGTCCTCGCCGGCCGCGCCGGAGCCCTCGGCGGCCTCCAGCTCGGCCTCGTCGAGGGGCTTCTGCGACTTCTTGGCGCCGCCCTTGGGCTTGGTGCGGTACTGCGCGAGCACGGCGTCGATGTCGCCGCGGTGCTTCATGGCGTGCAGGATCTGCTCGCGGTACACCCCGGAGGTGTACTGCGCGGTCTGGCTGATCCCGTCGAACTCCACGCCCAGCTCGGCGAGCGCCTCGACCATCGCCGCCTTGAAGTGCTCGGCCCAGTTCGGGTGGGCCGATCCCTTCGGCGCCGGGACGGAGGTCAGCGGCTTGCCGATGTGCGCGGCCCACGTCTCGTCGACCCCGGCGACACCGGCCGGCACCTTGCGGTAGCGGTCGTAGTCGTCCCAGGAGATCAGATGGCGGACCTGGTGCCCGCGCCGCCGGACCTCGTCGGCGACGAGGTGCGGGGTCATGACCTCGCGCAGGTTGCCGAGGTGGATGGGTCCGGACGGGGAGAGTCCCGATGCGACGACGACCGGTTTGCCCGGGGCCCGACGCTCCGACTCCTCGATGACCTCATCCGCGAAACGGGAGACCCAGTCGGTGGTCTCGGTGCTCTGAGCCACGATCGGCACGTCCTTCTTTCTCCAGGGCAGCCGCACGGTCCACGGCTGGCGCCCTCATTGTCCCAGCAAGGACGGCAACAACGAAAACGCCTTTGCGGGCAGCGTCCCGAAGGGGCGCGGGGCTGTATCGATCTGCGGCTCCGCCGCGTGGGCGCGACAAGCCCCCACCGGCTCGCACCCGCGAAAACCGCTTTACCCCCCATGGGATACTGAGCACGTCTACCAAACCCACGAGGAGAACGGCTCCCACCCCATGGCCTCGGTCACGCCCCTCAGCGCTTCCGTCGAGCAGCAGCTCACGTCCGCCCTCTCGGCCACCCTGCCGGAGGCGACCGACGTCGACCCGCTGCTGCGACGTAGCGAGAGGGCCGACTTCCAGGCGAACGGCATTCTCGCCCTCGCCAAGAAGGCCAAGGCCAACCCCAGAGAGCTGGCCACCCAGGTCGTCGGCAACATCACCACCGGTGACGTGCTCAAGGACGTCGAGGTCTCCGGCCCCGGCTTCCTCAACATCACCGTCGCCGACAGGGCGATCACCGAGAACCTCGCCGCGCGGCACGCGGACGGCGAGCGTCTCGGCGTGCCGCTCAAGGAGAACGCGGGCATCACCGTCGTCGACTACGCCCAGCCGAACGTGGCGAAGGAGATGCACGTCGGTCACCTGCGGTCGGCGGTCATCGGCGACGCTCTGCGCGGCATGCTCGACTTCACCGGCGAGAAGACGATCGGCCGGCACCACATCGGCGACTGGGGCACCCAGTTCGGCATGCTCATCCAGTACCTGTTCGAGCACCCCGGCGAGCTGGCCCCCGCGGCCGACGTCGACGGCGAGCAGGCGATGAGCAACCTGAACCGGGTGTACAAGGCCTCACGCGCGGTCTTCGACTCGGACGAGGAGTTCAAGGAGCGGGCCCGCAAGCGGGTCGTCGCGCTGCAGTCCGGTGACAAGGAGACGCTCGAGCTGTGGCAGCAGTTCGTGGACGAGTCGAAGGTCTACTTCTACTCGGTCTTCGAGAAGCTGGACATGCAGATCCGCGACGAGGAGATCGTCGGCGAGTCCGCGTACAACGACGGCATGCCCGAGACCGCCCGCCTCCTGGAGGAGATGGGTGTCGCGGTGCGCTCCGAGGGCGCGCTCGTGGTGTTCTTCGACGAGATCCGCGGCAAGGACGACCAGCCGGTCCCGCTGATCGTGCAGAAGGCCGACGGCGGTTTCGGCTACGCGGCCTCCGACCTGACCGCGATCCGCAACCGTGTCACCGACCTGCACGCGACGTCGCTGCTCTACGTCGTGGACGTGCGCCAGTCCCTGCACTTCAAGATGGTCTTCGAGACGGCCCGGCGGGCCGGCTGGCTGAGCGACGGCGTCAGCGCGCACAACATGGGCTACGGCACGGTGCTGGGCGCGGACGGCAAGCCGTTCAAGACGCGTGAGGGCGAGACCGTACGCCTCGAGGACCTGCTGGACGAGGCGGTGCAGCGGGCCGCGGAGGTCGTACGGGAGAAGGCGCAGGACCTCACCGAGGACGAGATCCAGGAGCGGGCCGCGCAGGTCGGCATCGGCGCCGTGAAGTACGCGGACCTGTCGACGTCGCCGAACCGGGACTACAAGTTCGACCTGGACCAGATGGTCTCGCTGAACGGCGACACGTCCGTCTACCTCCAGTACGCGTACGCCCGGATCCAGTCGATCCTGCGCAAGGCGGGCGAGACCCAGCCGGCCGCGCACCCGGAGCTGGAACTGCACGCGGCGGAGCGGGCGCTCGGTCTGCACCTGGACGCGTTCGGAGACACGGTCTTCGAGGCGGCCGCGGAGTACGCCCCGCACAAGCTGGCCGCGTACCTGTACCAGCTGGCGTCGCTGTTCACGTCGTTCTACGACAAGTGCCCGGTGATCAAGCCGGAGCCGCCGAAGGACGTGGCGGAGAACCGCTTGCTCCTGTGCGACGTGACGGCCCGGACGCTGCACCAGGGCATGGCCCTGCTGGGCATCCGGACGCCTGAGCGGCTCTGAGCGTCCGACGAACCGCGCGCGGCCCGTCCTCTCCCCCCAAGGAGAGGACGGGCCGCTGTCGTAGTGGTGAACGGCTGTGCGGCTAACGGCTGTTGGCGAAGTTCTTGAACGCGGCCCTGGTCCCCGAGCCCGCGATCCCGTCGATCGCGCCGGTGTAGCCGTAGTGCTGGAGCAGCCGCTGCAGCGCCTTGATGGTGCCCGATCCGACGATGCCGTCGATGGCACCGGTGTAGCCCCAGTACTCCTTGAGGCAGCGCTGGAAGGCCTTCCAGCTGTTGGTGCCGAGTTGCCCGTCGATGGCTCCGGTGTAGCCCCAGTACTGCTTCAGCCAGCCCTGGACCTTCTTGGCCTCGGCGGCCGTCAGGCCGAGGTTGTTCACCGCGAGGACGGAGACCTCGGAGCTCACGGCCGGCTGTGTGTCCGGTGCCGCGAAGCTGGTGCCCGCGGTGGCGAGGCTTCCGGCGGCAAGGCCGATGACGGCACTGACGCTGACGAGGGTCCTCGTCCAGACATTCGGTCGCATGCGTTTCCCTCTCGCTCTGACTCGGGTGGCGGCCCCTGCCGCCGGGCTGGCGAAACGAGAGTGCGGGGCCGGCGGCGAGGCTGGCCACAGTTGCCGCGCAAGTGACGTCACGGCGGGACGTCCCACCCGCTGACCTGCGGAAACTTGACGGGTTGTGACGGCACGGCGGGATGCCCGCGGCATGCGGTTGGCCGATTCGTACCGGTACGCGAACCCGCTCCCGGTGTGGGCCGTGGATGCTGATGCAGAATGCGACGGGGCATGGGGGCCGCTGACCACGGACCGCGTGCCGGACCGTGAACGCGAGTGGGGGAAACATGTCGCGTTGGGCAGCGCTGCCCGCGGAACTCGATCCGCGGGTACGGCAGTTGGTGGTGCGGTTGCGCCGGCTGAAGGACCACAGCGGGCTGAGCCTGCGGCAGCTGGCCGCGAGGACGGGGTACAGCCCGAAGTCATGGGAGCGGTATCTGGGCGGCCGGTCGTTGCCACCGGCGCAGGCAGTCGAGGCGCTGGTCCGGATCGTGGGAGAGGATCCGAGCCGGTGGCTGGCCCTGCGCGAGGTCGCGGCAGAGGCGTGGACGAACAGGCGCGGGAAGGCGCCGGCGGCGGACGCGCGCGTTCGGGAAGCGGTGCTGCCGGAAGCAACGACGACAGCGCCACAGATCCTGACGGCCAGGTCGCAGACCGGCGCCGGGTCCCGGCCCCACGGGGCACCCCCGCCGCCGCGTTCGCTGCGGGTCGCCGTGGTCGCGGGCGCCGTGGCACTGGTGCTGGCCGTCTCGTCGACGGTCCTCCTCGCCGTACGGCTCCCCGGCGGCGCGGGACAGACAGCGGCTCCGCTCGCCGCGTCCGCCGCGTCGGCACCGGCATCGTCCGCACAGTCGGCGCCCGCGTACTCCTGCCGTGTCGAGCGGGTCGGCGGCCGCTGGTACGCGGGCATCAGCCCCACCCGGGGCGCCGTCCTGGCCAACGGCCACGCGGGGCCGGAGGTGGCCGAGGCCCAGTGCCTGCTGCGCCGGGCGGGCATCTCACCGGGCGGCATCGACGGGATCTTCGGTCCGCTGACGGAGGCCGCGGTCAGACGCGCGCAGCAGCGGTCGGGGCTGGTGGTGGACGGCATCATCGGCCCGCACACCTGGAAGGCCCTACGACGATGACGACACCGTCACCGGAACGGACCCGACTGTCTCGCGCGCTGCGGGAGTTGAAGGTCCGCACCGGCCTGAGCCTGGTCGGCCTCGCGGCGAAGACGGCGTTCAGCAAGTCCTCCTGGGACCGCTATCTCAACGGCCGTACCCTGCCCCCGCGCGACGCGGTTCTGGAGCTGTGCCGTCTCGCGGGCGAGCCGGAGCGGCGCTGTCTGGCCCTGTGGGAGATCGCGGAGTCGGAGAGCAGCGGGCGGGCACGGGAGGGCCCGCGGTCTTCGTCCTCGCCCGCGACCCCGTCCTCGCCCGCGACCCCGCCTCCCGCTCCACCTCCGTCTCCTCAACAGGGCACGGGTGCCGGGAGTCCCGCCGACGGCTGTGCCGGCCACCGCAGTGCGACAGCCCTGGTGGCGCTCGCGTCGGTGTGTGCCGCCGTCCTCGGGGGCGTCGCGGCTGTGGTCCTGCTCCTGCCGCACCCGGAGGGGGAGCCGGGGTCGGCCCTGGCCCCGCGGCCGACCGCGGCCGGGCCCCGCTGCCAGGGGGCGGCCTGCGAGGGCAGGAGCCCGATGCACATGAAGTGCGCAGCAGCTCCGGCCGCCCTCGCCCGGCACCGCACCACCACCGGCGCCTGGCTGGAACTGCGCTACAGCGAGGAGTGCGGGACGAGTTGGGCCCGGATGTGGGAGACGCGCGTGGGCGACCGGCTGGAGATGTCGGCGGCCGACCGCGGCTGCGCTGACGTCGATGAGGGTGACGGTGACGTCCGCAGCGCCGAGGTCCAGAACGACATCGACGCGGACGCCTACGTCTACACCCCGATGACCGCGGCTCGGCCCGGGACCGCGGTCCGCGCCTGCTTCCGGCCGGCGGCGGGCGGCGGGAAGGAGTGCTTCGACGGCCGAGTCGCCGGATGAGCTGTCAGTGGATGTGTTGTCAGTGGATGTGTTGTCAGTGGATGTGTTGTCAGTGCCGGCCTCTACAGTCACCGACATGGCGACTCTTCCGAACCCGCTGCCGAAGCTCGCGACCGACCCGACGGGCGCCGCGCTCGGTCTCCGACTCCCGCCCGGGAGGCTCCTCGACGCGACCCACGAGGGCGAATCGCACGAGCCGTTGCTGTGGCTCGCCGACCAGCAGGCGGTGCCGGGCGCCTGGGCCGCTCTGGCACCGGCCCGGCGGACCGGCCTGCTGCCGGTCGTCCTGGACGCGGGCGGCCGCCATGGCGACCCGCGGATGTGGGAGCTGACTCCCGACGCGATGTCGTACCCGGGAGATCACGACGCCGATGAGGTGCTGGCGGACCTCTGGGAGGAGTACGCGGCCGGGGAGACGGAACAGGAGTGGCCCGGCCTGGCCGACACGCCCGCCGTCGCCGGCGCCCTCTCCGCCGACGACCCCGAGGCGGTGGCCACCGACATCGCGGACTCCCTGCTGGACAGCGGCGGCCTGTTGGAGGGTCCCCGCCTCGCCCTCGTTCCGGCCCGTCGCAGCGCGGACGTTCCGGCGGCGATCGGCTGGACGGGCCCGGTGAACCACGAGGGCGACACCGCTCGCCTCTGCGCGGTGCTCCGCTCCTGGGAGGACCGCTTCGGCATACGGGTCGTGGCGCTCGGCTTCGACCACCTCCTCGTCTCCGTCGCGTTTGCGCCGACCACCGCGGCCGAGGCGGAGGCCGTCGCCGCCGAGCACTTCGCGTTCTGCCCGGACAACATCCTGCAGAGCGGCGACAGCACCGTGCGCGCGTACGCCGAGAAGCGGCTTCTCAACCAGCCGGCCTGGCACTTCTGGTGGGACTGACCGCCCCGCTCTCCCCCGTCACTGCGCCAGCACCCGCATCCCGTCCGGCACCTCGATCCCGAACTCCTCGTCCAGCAACCGCCGCGCCTGCTCCTCCCCCGTCACCTCCTGCTCGACGACCGCCCCGTCCGCCCGCGTCCGCGTGAGCATCGGGCCGTTGAGCAGGAGGTGACGTTCGGCGGTGACGCTCTGGACGTAGACGCGCTGGGTGAACGGCGAGCGCGGATTGGTGGCTATGTGCCAGTTGATGACCTCGAAGTCGGGCTTCTCGAACGGCTCCAGAGTGAACGCGTACTGATCCGCCCAGTCGCCCTTCACACGGTCGTGGGCCTGGAGCACCCACAGCTCCAGCGGCCCGTGGTGGGGCGCGTGGACGAGCCGGTGCCGGCGTTCCGCGTCCCGGAACTCGACACCGGCCGTCAGCGGGACCGGCTCCAGCAGCGCGCCGATCGCGCCGAAGCCGACGTCCGCGAGATACGGCCGCGGGTCGCCGGGCTCCTCGACGAGCAGCGCCATATGGGTGCGCGGGCGGCTCTCGACGCGGTCCGCTCCCACGACGACGCGCGCGGCCAGCCGGGTCACTCCGAAGCCCAGCGCCTCCAGCGCGCACGCGAGCAGCGTGTTGTGCTCGTAGCAGTAGCCGCCGCGCCGGCTGTGGACCAGCTTGGCCATCAGGTCGGCCGGGTCGAGGGAGGGCGCCGTACGCCGCAGGGCGTCCAGGTTCTCGAAGGGGATGCCCCTCATGTGCGCCAGGTGCACACCCCGTAGCGTCGCCGCGTCGGCCCGCCGCTCGCCCTCCCAGCCGATCCGCCGGAGGTACGCGTCGAGGTCGAACCCCGCCGCCTGAACCGTCTGCGCTGTGTCGGCCATGCCCTAAGCCTGACGCAAACCCTCCGCGAGCCGCCTCAGCCCCTCCCCGATCTCCTCGGGCGTCTGCGTCACGAAGCACAGCCGCAAGGTCGACCGGTCGGGCTCACCGGCGTAGAAGGGCGCGCCCGGCACGTACGCCACGTCCTGCCGCACCACCTTCGGCAGCAGAGCCGTCGTGTCGTACGAGTCCGGCAGACGGGCCCACAGGAACATGCCGCCCTCGGGACGGGCCCAGGTCGAGCCCTCCGGAAGGGCCCCGGGCAGGCCGGCGACCATGGCGTCGCGGCGTTCGCGGTAGACGTCCCTGACGCGGGCGACATGGGCGTCGAGGCCGGTCAGACAGCGGGCGGCGGCGAGCTGGTTCAGGGTCGGCGTGTGCAGGTCGGCCGCCTGCTTGGCGACCACGCAGGCCCGGCGCAGGGCGGCCGGGGCGCGCAGCCAGCCCAGCCGCAGTCCCGGCGCCATCACCTTGGAGAAGGAACCGAGCAGCACCGTGCGGTCCTCGGCCCCGGGACAGGACGCGATCCAGGGCACGCGCTCGCCCTCGTAGCGGAGTTCGCCGTACGGGTCGTCCTCGACGATCCACACCCCGCTCCGGGCGGCGACCTCGGCGACGGCCGCCCTGCGCTCTGCGGGCAGGGTCCGGCCGGTCGGGTTCTGGAAGGTGGGCACGGTGTAGAAGAGCTTCGGCCGCTCCCGCACGACGAGCTCCTCCAGCGCCTGCGCGTCCACCCCGTCCGCGTCCCCCGGCACGGCCACGACCCGCGCTCCCGCGAGACCGAAGGCCTGAAGTGCCGCCAGATAACAGGGGTCTTCGACCAGCACCGTGTCGCCGGGATCCAGCAGCGCGGTGGCCAGGAGCGACAGACCCTGCTGGGAGCCGGTGGTGATGAGGAGGTCGTCGGCGTCCGTCGCGAGGCCCCGGTCCGACATGCGCGCGGCGAGCCCGCTGCGCAGGCTCGGCTCCCCCTCCGTCGTGGAGTACTGCAACGCCCGCTCCGGCGTCTCGGCGAGCACATCTCGGAAGGCGGCCGCGATGCCCTCCCGGTCGAACAACTCCGGCGCCGGCAGCCCGCCCGCGAAGTTGATGACCTCGGGCCGGGCGGTGACGGCGAGAATGTCCCGCACGGGCGAGCCACCGACCGACCCGGCCCGCGCCGCGAGCGGCGGCACGGCGGCCGGGGCGTGCTGGGGCGCGGGAGGCGCGGGCTCGGTGACGGTCATGACACGGCTCCTTCGGCTCGACGACGAGCGCGACGGCTCGTGCCGGGCAGCCTAGAGAACTAGGTGTCGCCTACAGGCAGCTTTTCGGTATGCGGACGCCGCCACCGCACGGCGGGGCGTTTCACCGCTCCGGACGTCCCACACCGAGCCGTTGGGACATGACGTCCCGGCAGGTCAACCCGCATTCCGCCGCTCTGGCGTCCCGAAATCGCGGCGAACGCTGGCGGCCGGGAGGGATGATCACGCAGGCTGGGGTCCGACCCCGCCCCCAGCCAAGGAGAGGGCCCCCCGCATGTCCGCGTCCGCACCCCCCGCCCGTCGCCCGCGCGCCCGGCTCCTCGTCGCCATGCTGGTGACGATCGCCGCGCTCACGCTGACCGCGTGCGAGGACGGCGAGGGACTGCGCGACGAGGGGCCGGCCGCCCTCCATGACCCGGGGACGGCGAAAGGCCACCCGGACAACGTCCGGGCGGCCTCCAGGCCTTGAGGCCCACATCACCGGCTCACGGCATCACGCGTGCGCCGGGACCTCCTTGGGGCTCGGGCCGAACTTGTTCGCGCCCGGCTGGGTGTCCGAGCACAGGAAGACCAGCATGACGATGAAGCCGACGAGCGGGACGATCCCGATGAGGATCCACCAGCCCGAGCGGTCGGTGTCGTGCAGTCGGCGCACGGTGACGGCCAGGGTGGGCAGCAGGAGCGCGACCACGAAGATGCCCACGAGGGCCGGGAAGTCGATCGCGTAGCCCACGGCCATCAGCACGATCTCGAAGATCAGGTAGAACAGGGTGAACATCCAGTATTCCTTGCGGCGCGCGCGGCCGCTGAACACTGCGTACTTCTTGAGCACCTCGATGAACCAGCTCACTGCATCCCCCCAGGGATCGACATATGACAGACCCTCCGGAACGGATCAGGCCAGGCGCAGAAGCTACGAACACTGTCGGGTACTCGTCAATTCGGTTGTCTGCGCAGCTCATTACGCCGAACCCCGGCCAATTTCCTGACGTTGCCCGCTTTGAGACCGCCGAATACAGGACAGATCCTTCGAAGATCACCGAGTATCCCCGCGCGGGTCCCGCGGGGATCCGGCGCCGCAACCGGAACTTCCCCGAGCCGAGTTCTGGTCGTGGCCGAAATGAATGCGTTCCGATGCCGGACCGATCCGGAACCGTTGCCGTGTGGTCGGCTGATTCGTCGGCTGTTGCGTCAGCGAAGTGCCCGTGCCGCCTCGACGGCCCAGTAGGTCAGAATGTTGCGCGCGCCCGCCCGCTTGATGCCGGTCAGCGCCTCGAGGATGGCCCGGTCCCGGTCGATCCAGCCCTTCTCGGCGGCGGCCTCGATCATCGAGTACTCGCCGGAGATCTGGTAGGCGGCGACCGGCACGTCCACCGCGTCGGCGACCCGCGCCAGGATGTCGAGGTACGGGCCGGCCGGCTTGACCATCACCATGTCGGCGCCCTCCTGAAGGTCGAGGGCGAGCTCCCGCAGCGACTCCCGCGCGTTCGCCGGGTCCTGCTGATACGTCTTCCGGTCACCCTGCAGCGACGAGGCGACGGCCTCCCGGAAGGGGCCGTAGAAGGCGGAGGCGTATTTGGCGGTGTAGGCGAGGACGGCGACGTCCTCCCGCCCGATCTGGTCCAGCGCATCGCGGATGACGCCGATCTGCCCGTCCATCATCCCGCTGGGCCCGACCACGTGTGCCCCGGCGTCGGCCTGCACCTGCGCCATCTCGGCGTACCGCTCCAGGGTCGCGTCGTTGTCGACACGCCCGTCCGCGTCCAGTACCCCGCAGTGCCCGTGATCGGTGGTCTCGTCGAGACACAGATCGGACATGACGAGCAGCTCGTCCCCCACCTCAGCCCGCACGTCGCGGATGGCGACCTGGAGAATCCCGTCAGGATCGGTCCCAGGGGTTCCGAGGGCGTCCTTCTTCTCGTCCTCGGGCACACCGAAGAGCATGATCCCGGAGACGCCGGCCTCCACCGCCTCGTTGGCGGCCTTCTTCAAGCTGTCCCGCGTGTGCTGGACGACCCCAGGCATGGCCGCGATCGGCACCGGCTCACTGACGCCCTCGCGCACGAAGGCCGGGAGGATGAAGTCGGCGGGGTGCAGCCTGGTCTCGGCGACCATCCGCCGCATGACGGGGGTGGTCCGCAGACGCCGCGGTCGCGTACCGGGAAAGGATCCGTACGTCGTCATGCCACCTACGCTACGCCCGCGACACGGACGCCTTTGCCGACGAGGCGTCGGGACGGACACACGGCCCCGGCGGCCCGCATGCGAACCCCCACCCACCGGGTCCATCCTGAAATAGAGACTTCCCAGGCCCCCGGACACAAGGACCCCGGCGGCCTTGCCCCACCCGCCTCGCCGCCGCCGTCCCTCCGTACGCACGTACACCACGGAGGACGCGATGACCGCCACCCACCACAACACCCCCGACCTCTTTGCCCTCTCCGAGATCCACGGCCCGGTCCTGCGCCCCGGCGAGGACGGCTACGCCGACGAAGTCACCGGCTTCAACCTGGCCGCGTTGCACACACCCGACGTGGTCGTGGGCGCGACGGGCGCCGACGACGTCGTGACGGCCCTGCGCTGGGCGACGGCCACCGGCACGCCGGTAGCCGTCCAGGCGACGGGACACGGCGCGAACTTCCCCATCGATCACGGCCTGCTGATCAACACGGCCCGTATGACGGACGTACGCATCGATCCGGAGCGGCGCCTGGCGACCATCGCGGCCGGCGCGAAGTGGCGCGACGTTCTGGAGGCGGCCGCACCGCACGGCCTGGCCGCGCTCGCCGGCACCTCCACGGACGCCGGCTCGATCGGCTACACGCTGGGCGGCGGACTCCCCGTCCTGGGCCGGGCCTACGGCTACGCATCCGACCTGGTCCGCTCGTTCCAGGTCGCCACACCCGACGGCACACTCCGCGAGTGCGACCCCGACCACGAGCCGGAACTGTTCTGGGCGCTGCGCGGCGGCAAGGGAAACCTGGGCGTGGTCACCTCCATGACCTGCGAGTTGCTTCCCCTCGCCACGATCCTCGGCGGCGGCGTCTACTGCTCCGGCGAACACACCGAGGCCGTGCTGCGCACCTGGACCGACTGGACGCGCACTCTCCCCGACGAGATGTGCAGCGCCTTCACCCTTCTCCGCCTGCCCCCCATCCCGGAGATCCCCGAACCCCTGCGCGGCGGCTTCTGGGCGCGGGTTGCGATTGCCTGGCCCGGCGACCCCGCCGAGGGAGAGCGCCTGCTCGCCCCGATCCGCGCGGCGGCACCGGTGGCGGTCGACACGGTGGAGGAGATGCCGTACACGGCCCTGGACCGTATCCACATAGAGCCTCAGGACCCGCTCCCCGCGAGGGAGTGCTGCGCTCTGCTGCGCGACCTCTCCCCCGACGCGATCGACACGTTCCTGTCCCAGGCAGGACCCGAGGTCGAGGACTACCCGCTCCTCATGGTGGAGATCCGTCACCTCGGCGGCGCCCTCGCCCGTCCCGCCCCCCAGGAGGACGCCATCTGCGCCCGAGACGCGGCCTACATCCTGGAAACGGTGGGTGTCCTCGCCGCACCACCGGCGGCGGAGGCCATCGAGCGAGCCACGGCGTCCCTGTACGAGGCGATGTCCCCCTACGGCACGGGCCACACGATGGTCAATCTCCACGGCACGCCGGGCAACACCGCGGACCGGGCCCGAGCCTGGACCCCGGAGGTCTACGACCGCCTACGCCAGGACAAGGCAACGTACGACCCGGCCAACCTGCTTCGCTTCGGCCACACGGTGACGTCCTCTTGAGTGAGGGGGAGCACCTCCCGGTGCTCCCCCGTCACCACACCTACGTCACCTACGTCGTCGACCGCCGGCGCCGGGCCCCCGGCCTGCGCTCACTCGGGCGAGTGACCGGATCCCCAGCCTCCACAGCCGCGGCCCGCCGGCGCAGCCCAAAGTCGGCAAGCGCCTCGGCCAGCTTGTGCACGGACGGCTCCGGAGCCATCACATCCACCCGAAGCCCATGCTCCTCGGCGGTCTTCGCCGTGGCCGGCCCGATACAGGCGATCACCGTCACGTTGTGCGGCTTCCCGGCGATCCCCACCAGGTTCCGCACGGTCGAGGACGACGTGAACAGAACGGCATCGAAGCCACCCCCCTTGATCGCCTCCCGCGTCTCCGCCGGCGGCGGCGAGGCCCGCACGGTCCGGTACGCCGTGACGTCGTCGACCTCCCAGCCCAGCTCGATGAGCCCGGCCACAAGAGTCTCCGTGGCGATGTCCGCGCGAGGCAGGAACACCCGGTCGATCGGGTCGAATACGGGGTCGTACGGCGGCCAGTCCTCCAGCAGCCCGGCAGCCGACTGCTCCCCCGACGGCACGAGGTCCGGCTTCACACCAAAGGCGACCAGCGCCTTCGCGGTCTGTTCCCCCACCGCCGCGACCTTGATCCCGGCGAACGCACGGGCATCGAGCCCGTACTCCTCGAACTTCTCCCGCACGGCCTTGACCGCGTTCACCGAGGTGAAGGCGATCCACTCGTACCGACCCGTCACGAGCCCCTTGACGGCCCGCTCCATCTGCTGAGGCGTCCGCGGCGGCTCGACGGCGATCGTCGGCACCTCGTGCGGCACGGCCCCGTACGACCGCAGCTGGTCGGAGAGCGAAGCCGCCTGCTCCTTCGTACGCGGAACGAGCACCCGCCACCCGAAGAGCGGCTTGGACTCGAACCACGACAGCTGGTCGCGCTGGGCGGCGGCGGAACGCTCACCGACCACGGCTATCACCGGCCGCCCGCCTTCGGGCGAGGGCAGCACCTTGGCCTGCTTGAGCGTCTGGGCGATGGTCCCGAGGGTCGCGGTCCAGGTCCGCTGCCGAGTGGTCGTACCGGCGACGGTCACCGTCATCGGCGTATCGGGCTTGCGCCCCGCCGACACCAGCTCACCGGCGGCCGCGCCCACGGAATCCAGCGTCGTCGAGACGACGACCGTCCCGTCCGACGCCCCGACCTCGGTCCAGCACCGGTCCGAAGCCGTCCGCGCGTCCACGAACCGCACGTCCGCGCCCTGCGCGTCCCGCAGCGGCACGCCGGCATACGCGGGCACGCCCACGGCGGCGGCGACACCCGGCACGACCTCGAACGGCACGCCGGCCGCGGCGCACGCCAGCATCTCCTCGGCGGCGTACGTGTCGAGCCCGGGATCCCCGGACACCGCACGCACGACCCGCCTGCCGCCCCGTGCGGCCTCCATGACAAGATGTGCGGCATCCCGCACTGCGGGTAGCCCAGCGGTGGTTGACGCGCCGTCAACAACCGCTAGCTGAGGCGTGCCTGTGCCCACGGCGGTGTCCGATTCGGGACCCGTGTCCGTGTGCACTTCGGCGACGCCCTGCCTGGCGTGCTGACGTACGACGTCGAGCACCTCGTGCTCGGCGACCAGTACGTCCGCGTTCGCCAGCGCTTCGACGGCGCGCAGAGTCAACAGCCCCGGATCCCCGGGTCCGGCACCGAGGAAGGTGACGTGCCCGTGTTCAAGGCCGGCGGGAAGAGTGGTGGGGCTCACTGTGCTCGCTCCCCCATCAGACCGGCCGCGCCCTGGGCAAGCATCTCGGAGGCGAGTTCGCGACCGAGCGCAAGCGCCTGGTCGTGCGTCTCGGGCACGGGACCGGTGGTGGACAGCTGCACCATGCGAGTGCCGTCGGTCGTGCCGACGACGCCCCGCAGGCGCATTTCCTTGACAATCTGCCCGTCGGCCAGAAGGTCGGCCAGCGCACCCACAGGTGCACTGCAGCCGGCCTCCAGGGCGGCGAGCAGTGAGCGCTCGGCGGTCACGGCGACCCGCGTGAACGGGTCGTCGAGTTCCCCGAGCGCGGCGATCAGGTCCGCGTTGTCCGCGGTGCATTCGATCGCCAGTGCCCCCTGGCCGGGGGCGGGCAAAACAGTGTCGACCGACAGGAAGTCGGTCACCTCGTCGAGGCGGCCGATGCGGCTCAGGCCGGCCGCGGCCAGCACCACCGCATCCAGCTCGCCGTCGCGCACGTACCCGATCCGGGTATCCACGTTCCCGCGGATCGCGACCGTCTCTATGTCCAGTCCGTGGCTGCGCGCATACGCGTTGAGCTGCGCCATCCGGCGCGGCGAACCCGTACCGATGCGCGCCCCGCGCGGCAGGTCGGTGAACTTCAGGGCGTCCAGCGCGACGATCACATCGCGCGGGTCCTCCCGCTCGGGAACGGCCGCGAGGGTCAGTTCCTCGGGCTGCTCGGTCGGCAGGTCCTTGAGGGAGTGCACCGCGAAGTCGACCTCGCCCTTGAGGAGCGCGTCGCGCAGGGCGGTGACGAAGACGCCGGTGCCGCCGATCTGCGCGAGTGCCTCGCGCGAGACATCGCCGTACGTGGTGATCTCGACGAGCTCGACGGGCCGTCCGGTCACCTGGCTCACGGCGTCCGCGACCTGCCCGGACTGGGCCATGGCGAGCCTGCTGCGCCTGGTGCCGAGCCGTAGTGCCTGCTGAGTCATCGTGGGCCTCGGTCCTTCTCGGTGCTGTCCTCGGCGCGCGAGACGGAGGCCACCGTCTCCTGGTCGAGGTCGAACAGGGTCCTCAGGGCATCCGCGTACCCCGCGCCGCCCGGCTCTGCCGCGAGCTGCTTGACCCGCACGGTCGGCGCGTGCAGCAGCTTGTCGACCACACGCTTGACGGTCTGCGTGATCTCCCCGCGGTGCTTGTCGTCGAGCCCGGGCAGCCGCCCCTCCAGCCGGGCGATCTCGCTCGCCACGACATCGGCGGCCATCGCGCGAAGGGCGACGACGGTGGGCGTGATGTGCGCGGCCCGCTGCGCCGCCCCGAAGGCCGCGACCTCGTCGGAGACGATACGGCGGACCTGGTCGACGTCGGCCGCCATCGGAGCGTCGGCGGAGGCTTCCGCCAGCGATTCGATGTCGACCAGCCGCACGCCGGTGAGCCGGTGCACGGCGGCGTCGATGTCACGCGGCATGGCGAGGTCGAGCAGGGCGAGCACCGGCGCGGGGCGGAACGCCTCGACGACCGGCTCGGGCTTGCGACGCTCGGGAATCCGGCCGACGGTGGCCACGGTCGCGGCGAGCGCGGTGATCAGCTCGGCGTCGGCCTCGGGGCTGCGCCGGGCAGCCTCACGGCGGTCGACGGCGCTGCCCGCGGCCCAGGCCGCGTGCTGCTCCAGGGTGGCCGCGTCCATACCGGCGACGGCGGCCTCCCCCATGACGGAGAAACCTCCCTGCACGGAGCCGAGATCCAGCGGGCAGTCCTCGTCGGTGCCGACGCTGGTGGGCGGCAGCGGAGTCTGCCGTACGTCGGTGGCGTCGACGGCACTCCTGGCGGCCGGCGCCTTGGCAGCCGTACGACCGCTGTCGCCGGCTTCCGCGAAGGCGACCGGCTGACCGGTACGGCCTTCCACGCCCGCGGCGATCTCCTCGGCCGTGAGGACGAGCCCGGTCGCGCCGGTGCAGGAGACGACGACATCGGCACGTGTCAGCTCGACCGGCACCGACTCCATCGGTACCGCGCGGGCCGGCACGTCCGTACCGTCAATCTGACCGAAGCCCTGTCCATACTGCTCTGCGAGCAGGGCGGCGAGGCGCTCGGCGCGGTCGAAGGTGCGGTTGGCGACGACGATCTCGGCGACGCCGGCACGCACGAGCGTGGCGGCGGCCAGCGAGGACATCGAGCCGGCGCCGATGACCAAGGCCTTCTTGCCGCGGGCCCACGCCGTGACGTCCGTCTCGGCGGCGAGCTGCTCCAGGCCGAAGGTGACCAGGGACTGCCCGGCGCGGTCGATGCCGGTCTCGGAGTGGGCGCGCTTGCCGACCCGAAGGGCCTGCTGGAACAGGTCGTTCAGCAGCCGTCCGGCGCTGTGCAGCTCCTGCGCTTTGGCCAGGGAGTCCTTGATCTGCCCGAGGATCTGCCCTTCCCCCACGACCATGGAGTCGAGCCCGCAGGCCACCGAGAACAGATGGTGGACGGCCCGGTCCTCGTAGTGGACGTAGAGGTACGGCGTGAGCTCGTCGAGCCCCACCCCACTGTGCTGGGCGAGCAGCGTGGACAGCTCGGCGACACCGGCGTGGAACTTGTCCACGTCGGCGTACAGCTCGATGCGGTTGCAGGTGGCCAGCACGGCGGCCTCGGTGGCCGGCTCGGCGGCGACGGTGTCCTGCAGCAGCTTGATCTGGGCGTCCGCGCTCAGCGCCGCGCGCTCCAGGACGCTGACCGGGGCGCTGCGGTGGCTCAGCCCTACGACGAGGAGACTCATGCCGGCATCACGGCGGGTACGTCCCCGTCCGGTCCCTTGTCGGCGGATGAGCCGGACTCCTCGCGGGTGACGGCGGCCGGACCGGCGCCGTCGGAGTGGGCCTCCTCGCCGGCCTTGCGCTGCTCGTGGAAGGCGAGGATCTGCAGCTCGATGGAGAGGTCGACCTTGCGCACGTCGACGCCGTCCGGGACGGACAGCACGGTCGGCGCGAAGTTCAGGATGGAGGTGACCCCGGCGGCCACGAGCCGGTCGCAGACCTGCTGGGCGGCACCGGCGGGGGTGGCGATGACACCGATCGACACGCCGTTGTCCTGGATGATCTTCTCCAGGTCGTCGGAGTGCTGCACGGGGATCCCGGCGACGGGCTTGCCGGCCATGGCCGGGTCGGCGTCGATGAGTGCGGCGACCCGGAAGCCACGGGAGGCGAAGCCGCCGTAGTTGGCGAGTGCGGCGCCGAGGTTACCGATACCGACGATCACAACCGGCCAGTCCTGGGTGAGCCCCAGTTCGCGGGAGATCTGGTACACGAGATACTCGACGTCGTAGCCGACACCGCGCGTTCCGTAGGACCCGAGGTACGAGAAGTCCTTGCGCAGCTTGGCGGAGTTGACCCCCGCCGCGGCCGCGAGCTCCTCGGAGGAGACCGTGGGTACCGAGCGCTCCGACAGTGCGGTCAGGGCGCGGAGGTACAGCGGAAGCCTGGCGACGGTGGCCTCGGGAATCCCTCGGCTACGGGTCGCCGGTCGGTGAGTTCGGCCAGTTGCCACGGTGCTCCTGCGGGTAGAGCGTGGGGGCAGGCGGTCACACGTACCTAGACCGCCCCGTCGAATGCAGGCTATGTCTTTGTGAACGCGTGCACAAAGATGGTGTCCGATTTGCCCGCCCAACGTGACCGGGCTCACGCACGCCCGGCGCACAGGTGTGGAACCGGCGCATTCGCACCACCGTTCCTCAAGTCTTGGGGGCAAAACCGCACACTCTCCTCAACGATCCCCGCCCCCGAGACCAAGTCGCCGTCGATCCTAAGCCGTTTTCGGAGTAGTTGGACTACCCGGTCAGTGCTTTGCGGAGGCGATCCTCGTTCACGCGCCAGAACGTGTGCTGCGCGCCGTCGACGAGGACGACAGGGATCTGTTCCCAGTATTGGTCGTGGAGTTGGGGGTCCTGGTTGATGTCCTTCAGCTCCCACGGAACCCCCAGTTCGGCACACACCTTCTCGACGACGATCTGTGCGTCATCACACAGATGACAATCGGGCTTTCCGATCAGGGTGACGAGCCGGTCCTGGGGAGACTTGGCTGCGGCGCGGCGAAAGAGCGGGCTCATGTCAGCCATTCTCGCGCGCCGACGCGCGTGTGCGAGCGGACGCCGAACGGGTACTGCAGGGACGCTTCACCACGCTGTTTAACTACGCGGTCGCGGAGAGTTCACAACCTCCAAACCTCTCGACTCCGGAAGCACCGAACAAACTGGCTATGCTCACGGTCATGGCCGCTCTTGGATGGCTCACTCCCCGTAGGCGTTCCGCCACGGCGCGGAGCGTGTTGGCTGGCGAGGCTTCGGCGGAGGCAGCGCGCAAGTCGTCGCAGGAAGCGACGGAGGTCTCCGACGTCGAGCCGGAGTTCCCGGTACTCGGCGACGAGCAGGCCGCCGCCTTCTTCGACCTGGACAACACCGTGATGCAGGGTGCTGCCCTCTTCCACTTCGGCCGGGGCCTCTACAAGCGGAAGTTCTTCGAGACCCGCGACCTCGCCAAGTTCGCCTGGCAGCAGGCGTGGTTCAGGCTGGCGGGGGTCGAGGATCCGGAGCACATGCAGGACGCCCGCGACTCGGCACTGTCGATCGTGAAGGGCCACCGTGTCGCCGAGCTGACGTCGATCGGCGAGGAGATCTACGACGAGTACATGGCCGAGCGCATCTGGCCGGGTACGCGCGCCCTCGCCCAGGCGCACCTGGACGCCGGCCAGAAGGTGTGGCTGGTCACGGCCGCCCCGGTCGAGATCGCCCAGGTGATCTCCCGCCGCCTCGGCCTGACGGGCGCCCTCGGCACCGTGGCCGAATCAGTGGACGGCGTCTACACCGGCAAGCTGGTCGGCGAACCGCTGCACGGCCCGGCGAAGGCGGAGGCCGTCCGCGCCCTGGCCGCCGCGGAGGGCCTGGACCTCTCCCGCTGCGCGGCCTACAGCGACTCCCACAACGACATCCCGATGCTCTCCCTCGTGGGCCACCCCTACGCCATCAACCCCGACACCAAGCTCCGCAAACACGCCCGGAAGCTGGACTGGCGCCTACGCGACTACCGCACCGGCCGGAAGGCCGCGAAGGTCGGCATCCCGGCGGCGGCGGGCGTGGGTGCGGTGGCCGGGGGCACGGCAGCGGCCATCGCGTTGCACAGGCGGCGGCGGTAGCGGTCCTGGTCTGCAGGCCGATGCCTGGGCAGCCTGTCGCTGGGCGGAGCCCCTTCAAGCACGGGACCGGTAGGGGCGGCGAAGCGAGGACGCTCGGCGGCAGCGAGTTGACCACGCCCGGGCGGCAAGCCAATCCGCACCCCCTACCCCCGCAACCCTCTGTCCAGTCCCCTTGGCTGCACACGGCCACAACACGCCCCGGAGTAAGCCGGAACACGGACGACTTCGATCAACAACCGGTCACTCTCCGGCACTTGATAGGACGTCAATCGGTTACAGAAGAGACGCAATCGATGATTTGAGCAACTGGGCGTAGCAGTGCCTGCACGAAGCGTTATTCTCCTCAGACGCAATCCGGTACCCCTCCGTCGCTACGACGGGTGAACGGTCCCGCACTGCACGTGATGGAAGCTCTGCCTCTGGGAGTCCCGTGTACCCACACGTCGGGGTTGACGCCTCGGGCCTGGCTACGCTGCGCGCAACGGTCCACAACCTGTTGCGCGGCTTCGTCCCCACCGCGTACGCCGTCCCCGCCCTCGCCGTAACCACCGCGCCCGTAGGCCCGTGCTACGCGCTCGCCGACGGCAGCGCCGCCGTCGGCAGACGCGGACGCTCCGCCGGCGCGGCAACCGCCCGCCGGCCGGCCGCCGACAGCGACAGCGCTCGAATGATGGACCTCGTAGAACGCGCGCAGGCCGGCGAGGCCGACGCGTTCGGCCGGCTCTACGACCAGTACAGCGACACCGTCTATCGCTACATCTATTACAGGGTGGGAGGTAAGGCCACCGCCGAGGACCTCACGAGTGAGACCTTTCTGCGTGCGCTCCGCCGGATCGGCACCTTCACCTGGCAGGGCCGGGACTTCGGCGCCTGGCTCGTCACCATCGCCCGCAACCTCGTCGCCGACCACTTCAAGTCCAGCCGCTTCCGGCTGGAGGTGACCACCGGCGAGATGCTCGACGCCAACGAGGTCGAGCGCTCCCCGGAGGACTCCGTCCTCGAGTCCCTCTCCAACGCCGCCCTCCTCGAAGCCGTACGACGCCTCAATCCGCAACAGCAGGAGTGCGTCACCCTCCGTTTCCTCCAGGGCCTCTCCGTCGCCGAGACCGCCCGTGTCATGGGCAAGAACGAGGGCGCCATCAAGACCCTCCAGTACCGCGCCGTGCGCACCCTCGCCCGGCTGCTCCCGGAAGACGCCCGCTGAGCGGCCCCTACCGAACCAGCACACTCCGCAACCTCCAACTCACCCTCGGTGAAAGTCCGTTGACTTCGCGGCTCGTTCATCCTCAGTCCGTAACCCAAGTGCCAAGCCGCTCGTTGTGCGGGATGCAGGCTCCCTGTGGTCACTCTCTGGCCGACTCTGATCACTCGATCGTGTGGATTCGGTCAGGGCGTGCAACCCTCAGGACCCCCTGGGGAGTCGACCGTGATGACGAGAGGAGGTGCCGCCAGTGATCGCGAACGTATCGGCGCACCGGCGGGCGAACGCCTTCGCCCAGGCCCTGGAGGAGCTGACCGACCGGGTCTCGGCGGCCGAGCAGGCCGAGCAGTGCGATGTATCGGCACCGGCACCGGCTGCTGCGGAACAGACCGAGCAGGGGCGCCTGCTGGCCCTCACCACGAGTCTGGACGAGCTGCCCAAGCCCGTGCTCGACCCGGAGGTCAAGGTCGTCCAGCGGGCCCAGCTCGTGGCCGCCATGGAGGCCATGCTGCAGGAGGGCACCGCGGAGGGCGAGGCGAGTGCCGGCCTGCCCGAGCAGCGTTCGCATCGGGCACGGGGCGCACACCGGGCGTCCCCGCTGGGCAAGTTCCGGCCGCGTTCCCGGCTGGCCAAGGGCCTGACCGCGGGCGGGCTCAGCGTAGGAGTCGCCGCAGGGGCCTTCGGCGGAGTCGCGGCAGCGAGTTCCGAGGCCCTGCCCGGTGACAATCTCTACGGACTCAAGCGCGGCATCGAGGACTTCAGGCTCAATGTCCTGGCCGACGGCGACGACGAGCGCGGGCGAACGTATCTCGACCAGGCCTCCACCCGGCTGAGCGAGGCCCGCAGGCTGATGGAGCGTGACCGCGGCGGACAGCTCGACCACGAGTCGGTCGGCGAGGTCCGCCGTGCCCTGTCCGGCATGCGCCACGACGCCTCGGAGGGGCACCGCCTGCTCCGTGAGGCCTACAAGCGCGATCCGGGCTCCCTGGGGCCCATCCAGGCCCTCTCCGCCTTCTCACGCTCGCACCGGGCTGCGTGGGGCGTCCTGCGCGAGCGGCTCCCCCTCCAGCTCGGGGACGTCAGTGACCAGGTGTCCTCGGTCTTCGACGCCATAGACGAAGAGGTCGCCCCGCTGCAGTCCCTCCTCCCGCCGACTCCGGCACAGGGCGGCGACGGAAAGCGGCAGGGCGGTTCCGGATCGGCATCCACAGGTACCTCCGGATCCGACCGGTCGGCCCGCCCCAGCGCGGGCGGCAGCGGCTCCTCCGACGGCAACCGGTCCAGCAGCCCCAGCAAGTCCGCCGAAGGCTCGACCGGCGAGGGCGAAGGCCTGCTCGGCGGAAACACCGGCGGCCTGCTCGACCCGCCGAAGGACACCGGCAGCACCGGCGCCTCACCGTCCACGTCCACCCCGAGCACCGAGCCCGCCGTCACCCTCCCGCCCCTGCTCCCGGGCCTCCTGCCCGGCCTGGGCATCGACAGCGAGGACGCGAACTAGCAGCAGAGCCACGCCGTACGTCGATGGGGGCGCCCTTCCCACGAGGGGCGCCCCCATCGGCATCGACGCATCAGAATCAGAAGAACACCGACCGCCGCTGCACCAGCAGCTTGTACAACGTGTGCTGGATCTGCTCCCTGACCTGGTCCGTCAGGTTGAACATCAGCATCGGGTCCTCGGCCGCCTCCGGCGGATAGCCGTCCGTGGGGATCGGCTCCCCGAACTGGATCGTCCACTTGGTCGGCAACGGAATCGCACCGAGCGGACCCAGCCACGGAAACGTCGGCGTCAACGGGAAGTACGGGAACCCCAGCAGCCGCGCCAGCGTCTTCGCGTTCCCGATCATCGGGTAGATCTCTTCTGCCCCGACGATCGAGCAGGGGATGATCGGCGTGCCCTGGCGCAGGGCCGTGGAGACGAAGCCGCCGCGGCCGAAGCGCTGCAGCTTGTAGCGCTCGCTGAAGGGCTTGCCGATGCCCTTGAAGCCCTCCGGCATCACGCCGACCAACTCGCCCTGGCCCAGCAGCCGCTCGGCGTCCTCGGCGCAGGCGAGGGTGTGGCCGAGCTTGCGGGCGAGTTCGTTGACCACCGGCAGCATGAAGACCAGGTCGGCCGCGAGCAGCCGCAGGTGCCTGCCCGCCGGGTGGTTGTCGTGCACGGCGACCTGCATCATCAGGCCGTCCAGCGGCAGCGTGCCGGAGTGGTTGGCGACGATCAGCGCGCCGCCCTCGGACGGGATGTTCTCGACGCCCTTCACCTCGACCCGGAAGTAGTTCTCGTACACCGGGCGCAGCAGGGACATCAGGACCTGGTCGGTGAGCTCCTCGTCGTACCCGAAGTCGTCGACCTCGTAGTCCCCGGTGAGGCGGCGGCGCAGGAAGGCCAGGCCGCTCGCGATCCGCCGTTCCAGACCACCGTCGTCCTGCGTCTTGCCGGGCGGCTCTTCCTCAGGTGTCACAGGAACATCATCCTGCGCGAAGGCCCGTCCCGGGAGGGGCTGGACCTCGCGTACCAGCGCGGCTTCACCGTTCTTACGCCGGCTCCCCGCGCTCCGGCGCCGCGAAGGCCGCTGCACGGCGCTCCCGCGGGACCGGTCGTCGTCGAACGGAATGACCTTGGCGTCCGCCATCGTTGATGCGCTCCTCAGTTGGCGCTCTGCGTCGGGGGGGTTCCGCTGCCCAGGACGGGCAGCGCGGCGATCCGGTCGACGGCCCCCGCAAGGGCCTCCGGCGGCAGCAGGCCGGGCGCGCGGCTGCGCGCGAAGTCCGCGAAGGTCTCCGCCGTCGTGTACTTCGGCTTGAATCCGAGCGTCTCTCGCATCTGGTCCGTCGCCACCACCCGGCCGTGCGTGAGCAGCCGGATCTGCTCCGGCGAGAAGTCCGACATACCCAGCGTACGCACCAGGGAGCCCGCCCATGTCACCGCGGGAAGCAGCAGCGGCACGGTGGGGCGGCCCAGGCGCCGGGAGCACTGCGACAGCAGCAGGACACCGTCGCCGGCGATGTTGAAGGTGCCGCTGTTGAGCGTGCCCCGTGCCGGCTCGTGCGAGGCGATGCGCAGCACCTCGATCACGTCGTCCTCGTGGACGAACTGCAGCCGCGGGTCGTAGCCGAACACGGTCGGCAGGACCGGCAGCGAGAAGTACGAGGCGAGCGGCGTGTCCGCGGTCGGGCCGAGGATGTTGGCGAACCGCAGCACGCACACGGCCACGTCCGGCCGCCGCCGCGCGAACCCGCGGACATAGCCCTCCACCTCGACGGCGTCCTTGGCGAAGCCGCCGCTCGGCAGCGACTTGGGCGGCGTGGTCTCCGTGAAGACGGCCGGGTCGCGAGGCGCGGACCCGTAGACGTTCGTGCTGGACTTGACCACCAGCCGCTTGACGTTGGGGGACTTCTGGCAGGCGCCGAGCAGCTGCATCGTCCCGATGACGTTGGTCTCCTTGACCGTGGTCCGGCTGCCGCTGCCGAGCGCGGTTCCGGTCACGTCCATGTGTACGACGGTGTCCGCGCCGCTCTCCGCCAGCACCCGCGCGATGGTGGGCTGCCGGATGTCGGCCTGGATGAAGTCGGCGCCGCCCAGATGATGCTCGGGCGGTACCGCGTCCACGGCGACCACTCGGTCCACCTGTGGGTCACGCTGGATCCGTCGTACGAACCGGCCCCCCAGTTGACGGGCCACTCCGGTCACGAGCACGACCTTGCCCAAGATCAGCGCCTTCCTTCCAGCACTCGTACCCTGCCGAGTTCCCCGTGTTCCCCGTGTGCGGCCAACTTAGCGGGTCGGTGTTGCGCTGTGATGACCGCCCAATGCATGAAGTGACGGGAATTCCATGCGTACGACCAGACGGGCCAGGCCTGCGTACAGGCATACGTACGGAGTTCGGCTCATCGCACATATCCCGCTCCCCGGTCTCGCCCACCGGCCCCAAAAGCGTGTGGCCCCCCACCGGATCCGGTGGGGGGCCACAAACACGCCGCTTTCGCAGCGCGCCGCTTACTTCTTGTTGCGACGCTGAACGCGCGTGCGCTTGAGCAGCTTGCGGTGCTTCTTCTTAGCCATCCGCTTGCGCCGCTTCTTGATAACAGAGCCCACGACTACCCTCGCTCACTTCTCATCACTCGGCGTTGGGCGCCATGGGCCCATACGACCTACGAGGGGCTAGCCTACCCGCCCGAGCGCTGAGGTCGTAATCGAGGGGACGAGGGGGAATCCTGCAAAGCCCTGAGGATCCCCCCTCACCCGTCACTGTCAGGCGGTTTCCACCCCCACGTAACTCTCGCGGAGGTACTCGTGAACCGCTTGCTCGGGGACGCGGAAGGACCGCCCCACCCGGATCGCGGGCAGATGACCGCTGTGCACCAGCCGGTACACGGTCATCTTCGACACTCGCATCACCGAGGCGACTTCCGCCACGGTAAGGAACTGAACCTCGTTCAGAGGCCTCTCGCCAGCTGCAGCCATGACACACCTGAACCTTCCGCACTCGACGGCCACCGGCTTCCCCTTCCGGTGACTCTTCGTCGTTGCGTGCTCACTCCCCAGGGTAGGGGCGTGTGATGCGAGTGGGGAAGAGGTGCACCCATCGGCGGCCTACTGTGACAGACACGCCCGATTGAGTACGTAGCGGGTAAGCGGCCGGTAGTAATCAGACCGCACAGCGTCATCAAGTGGAACGACGACGGACACGACCCCCTCAGCCTCCCCCACGAAGAGCGCGGGGTCATCGGTATCGGCCAGCCCAATCGCCTCAAACCCCAGCTGACCTGCCCCGCAGACCCACCCGTGATCCCCGATCACCAGCTCCGGCAGGGGTCCGCCGACCTCCGCCGCGGCCGCCAGCGCGGTACGAACCGGGAGCGGTGAGTGCGTGTGTGCGCCGGGCTCACAACCGGGGCGAGAGAGGCCGGGTTCCCGCACCAACGCGACTCCTCGTACGTAGGCAAGGTTGTACGTGCGTAGACCGAACCGGGTCGTTATGTCGACACAACGACCATGCGCAGGGGTGAGTACGGCACATCCCGCCGCCGACAACGCGTCCGCCAAGGCGGCGTAGAACCCGAGCAGTCGATGCGGGTGCCCGGTACCGAGCAGCACGGGCGCGCTGCGCTGGGCGGCATCCGCGACTCGATCAGCAAAGGCATCCAGGGCTGTCAAAGTTCGCTCTGGATCGATCACATCCAGTCCAGATACGCACGCTGGATCGGCTGAAACCCCACACCTGTCCGCCATCAACGCAATCAGATCCCGCTGCCGCCAACTCCCCACAGGATCAAGCCCAATAACCACACGCGGATCACGAGCCGCGAACAGCCGATAACTCCTCAGACTCACCTCCCGAGAAGTAGCCACGACCCCGGCCAGCCGAGCATCCAGAAGATGGGCACGAAGCGCTCCGCGACTCACCACGAGAGCGATGGTGACGGACGAAACGGGAGGGAGTCGGAGGAACGGGGAAAGGCCGCACAGTCGGGCTAACGGCGGCAGCGTCGGCCCAGGCATTCCAGCCCGTCCGGCGCTCGAGGACGAGGCACCCCCTGAGGGCTGCGCGCATGCAGGCGGAGCCTGTTGGTGCCGGTCCGGGCCTTTCAGCCCGTCCGGCGTTTGAGGACGAGGCCGTTCAGGCCGATGGGGGGTCCAGGGGGCTGCGCCCCCTGGCGGGGTCGAAGGGGCGGAGCCCCTTCAAGGACGGGAAGGGTAAGGGCGGCGGGGGCGAAACCCCACCCCACCTACGGCAACAACCCCCGCAGCGGAAACACCGCCCGCCGCGTAGCCAACACCGCCTGATCCAAGCGATCCGCAGGGTCGTACCCCGACTCCCAGTCCCCCCAGGAGATAGGCCACCGCCCATCAGTCATCCGCGCCGGCCCCAACTGCCGAGTCCGCGCAAACACTTCCTGCCGCCACCCCTCCGGAATCATCGCCTCAGGCTCAATCGCCCGCCCCGCAGCAATCCCCACCAGATGAGTCCACGACCGCGGCACAACCTCCACCACCGCATATCCGCCCCCACCCAGCGCAACCCACTTCCCATCCGCGTACTCGTGCGCCAGGTCGTGACAGGCCACCTGCACCGCCCGCTGCGCATCCAGCGAAACGGCAAGATGCGCCAGCGGATCCTCGAAGTGCGTGTCAGCCCCATGCTGAGTCACCAACACCTGCGGCCGAAAGTCACCGATCAACTCCGGCACGACAGCATGGAACGCCCGCAACCACCCCGCATCCCCGGTCCCGGCCGGCAACGCCACATTCACGGCAGACCCCTCAGCGGCCTCCGCACCTGTCTCCTCCGGCCACCCGGTCTGCGGAAACAACGTACGAGGATGCTCGTGCAACGAGATCGTCAGCACCCGCGGATCGTCCCAGAACGCGGCCTGCACCCCATCCCCGTGATGCACGTCGACGTCGATGTACGCGACCCGCTCGGCACCCAGCTCCAGCAGCCGGGCAATGGCCAGCGACGCGTCGTTGTAGATACAGAACCCCGACGCACGCCCCGGCATCGCATGGTGCAGCCCACCCGCGAAGTTCACCGCATGCAGCGCCTCACCCCGCCATACGGCCTCGGCCGCCCCCACCGACTGCCCGGCGATGAGCGCCGACACCTCGTGCATCCCCGCGAACGCGGGATCATCCAGCGTCCCGAGCCCGTACGACTGATCCGCCGCCGCCGGATTCGCCGAGGCCGCCTTCACGGCCTCGATGTAGTCCTCCCGATGCACCAGCCGCAGGGTCGACTCCCCGGCCGGTTGCGCCGAGACGACGTCCACGTCCTTGTCCAGCCCGAAGGCATCGACGAGTCTCCGGGTCAGCGCCAGCCGGACCGGGTCCATCGGATGGTCCCGGCCGAAGTCATAGCCCGTTACTGCCTCGTCCCACATCAGCTGTGCTCGGCCGCTCATGCCCGACACCGTATCGGTCCGGTTGAGCGGCGAACGAACGGGCGTACACGAGCGTCACCAGCACCAACACCATCGGCACAAGCATCGCCCCGCGATAGTTCCACGCGTCGCCCAGCGCACCCACCAAAGGCGAACCGATCAAAAACCCCACGTAATTGAACACATTGAGTCGCGCAATGGCCGCATCAGAACCACCCGGGAACAGCCGCCCTGCCGCCGCGAACGTCTGCGGCACCAGTACACACAACCCCAGCCCGAGCAGCGTGAACCCCAGCATCCCCACCCACGCCCCTGGCGCGCCGGCCACCACCGCGAACCCGACGGCCGCCACCACGGCCCCCATCCGCACGACCGCGACAGCCCCGAGCCGCCGCACCCCGAAGTCCCCGATGGCCCGCCCCAGCAGCGTCGTGACCATATAGACGTTGTAGGGCACGGTCGCCATCTGTTCCGAGCTCCCGAGCACATCCTGGAGATACTTCGCGCTCCAGTTGGAGACGGTCGAGTCGCCGATGTACGCGAAGGTCATCACCAGACACAGCGGCAGCAGCATCCTGAACACAACGGGCCCGCCCTCACCCGCTTCCTCCACCACGGCGCCGACCCCGCCGCTTCCACCGTCGACGTACCACCGACTCCCCACCAGCGCGGCCGGCAACAACACCACGACAACCGGTAGATACGACACGACCAGCGCCAGATCCCAGTGGGCCCCCACCCAGGCCAAAGACGCCCCGACGATCCCGCCCAGGCTGTACACGGCATGGAAGCTGAGCATGATGCTGCGCCCGTACGACCGCTGCAGGCTCACCCCGAGCATGTTCATCGAGGCATCCAGCGCACCCACCGCCAGCCCGAACGCGGCCAGCGCGAGCCCCAGCTCGACCATCCGCTCCCCCGCCCCGACCCCGAACAGCGCCAGGAGCACGACGGGCTGGGACCACCGCAGCACCCGGCTCGGCGGTATCCGTTTCACCAGCCGCTCGGTCGTCACACTCCCGACGCCGGCCAGGATCGGTACCGCGGCGAGAAAGGCGGGCAGCAGCGCGTCGGAGACCCCGTACCGGTCCTGGATGGCCGGAATCCGAGTCACGAGCAGGGCAAAAGCAACTCCCTGAGCGAAGAAGCCGAACGCCAACGAGGCCCTACCGCGCCGCAGCACATCAGTCATGGCGGCGAGCGTAGGGCCCCGGGGTACTGGTGGGTAGATCCAGCCAAAGATGAATTCCCCTCAAGTTTGCTGGGCGTCGCGCACGTCGGGCGACACCAGCAGGTCGGCCAACTCCCCCATGTCGGCGAAGAGTCGACTGGCGCGGCCCAGCTTCGCGGCGGGCGTCATCGCGGTGAACCCGTACACGTCCATCCCCGCCGCCACGGCAGCCTCCACCCCCAGCGGACTGTCCTCGACAACGACACACCGCTCCGGCGAGACCCCCATCCGCTCGGCCGCGTACAGAAACAGATCCGGCGCCGGCTTCCCCCGCCCCACGTCCTGCGAACTGAAGACCCGCCCCTCATCGAAGAACCGCTCAAGCCCCGTCGTCCGATGCCCCACCCGAATCCGCTCATGACTCCCGGACGACGCCACGCAGTACGGCACACCGTCCCCACCGAGCTTCTCGAGTACGTCCGCCGCGCCGGCCACCGCCTTCAACTCCCGTTCGAACGCGGCGAACACACGCGCATGGAAGACGTCATCAAAGTCCCCGGGAAGCCGCCGCCCTGTCCGCTCCAGCACCAACTCATGAATCCGATGCATCGCCGAGCCCATGTAGTCCCGAATGGAGTCCTCATAGGAGGTCGGGTGCCCCAGCTCGGTGAGATACGCGGCGAGCAGCCGGTTGGAAATGGGCTCGCTGTCGACGAGCACACCGTCGTTGTCGAAGATGACGAGGTCATAGCGCATGCGTTTGAGCCTAAACGCAGAAAGGCCCACACCGTAAGGTGTGGGCCTTTCTCACAATTTGTTCGGCGGCGTCCTACTCTCCCACAGGGTCCCCCCTGCAGTACCATCGGCGCTGTAAGGCTTAGCTTC
>NZ_JBIBBC010000015.1:0-222448 GCF_042900345.1 Streptomyces sp. NPDC012935
ACTACATGTGGGCCGACGACGACAAGCAGTACGCCGACGCCCGCATCATCTTCGTCGACACCGAGGCCTCCAACTGGACCTTCGACCCGGTCCGCAAGCAGTACTTCTTCCACCGCTTCTTCTCCCACCAGCCGGACCTGAACTACGAGAACCCGGCAGTGCAGGAGGAGATTCTCTCAGCGCTGAAATTCTGGCTGGACCTGGGCATCGACGGCTTCCGGCTGGACGCGGTGCCGTATCTGTACGCGCAGGAGGGCACGAACTGCGAGAACCTCCCCGCGACGCACGAGCTCCTCAAGCGGGTACGGAAGGAGATCGACGCCCACTACCCGGACACGGTGCTGCTCGCGGAGGCGAACCAGTGGCCGGAGGACGTCGTCGACTATTTCGGCGACTACGCCGGCGGTGGCGACGAGTGCCACATGGCCTTCCACTTCCCCGTCATGCCACGGATCTTCATGGCGGTGCGACGGGAGTCGAGGTACCCGGTCTCGGAAATCCTCGCCAAGACCCCCGCCATCCCCTCCGGCTGCCAGTGGGGCATCTTCCTGCGCAACCACGACGAGCTGACCCTGGAAATGGTCACCGACGAGGAACGCGACTACATGTGGGCGGAATACGCCAAGGACCCCCGCATGCGCGCCAACATCGGAATCCGACGCCGGCTGGCGCCGCTGCTGGACAACGACCGCAACCAGATCGAGCTGTTCACCGCCCTGCTGCTGTCGCTCCCCGGCTCGCCGATCCTCTATTACGGCGACGAGATCGGCATGGGCGACAACATCTGGCTCGGCGACCGCGACGCCGTACGAACTCCGATGCAGTGGACACCGGACCGCAATGCGGGATTCTCGTCGTGCGACCCGGGACGGCTGTATCTGCCGACCATCATGGATCCCGTCCACGGCTACCAGGTGACGAACGTCGAGGCGTCCATGTCCTCGCCGTCCTCTCTCCTGCACTGGACCCGCCGCATGATCGAGATCCGCAAGCAGAATCCTGCCTTCGGACTCGGCTCCTACACGGAACTCCAGTCCTCCAACCCGGCCGTGATCGCCTTCCTGCGCGAATACGAGGACGATCTCGTGCTGTGCGTGAACAACTTCTCGCGGTTCGCGCAGCCGACGGAGCTGGATCTGCGCAGGTTCAACGGACGGCATCCGGTCGAGCTGTTCGGCGGGGTGCGATTCCCGGCCATCGGTGAACTGCCGTACTTGCTGACCCTCGGAGGCCACGGCTTCTACTGGTTCCGGTTGCGCAAGGACGCCTGAGAGCCCGGGCGGGGCGGTTTCTCCCGCCCCGCCCGGGGCACGCATCAGTAACCACCCCGCCCGGCCCGGGGAAAGGACGTGACGCCATGTCGAAAGCCGTCACCCGCACCCTCACGACCTCACCAGGTCTTCTCGCCTCGCTGGACCCCCTCCTGCGGGAATGGCTGCCACGGCAGCGCTGGTTCGCGGGCAAGGGCCGCCCGGTCACCGGGTTCTCGCTGGTGGCGGCCACCGAACTGCTGCCGCCCGGCGGCAAGCTGGGCCTGTACCACCTGCTCGTGCGCGCGCATCAGGCCGTCGCGCCGGTGCCGGGCGCACCCGAGCAGCCCGCCGACTGCTACCAGCTGTTGATAGGCGAGCGCGAGGCCCTGCCGCCCCGGCTGGCGCCCGCGCTGATCGGACACGTGGCCGACGGCCCGCTCGCCGGACGCACGGTGTACGACGCCCTGTACGACACCCGTCCGACCGAACTGCTCCTCGAGGCGCTGCGCACCGGAGCCCGGATCGGCGGACTGCGTTTCGAGCGGGACGACAGCCAGGAGATCCGGTCCGGTCTGGTGCCGCGCCTGGTCACCTCCGAACAGTCGAACTCGTCGGTCGTCTACGGCGATACGTTCATCCTGAAGCTGCTGCGCCGGGTCGTGCCCGGCGTCAACCCCGACCTGGAGCTTCCTCTGGCGCTGGCCCGCGAGGGCTGTGACCGGGTGCCCGCCCCGACGGCGTGGATCCGGGCGGAGCTGGCACCCGTGGGGGCGACGGCGGACGAGGCGTATGTGCTGGGCGTGCTGCAGCCGTTCGTGCAGGGCGCCGCGGACGGCTGGGAGCTGGCGTTGCGCGAGCTGGCCAAGGGCGAGGACTTCGCGTCCGCGGCACGGGCGCTCGGGCGCGCGACCGCCGAGGTGCACACCGCGCTGGCCCGCACACTGCCGACCGTCACCCTCGGGCACACGCAGGTGCAGCAGCTGGTCGACGGCATGGTCGAGCGGCTCGACGCGGCCGCGCAGGCGGTGCCGGCGCTGCGGCCGTACGCGCCCGGCCTGCGCTCCGCCTTCGAGGCGCTGGCCGGCCTCGCCGCCGAGGGCTGCACCTGGACCGCCCAGCGCATCCACGGCGACCTGCACCTCGGGCAGTGCCTGCGCTCGCCCACCGGGCAGTGGTGGCTGATCGACTTCGAGGGTGAGCCGTCGAAGCCGCTGACCGAACGGCGGATGCCGCAGCCGCCGGTGCGCGACGTCGCGGGCATGCTGCGTTCCTTCGACTACGCGGCCCACTCGGCCGACCCGCCGGTACCGGGCTGGGCCGACACCTGCCGAGCCGCCTACTGCTCCGGATACGCACAGGTCAGCGGCGCCGATCCGCGGACCGATCCGGTGCTGCTGCGTGCGTACGAGACCGACAAGGCGATCTACGAGGTCGTCTACGAGGCCCGCCACCGCCCCGACTGGCTCCCGGTACCGCTGTCCGCCATAAGCCGGCTGGCCGCGGGCGCGGACACCTCGCCTTCCGCCATCCCCGCGGCCCCCGCCACCCCCTCCATCTCCTCCATCCCCTCTTCCCCACCTTCGCCTAGGAGGCCCCGCCCGTGACCCCCCGCACCACTCCCTCCAGCGGTTCGGATTCAAAGAAGACGGCTGAGAAGCCGGCCGTGGAGAAGGCCCAGGAGCAGGCCGCCGAGAAGACGAGCGTCGCGAAGAAGGCGACCGCGAAGACGGCCAATGCCGCCGAGAAGGCCGCGGACGCCATGAGGAAGGGGACGACGAAGAAGGCCACCGCAGCCAAGGCGGACGCCACGAAGAAGGCGACTGCCAAGAAGACGACGGCGAAGAAGACGGCCGCGAAGAAGGCCCCGGCAAAGAAGGCCACCGCGAAGAAAGCCGCGGCCAAGAAAGCCGTGGCCAAGAAGGCGGGAGCGAAGACCACCGCCGCGAAGAGCACGACCACGTCGAAGAGCACGGCGGGGAAGAAGGCCTCCGCCAAGAGGATTCCCGCGCAGAAGACGGCGCCCAAGAAGATCCCCGCCCAAAAGGCGGTCCCCGTCGAACTACCGGCCGTCCCCGCGGACGTCGCCGTGTCCCCCGCCCTCGACGCAGCCGACCGCGACCGCCTCCTCAACGGCACCCACCACGCCCCGCACGCCGTCCTCGGCGCGCATCCGGTGCCCGGCGGTGTCGCCTTCCGGGCCTTCAAGCCGTACGCCCTGTCGGTGACGGTCGTCGTGGGCAGCCTGCGCGCCGAGCTGCACGACGACGGGGAGGGGTTCTTCTCGGGGCTGCTGCCGCTGCTGGAGGTGCCCGCGGGCTACCAGTTCCTGGTGGGGTACGAGGGCTCGGTGCAGGAGACCGAGGACGCGTACCGTTTCCTGCCCGCGCTGGGCGAGCTCGACCTGCATCTGATCGGCGAGGGCCGGCACGAGGAGCTGTGGAAGGCGCTCGGCGCCGAGCCGATGACCCACCAGGGCGTCACCGGCACCCGCTTCACGGTGTGGGCGCCGAACGCGCGGGGTGTGTCGCTGGCCGGCACCTTCAACTTCTGGGACGGCACGGGATATCCCATGCGCTCGCTCGGCGGTACGGGCGTGTGGGAACTGTTCGTGCCGGGCATCGGCGAGGGCGAGCTGTACAAGTTCGAGATCACCCGGCCCGACGGCTCGAAGACGCTGCGCGCCGACCCCATGGCCCGCCGGACACAGGCCCCGCCCGACACGTCGTCCATCGTGTACGCCTCGCAGCACGAGTGGGGCGACGCTCAGTGGCTGGAGCGGCGCGGGTCGGTGCCGACGCACGAGGCGCCGTTCTCGGTCTACGAGGTCCATCTGGCGTCCTGGCGGCCGGGGCTGACCTACCGGCAACTCGCCGAGCAGCTGCCCGCGTACGTCAAGGACCTGGGCTTCACCCACGTCGAGCTGATGCCGGTCGCCGAGCACCCCTTCGGCGGCTCCTGGGGCTACCAGGTCACCGGCCTCTACGCGCCCACGGCCCGGCTCGGCACCCCCGACGACTTCAAGTATCTGGTGGACTGCCTGCACCAGGCAGGCATCGGCGTCCTGATGGACTGGGTGCCGGCGCACTTCCCGCGCGATGACTGGGCGCTCGCCGAGTTCGACGGGCGTCCGCTGTACGAGCACGAGGATCCGCTGCGCTCCGCCCACCCGGACTGGGGCACCCTTGAGTTCGACTTCGGCCGGCGCGAGGTGCGCAACTTCCTGGTCGCCAACGCCATCTACTGGTGCGAGGAGTTCCACATCGACGGGCTCCGGGTGGACGCGGTGGCGTCCATGCTCTACCTGGACTACTCGCGCGAGCCGGGCCAGTGGGTGCCCAACGAGCACGGCGGGCGGGAGAACCTGGACGCGGTGGCGTTCCTGCAGGAGATGAACGCGACGGTGTACCGGCGGGTGCCCGGGGTCGTGACGATCGCGGAGGAGTCCACGGCCTGGGACGGCGTGACGCGCCCGACGCACGTGGCGGGCCCGGGTGGGTTCGGGGGTCTCGGCTTCGGGCTGAAGTGGAACATGGGCTGGATGCACGACTCGCTGGAGTACATGACGAAGGAGCCCGTCCACCGCAAGTACCACCACAACGAGATGACGTTCTCGATGGTGTACGCCTACAGCGAGAACTACGTCCTGCCCATCTCCCACGACGAGGTCGTGCACGGCAAGCGGTCGCTGGTGTCGAAGATGCCGGGCGACTGGTGGCAGCAGCGGGCCAACCATCGCGCCTATCTGGGGTTCATGTGGGCCCACCCGGGCAAGCAACTGCTCTTCATGGGACAGGAGTTCGCCCAGGGGGCTGAGTGGTCGGAGGCGCACGGCCCGGACTGGTGGCTGCTGGATCCGGCGTACGGGGCGGAGCCGGACCACCGCGGGGTGCGGGACCTGGTCCGCGACCTGAACACGGTGTACCGGCACACGCCGGCACTGTGGCAGCGGGACACCGACCCGGCCGGGTTCCAGTGGGTGGTGGGGGACGCCGCCGACGACAACGTGCTCGCGTTCCTGCGCTACGACGCGGAGGGGGCTCCGCTGCTGGCGGTGTCGAACCTGTCGCCTGTCGTGCGGCACGAGTACAGGCTGGGGGTGCCGGACGATGTGCCTGCGTGGCACGAGGCGCTGAACACGGACGCGGCTCGATACGGCGGTGGCGATGTCATCAACCCTGATCCGGTCAAGCCCGAGCCGCAGGGCTGGCACGGGCGGTCGGCCAGCATCCGGCTGACGCTGCCGCCGCTGGCGACGGTCTGGCTGCGGCCGGCCTAGACGGCAGCGCCCCGCAGGGGCGCGGGGAACTGCGCGACCAGCCCGCGGCGGCGGTTGGTCGCGCAGTCCACCCCGGCGGCCACGGCGCGAGCGAGCGCCGTCACCCCGACGCCGACAAGCCCTCGGCCAGGCCCAGCGGCAGCGAACCCGTGTGCAGCACCCCCAACCGCTGCGTGGCCCGGGTGAGCGCCACGTACAGGTCGCTCGTGCCGTACAGCCCCGGCTCCACCACCAGTACCGAGTCGAACTCCAGGCCCTTGGACTGACGCGGGTCGAGGAGGACGACGGTCTGCGTGAGATCGGGCTCCGCGCCGGCCGTCACCCCCTCCAGGCGGGCCGCGAGTCTGCGGTGCAGATGGCTCGGGGCGATGACCGCGAGCCGGCCCTCGTCGGGGGTCAGTTCCCCGACCGCCTTCGCGACGGCGTCCGGCAGGTCGTCGGTCGCGCGCACCCAGGGCCGTACGCCTGTGGAACGGACCGAACTCGGCGGCTCGAAGCCGGGGTCCTGGGCACGGACCACGGCCGCCGCCAGGTCCATGATCTCGGCGGGCGTGCGGTAGTTGACGCCGAGGCGGGTGTGCTCCCAGCGGTCCTCGACATACGGCTGGAGGATCTTCTGCCACGAGCCGACGCCCGCCGCCTCCGCCGTCTGGGCCGGGTCGCCGACCAGGGTCATCGAGCGGGTCGGGCTGCGCCGCATCAGCAGCCGCCAGGCCATCGGCGACAGCTCCTGCGCCTCGTCGACGATGATGTGGCCGAACGCCCAGGTCCGGTCGGCCGCCGCGCGCTCGGCGGCGCTGCGGTGATCGTCCTCCTCGTGGCGCTCGGCGAACCGCTCGGCGTCGATGATGTCGTGCGCGGACAGGACCTCGGAGTCCTCTACGTCCTTGTCCTCGAACTCGTAGGTACGCGAGGCGTACGAGACGTCCAGCACGCCCTGTGCGTAGGCGACCTGCGTCTCCCGCTCCCGCTCGGCCAGCGCCCGCTTCACCCGGTCGTCCTCGCCGAGCAGTTCGGCGGCCTCGTCCAGCAGCGGCACGTCCGCCACCGTCCACGCCCGTGTCACGGGCCTGCGGATCGCGGCCACGTCGTCGTCGGGCAGGTGGCCGACAGGGTCGGCGAGGAAGTCCGCGACCACTCGCTGCGGCGTCAGCCGCGGCCACAGCTGGTCGATGGCGGCCCAGACTTCGGGGTTCTCGGCGATCTCGTCACGGATCTGTGTGATGTCGCTCGGGTCCAGCAGATTCGTGCCGTCGAAGGGGTCCGTCCCGACCCGCTCGGCATACAGCTCGGTGAGGGTGTTGAGGATGTGTCCCTCGAAATGCTCCCGCGCCGCGTTGTGCGGCAGCCGCGCCGCACGGGCCTTCTCCCGCGCCACCTTCACCAGGCCGTCGTCGAGCATCAGGATCTCGCGGTCGTGCTCGATCGCGATCACCGGGTCGGGCAGCGCCTGCCAGCCCCGTACGACCTCGGCGAGCACGTCCGCCATGCCGGCGCGTCCCTTCACCGCGGCCGCCTCCCGCGTGTCGGCCGCCGTCGCCTTCACGCCGGGGAACAGCTCACCGACGGTGGCCAGCAGGACGCCCGTCTCACCCAGCGAGGGCAGGACCTCGCCGATGTAGCCGAGGAACGCGGGGTTGGGGCCGACGATCAGCACCGCGCGCTTGGCGAGCAGCTCGCGGTGCTCGTAGAGGAGATAGGCGGCGCGGTGCAGGGCGACCGCCGTCTTGCCCGTGCCCGGACCGCCCTCCACCACCAGCACACCGCGGTGCGGCGCCCGGATGATCTCGTCCTGTTCGGCCTGGATGGTCTGCACGATGTCGTTCATGCGGCCGGTGCGCGCGGTGTTGAGCGCGGCGAGCAGGACGGCGTCGCCGGTCGGGTCCTCGTGGCCGGTCCGCTCCTGGTCCCCGAGGTCCAGGATCTCGTCGTGCAGGGCGGATACCGTACGGCCGCTGGTGGTGATGTGCCGCCGGCGCCTGAGCCCCATCGGGGTGTGGCCGGTGGCCAGGTAGAAGGGGCGGGCGACGTCGGCCCGCCAGTCGATGAGGATCGGGGTGCGCTCGGCGTCGTCGGTGCGCAGGCCGATTCGGCCGATGTGATGGGTGGTGCCCGAGGCCATGTCGATCCGGCCGAAGCAGAGCGAACCGTCCACGGCGTTCAGCGCGGCGAGCAGCCCCGAGCGCTCGGCGACGAGGATGTCCCGCTCCAGGCGGGCCTGCATCGGCGTGTTGCCCTGGCCGAGCGCGTCCGTGACGGAGCCCTCGGTGTCGCCGCGCAGCAGGTCCACGCGCGCGTACAGGCCGTCGATGAATTCCTGCTCCCGCCGCATTTCACCGTCTTGAAATTCGGTGTTTGACAATTCAGCTCCCGCCCGGATATACTGTGCTCACTGAACTTCTCCGCGACTCAATTTCACTGAAGTCGCGAACCATTGAATATACGAAAGAAATCCCCCGAGCGCAATTGCTCGGGGGATTTCTTCGTATTGCGTGAGGTCAGTCCGCGTCGAACACCTCGGACAGTTCCTCCAGCAGCCGTCGCTTGGGCCGGGCGCCCACCATCGCCTTCACGGGCTCGCCGCCCCGGAAGACCATGAAGGTCGGCATCGACAGCACCTTGTACGCGTTGGTGGTCTCGGGGTTGGTGTCCACGTCCAGCTGGACCACCTTCAGCCGGGCGCCCTCCTCGCGGGCGAGGGCCGTGAGCACCGGCCCCATCTGCCGGCACGGCGGGCACCAGTCCGCGGTGAACTCCACCAGCACCGGCAGCTCCGCCCCGATCACCTCCGCCTCGAAGTCCGCGTCCGTCACCTCGGCCACGCCCGCCGCCTTGATCACAGCTCCTGCCCTCCCAGTTCGCACAACGGTGGTTCCCCCTCGGCCATCGCCAGCCGCAGCCCGATCTTGGCCCGCACGGCCTGCAACTCGCCGATCAGCGCGTCGAGTTCGTCCAGCTTGCGCCGGTAGACCGCGAGCGAGGCGGGACACGAGTCGCCCTCCGGGTGCCCGGCCCGCAGACACTCCACGAACGGCCGCGTCTCCTCCAGGTCGAACCCGAAGTCCTGCAACGTCCTGATCTGCCGCAGCAGCTTCAGGTCGTGCTCGTCGTACGTCCGATACCCGTTGCCGCCCCGTCGCGCGGGCAGCAGCCCCCGCGACTCGTAGTAGCGCAACGTGCGCGTCGTGGTCCCGGCCCGCGCGGCCAGCTCGCCGATTCGCATGCGTACGAACGTAATCCTTGACGCCGACGTCAGGGCAACCATGGCAGGAGAGACCGGGCGGCTGAGAGACGGGGGCATCTCAGCCGCCCGGCGCACATGCCGGACGCCCGGCCCCGGTTCAGGCGGGGCCGGGCGTCCGGAGAGCGGAGGCCCTCAAGGGGCGCGGGGAACTGCGCGAGAAGCCACAGACGAGCTGCAGCCCGCGACATCAGCTCCCCCCGAGCTCGGATCGGGCTCTCCCACGGGAGCGCCCAGCGGAGCGCTTACGCCTTGGCGAGCTCCTTCTCCCCGCCCTGCCCCGGCACGGCATCGGCATCGGCGTCCGCCGACCCCTCGTGCCCGTCATCCAGGAGCGTCTTCTCGTCGAACGGGATGTGACCGGCGAGCACCTCGTCGACCCGCCCCCGGTCGATCTCCTTCGTCCACGTCCCGATCAGCACCGTCGCCACCGCGTTGCCCGCGAAGTTCGTCAGGGCGCGGGCCTCGCTCATGAAGCGGTCGATGCCGACGATGAGGCCGATGCCGTCCACCAGGGCCGGCTTGTGCGACTGGAGGCCACCGGCCAGCGTGGCCAGACCCGCACCGGTGACACCGGCGGCGCCCTTGGAGGCGACCAGCAGGAAGAGCAGCAGCGGGATCTGCTCCCCGACCGCCATCGGCGTACCCATGGCGTCGGCGATGAACAGGGACGCCATGGTCATGTAGATCATGGTGCCGTCGAGGTTGAAGGAGTAGCCGGTCGGGACGGTGATACCGACGACGGGCTTGCTGACGCCCAGGTGCTCCATCTTCGCGATGAGGCGCGGCAGCGCGGACTCGGAGGAGGAGGTGGACAGGATCAGCAGGAACTCGCGGCCGAGGTACTTGAACAGGGTGAAGATGTTCAGGCCGGAGACGATCCGCAGCAGCGCGCCGAGCACGATGAAGACGAACAGGAAGCAGGTGACGTAGAAGCCGAGCATCAGCACGGCGAGGCTCTTCAGCGCGTCCACACCGGCGGAACCGGTGACGGCGGCGATGGCGCCGAAGGCACCGATCGGCGCGGCCCACATCACCATGGCGAGGATGCGGAAGACGAGCCGCTGGATGTGCTCGATGCCCCGCAGGATCGGCGTCCCGGCCGAGCCCATGGCCTGGAGCGCGAAGCCGGCGAGCAGGGCGATGAGCAGGGTCTGCAGGACGCTCTCGCTGGTGAAGGCGGAGACGATCGTGGTCGGGATGATGCCGAGGAGGAACTCGGTGGTGCCCTTGGCCTCGGCGTCGACCTGCGCATGACCGGCGTCCTTGATGGCGTCGGTGACGGCGAGTCCGGTGCCGGGCTCGAGGATGTTGCCGACGACGAGACCGATGGCGAGGGCGACCAGCGACATCGCCAGGAAGTAGACCAGCGCGATACCGCCGACGGCGCCGACCTTGGCCGCCTTGCGTACCGAGCCGATGCCCAGGACGATCGTGCAGAAGATGATCGGCGAGATCATCATCTTGATGAGGGCGACGAAGCCCGTACCGATGGGCTTCAGTTCGACCGCGAAGTCGGGCGCGGCCAGACCCACGGCGATACCGAGGGCCACCGCGATGATCACCGCGATGTAGAGGTAGTGCGTGCGGTCCCGTTTGGTTTTGGCGACGGGTGCGGCAGGTGCCTTGTCGGGGGAACTGGCGGCGGCCACGGCTGCCCTCCTTGACGTCTTCGTCGGTATCACCGGCGTGCGGCTCACGTCCGGGGTGGGGGTTCGCTGATCGGCTGGCGAGCCCCAGGGGGACGGGGTCGTACGCAGCGATGCGGTGACTATCTCCCGTCGTGTGAGGGCGGTCACCCTTCCGTTCATTTAGTTCACCGGGACCGGTCCCGGTGACGCGCGGCCAGGTTCCGCGCGTCAGACGACAGCGGTCGGATACGGGTGGACGGAGAGACGCGATGGCCGGCATCAAGGTACGAACCGGGTCGGGACGACGTCCGGTGACAGCGCGAGCGGGCCACCGTCGAGCCCCGGCTCCTTGTAGACCCTCACCGTCCACACCTGCCACCCCGACCGTCACCGCCGTCCTGCCTGCCCTCCCCGTCGCGGCCGCAGGTCTGGCAGTCGACCGCGCGCAGCTGCTCGCGGAGAGCGTCGAAAAGGGTGGTGGCACATTCGATGATCGAGCCGCGCGAACGCGCGAGCCTCTCCGTCTGCGGGGACAGCGGAATGTCCGGCCAATGATGGTGGACGGTGCCGCTGCGAAAGGCCGGCAAGGGCGGGCGCCGACGGAGGCAGTGATCCGAGGACCGGACCATGAAGTGACGTGACTCACAGCGGGTCACGTCATACGGGCAGCAGGAACCAGTTATCCACAGGCCCGTCGGCCAAAATCGGCCATGGGGCAAACTGACGACATGCGCTTCCCCGTCCCGCGACCCCGCAGCCTGGCCGGCCAGCTCTTCGCCATGCAGGCCGTGCTGATAGCGGTGCTCGTCGCCGGGTACGCGGTGTTCACGTACGTCAGCGACCGCGGGCAGGCCGAGGACGCGGCGGGCCGGCAGGCCATGGCGGTGGCGCAGTCGATAGCCGACGCCCCGTCCGTGGGGGAGGCGATCCGCACGGCCGATCCGACGGCCGAGCTCCAGCCGTACGCGCTCCGTGTCCAGCGCGACGCCGAGGTCGACTTCGTCACGATCATGAATCCCGAGGGCATCCGCTGGACGCACCCCGACGAGAAGCAGATCGGGCAGCACTTCCGCGGCCACACGCAGCGCGCCCTGCGCGGCGAGCCGTTCACGGAGACGTACACCGGCACGCTCGGCCCGTCCGTCCGGGCGGTCGTTCCGATCTACGACGGGGGGAACCGGTCCGCACAGATCGTCGGGCTGGTGAGCGCGGGCATCCGGGTCGAGGAGATCAGCAAGCGGGTGCAGGACCAGCTGACGGCCTTGCTCGGAGTGGCCGCGGGCGCCCTCGCGCTGGGGGCGATCGGCACGTACGTCATCAACGCGCGCCTGCGCCGGCACACCCACGGCATGAACGCCGCCGAGCTGAGCCGTATGCACGACTACCACCAAGCCGCCCTGCATGCGGTGCGGGAGGGGCTGCTGATGCTGGACGGGCAGTACCGGGTGGCGCTGATCAATGACGGCGGGCGCGAGCTGCTCGGCGTGGCCGGTGATGTGGTGGGGCAGTCGGTCGCGGAGCTCGGCCTGCCGGCCCCGCTGACCGGGGCGCTGCTGGCGTCCGAGCCGCGGGTGGACGAGGTGCACCTCGCGGCGGAACGGGTGCTGGTGGTGAACACGTCACCGGTGTCCGGCGGTGAACGCCGCGGCGCGGTGGTGACCCTGCGTGATGTCACCGAACTCCAGTCCCTGATGGGAGAGTTGGACTCCGAGCGGGGTTTCACCCAGGCGCTGCGGTCACAGGCGCACGAGGCGGCGAACCGCCTGCACACGGTGGTGTCGCTGATCGAGCTCGGCCGCGCCGAGGAGGCGGTTGAGTTCGCGACGGCCGAGCTGGAGCTGGCACAGGCGCTGACGGACCAGGTCGTCGCGGCGGTCAGCGAGCCGGTGCTGGCGGCGCTCCTGCTGGGCAAGACAGCACAGGCCAACGAGCGGGGCGTCGAGCTCGTCGTCTCGCAGGACAGCCGACTGGACGACCGCCTGCTGCCGCCGTCCCTGCCGGCCCGGGATCTCGTGACGATGCTCGGCAATCTGATCGACAACGCGGTGGATGCCGCGCAGGGCAGTGTGGGGGCGCGCGTGACCGTGACGGCGTACACGCAGGGCGGGGAGCTGGTCCTGCGGGTGTCCGACACGGGGGCCGGGGTGGATCCCGCCCACGCGGAGGCGGTGTTCGAGCGCGGCTTCTCGACCAAGCCGGCGGGGCCGGGCGGACGCGGGCTGGGGCTGGCGCTGGTGCGGCAGGCGGTACACCGGCACGACGGAGACCTGTCGGTGGCGGAGGCGGCCGGGGGTGGGGCGGAGTTCGAGGCGCGGTTGCCGCTGGGCGAGGGGCACTTGCGGAAGGGGGCGCCGGGAGCAGGGGCGGAGCATCTGTCGGATGCCGAGCCGCTGCCGCGTGCTGAGCCCACGCCGGACACGGAGCCACTCCCGGACACCGAGCACCTGCCGGACGCCGAGCCACTCCCGGACACCAAGCACCTGCCGGACACCAAGCACCTGCCGGACACCGAGCCCCTGCCGGACACCGAGCCGTTCCCGGACACCAAGCACCTCCCGGACGCCAAGCCGCTGCCAGACGCCAAGCCGCTCCCGGACACCAAGCCCCTGCCAGACGCCAAGCCGCTCCCGGACACCAAGCACCTGCCGGACACCGAGCCGCTCCCGGACGCCGAGAACCGACCGGGCAGTGAGCCCCGACCGGATGCCGGACCCCAACCGAACGGCAAGCCCCGGTCAGGCGCCGAGCCCGCGCAGCTGTCCCAGCGATCTGAGCAGTCCGAGCCCGGGCCGGGTTCCGACCATGCGGTGGTTTCGAGAGGTGACGTATGACAGCGGCGGCCGAGCAGCCGATTCGCGTCCTGGTCGTGGAGGACGATCCGGTCGCGGCGGACGCACACATGATGTACGTCGGCCGGGTACCGGGCTTCGTCGCGGTCGGCAAGGCGCACACCGGTGCGGAGGCGCGGCGCGCGCTGGAGCGTACGCCGGTGGATCTGCTGCTGCTGGACCTGCATCTGCCGGATGTGCACGGGCTGCAGCTGGCGCGGTCGCTGCGCGCGGCCGGGCTCCACGCCGACGTGATCGCGGTGACGTCGGCTCGGGATCTCGCCGTGGTGCGGGAGGGCGTGTCGCTGGGAGTCGTGCAGTACGTGCTGAAGCCCTTCACGTTCGCCACGCTTCGGGACCGCCTGGTGCGCTATGCCGAGTTCCATGCGGCGGCCGGAGAGGCGAGCGGACAGGACGAGGTGGACCGGGCCCTGGCGACACTGCGGGCGCCGGGACCGGCGGCGTTGCCGAAGGGTTTGAGCGGGCCGACGTTGGAGCGGGTCACCGGGGCTGTGCGGGAGGCCGAGGAGGGGCTTACCGCGGCGGGGGTGGCCGAGGCCGTGGGGATCTCCCGGATCACGGCTCGGCGGTATCTGGAGCACCTGGTGGAGGCGGGGAGGGCTGAGCGGGCGCCGGTCTACGGGCAGGTGGGTAGGCCGGAGTTGGTCTATCGGTGGGTGCCGGGGGCGAGAGCGGGCCGGTAGCGACGCGACCGCGGCTCGGGCAGCTTTCCGAACCACCACCCAATCCCACGCACACTCATTGACCTGACTAGACCACTCCTCTTAGGTTCACCGGGCAGACAACCCCAGGCCACAACGACGTAGGCCCCAGGAGGTCATGCCCGTGCGCCCCACCGCCCGCCCCGTCCGAGCCGCCCGAACCCCCCGCCCGACTCGCCCCGCCTCCGCCGCACTCCTCGCCCTCACCCTCGCCGCCGCAGGCACGCTCACCGCCTGCGGCGGGGGATCCGGCAGCGACCCCGACACCCTCAAGGTCTCCTTCAAGCAGTCCACGGACAACTCCATCAAGGTGATGGACACCTACCTCGCGGACATCAAGAAGCAGTTCGAGAAGGCGAACCCGGGCAAGAAGGTCGAGTTCGTGCCGATCAAGGCCCCGGACTCCGAGTACTACACCAAGCTCCAGCAGATGCTCCGCTCCCCCAAGACCGCCCCGGACCTGGTCTACGAGGACACGTTCCTCATCAACTCGGACATCACCAGCGGGTACTTGAAGCCGCTCGACCCCTATCTCGCCAAGTGGAAGGACTGGGGCCAGTTCATCGACACGGCGAAGGCGGCGGCCAAGGGGGAGGACGGGAAGACGTACGGCGTCCCGGACGGGACGGACACACGGGGCCTGTGGTTCAGCAAGGACATCTTCAAGAAGGCCGGTCTGCCCGCCGACTGGCAGCCGAAGACCTGGGACGACGTCCTCGAAGCCGCCCGAGCGATCAAGAAGAAGGTCCCGGGTGTCACCCCCCTCAACGTCTACACCGGCAAGCCCGCCGGTGAGGCGGCGACCATGCAGGGCTTCGAGATGCTGCTCTACGGCACGAACGACGGCACCACGGACCCGCTCTATGACAAGGCGTCCAAGAAGTGGATCGCCGGCAGCCAGGGGTTCAAGGACGCCCTCGGGTTTGTGGAGACGGTCTACAAGGAGAAGCTGGGCCCGGACGTCTCGGACGCCCTCGACCCCAACTTCGGTACCCGTGTGCGCGGTGAACTGCTCCCCGAGGGCAAGCTCGGCATCGACCTCGACGGCTCCTGGCTCCCGCAGGACTGGCTGGAGGGCAGCGGCCACGAATGGCCCGAGTGGTCGCAGAAGCTGGGTCTCGCCCACATGCCCACCCAGAACGGCCAGGCCCCCGGCAAGGTGAGTATGTCCGGCGGCTGGACCTGGTCGATCCCGGCCAAGGCGGGCAACCCCGACCTGGCCTTCGAGTTCGTCAAGACGATGCAGACCAAGGCGAACGCCCAGAAGTGGTACATCGCCAACTCGGGCATCGCGGTGCGCAAGGACGTCGCGGCCGATCCCGCGTACATCGACGCCCAGCCCGGCATCAAGTTCTTCACCGACCTCGTCGCGTCGACGCACTACCGGCCCGCCTACCCGGCGTACCCGAAGGTGTCCACCGCGATCCAGGAGGCGATGGAGGGCGTGACGACGGGTGACGCCTCGGTCGAGGACGCGGCCAAGTCGTACGACGAGGAGCTGAAATCGGCGACGGACGGCAAGGTGATCGAGAAGTGAGTCACCCCTCATGAAGACCGCCACCGGCCCCGGCCTCGCGAGGAGGCCGGGCCGGGCCCCCGCACCGGCCACGCCGGGCGCCCGCCCTCGTCACGTCCCGTTCCTACGGGCCCTGCCCGTCACGCCCGCCGTCGTCCTCCTGGTCCTCTTCCTCGCCGGCCCCATCGCCTACTGCGCCTACATCGCCTTCACCGACCTCCAGCTCACCGGCCAGGCCGAGGACTCCTTCGTCGGTTTCGACAACTTCCGTACGGCGTTCGACGACGAGGCGTTCCGCAACGCGGTCTGGCTGACCCTCGTCTTCACCGTCATCTCCGCCCTGGTCGGCCAGAACACCCTGGGCCTGGCCCTGGCCGCGCTGATGCAGCGCGCGTCCAAGCCCGTTCGCACCCTGGTGGGTGCCATCGTCATCACGGCATGGGTCCTGCCGGAGGTCGTCGCGGGCTTTCTCCTCTACGCCTTCTTCCGCCGCGAGGGCACCCTGAACGCGATCCTGGACTGGCTCCATCTCCCCACCCAGAACTGGCTGTTCACGCTCCCGATCCTGGCGGTGTCGTTCGCGAACGTCTGGCGCGGCACCGCCTTCTCGATGCTGGTCTACTCCGCCGCGCTGAACGAGATCCCCAAGGAGATCACCGAGGCGGCCGAGGTCGACGGCGCCGGCGGCTGGCGCCGTATGTGGCACATCACCCTCCCGATGATCCGCCGCTCCATCGGCACCAACCTCATGCTGATCACCCTGCAGACCCTGTCCGTCTTCGGCCTGATCTGGGTGATGACGAGGGGCGGCCCGGGCGGCAAGAGCCAGACGCTGCCGCTGTTCATGTACGAGGAGGCGTTCCAGAAGAGCATGATCGGTTACGGCACGGCGGTCGCCCTCCTGCTCCTGGTGGTGGGCTCGTTGTTCTCCGTGGTCTACCTGCGTCTGCTGCGAACGGAGGTGTGACGCCGTATGCCTCGCACTCTCTCGTCACGGCGCACCTCTCACCGGCTGGCCGCCGACGCCGGCCTCCTGGTGGTGGCCGCGGCGTTCGTGCTCCCGCTGGCGTGGGTGATCCTCTCCTCGCTGGACACGGACGCCAACCTCCAGGTGAAGGTCCCGGACGGCGTCACGCTGGACAACTTCGATGCGGTCCTCACCCCGGAGATCACCTTCACACCGCTGCTCAACAGCCTGCTGCTGTGCGGTGGGGGCACGGCACTGACGGTCGCGTGCGCGGCGCTCGCCGCCTACCCCCTGTCACGGTTCCGGTCCCGCTTCAACCGCCCGTTCCTGCTCACGATCCTCTTCGCCACGAGCCTGCCGATCACGGCGATCATGGTGCCGGTGTACGCCCTGTTCGTGCAGGTGAACCTCATCGACACCATGGAGGGGACGATCTTCTTCTTCGCCGCCTCCCAACTGCCGTTCGCCATCTGGCTGATGAAGAACTTCATGGACGGGGTGCCGAAGGAACTGGAGGAGGCCGCCTGGACGGACGGGGCGTCGTCGCTCCAGTCGCTGGTGCGCGTCGTGCTGCCGCTGATGGGGCCCGGGGTGGCGGTGGTGACGGTGTTCTCGTTCGTGATGATGTGGGGAAACTTCTTCGTCCCCTTCATGCTGCTGCTCACGCCGGACCAGATGCCGGCCGCGGTGAGCATCAACGAGTTCTTCGGGAATCGGGGGACGGTGGTGTACGGGCAGCTGGCGGCGTTCTCGATCATCTACTCGACGCCGGTGATTCTGCTCTATGTGCTGGTGGCGAGGCGGCTGGGCGGAGGGTTCGCCTTGGGCGGGGCGGTCAAGGGGTAGGTGGGCCTCCCCCGCGTGGCGAGCGTCGGGATTGAGCCGCCTGCCGCCCCTCGCCACGCGGCCGGCCCCCGCACCGGCAGGCGTACTCACCTTCGAAGCCCGGCCGCACGGCCGACACCCACAGCAGGCCCTCCAGTCGCACCGCCACCGGGCGTGTGGAGATCGGCACCGCACGGTGCCTGCGAATATGCCCACCGAGGTTGCCATTCGTGGATTGCCACCACCCGCCCGAGCCCTCACCTGCCCGGTACCCGCCCACCCCCGGAGAGCCCGCGCCCGGCGCCGAACCCGCCAGTAGCCGTAGCTTCCTACAATCCGTAATCCTGGCCGAACAGACCGTAGTCACCCCACTCCGTCCGCCCTACGTTGTGCCCCGTGCGCCGACCCCAAGCCCAACCGAACCAGCCCCCCAACCGCTCCAGCCGCCGTACCCCGCCCACTCCCCCCTTCAACGCCCCCGCCGCCCGCAGACTGCGTGCCGCCCTGAACATGCGGCCCGAGCACGTCGCCTACGGCATGCGAACCTCGTACGGACTCCCCTACGTCACCGAGGACCTCGTCATCGCCTGGGAACGTGAGATCGCGTCCCCGGACAACAGCGAGCTGACCGCGCTGGCGGGCGTGCTGTGGTGCTCGCCCAGCGAACTGCTCGGCAAGCCCCGGACACTGCGCGAACACCGCATCGCCCGTGGCCTCGCCCCCGAGGACGTGGCCCGTACCGTCGGGCACGACCTCGGCACGTACCTGCGCATGGAGGAGAGCGACGACTGGCAGGGCACCGACCGTCAGTCCGCCGCGCTCGCCGACGTCCTCGGCCTGACGGTCCCGGACTTCATCACCGTCACCGGCCGGGACGGGAAACTCGCCGACCTGCTGCGCAGTGCCGTGACGACGCGCTGGCAGGCGTACGTACGCCCGGTCGGGAAGATGGTGCCCCTGGACCGGCGGCTCCTGGAGGACGCCCTCCAGGAGCTGCACCAGAACTACCAGGGGCAGATGACCGCCACGCTCAGCTGGGGCGGCGGCGGCAGCGACTCCAGCGCGGCCGGCCGTGAGTTCCTGGACCGGATCGTGGAGCACTTCTGGAGGACCGTCCAGGGGGATGCCCCCTGACCACTCAGTGGTCGTTCTCCAGGTGCAGCTTCAGCAGATCGATCCCGTAGTCGTTGCCGTTCGGCGTCCGGACGATGGTGTGAATGTGCTGCTGCGTCGGCGTGCCCCCAGGCCCGCCCATACCGCCTCCACCACCACCGCCACCGCCACCGCCCGCACTGCTCCCGCCGCTCGACCTGTTGCCGTACGCCAGCGGCGACTGCGCGTCGTACTCGATCAGTACGACCGGGCTGTGGACCCGGTAGTAGAAGGCCGAGGTGTCCTTCGCCTCGCCGATCCAGAAGAAGTACGTGTCGTCGAGGTGCTCCTCGACCTCCTTCATCCGCACCTCGGCATGCGCGTCGGCCATGTTCCCGACATACACCCGGACCAGCTCCAGCAGGGCCGACCGCTGCGCCTCGGTGAACCCGGAGGCGGCGAGACCCTGCGGGGCGAGCTGGAGGTTGTCCTGGCCGGCCCCGGCCTTCAGGTTGTCCCCTGCCTTCTGGTCCGCGGAGATCACCTTCTTGCGCTGGGCGTCGGTCAGTGAGCGCAGCAGCGTCAGGCCGGCCGTCGTCTCCTTCTCGAAGAGGGTGATCTTCTCGCCCTGGTAGGTCGCCGATGTCGGCTCCGAGCCCATGAACGTCGGTGTCATGACGACCTGGTCGCCCAGGACGAAGTAGTTGATCGCCAGGTGGTGGCCCTCGTACTGGAAGCCCCAGGGCGCGGTCGTCGAGGGCGTGCCCATGAAGGTGAAGTAGTAGTGGCCCTCGGTGAGGGTCTCCCGGCCACCGCCGTTGTACTCGCCCAGGTACGCGTTCAGCTTCATGATGTTGCGGGACTGGGTGAGCCCTTCGGCGGACAGGGCCGCGCCGAGCAGCGCGAAGCCGAGGTCACGCTGCTGGTCGGTGAGGTCGCCCATCCGGACGCCCTTGCGTTCGTAGCCGTCGATGTTGCTCCAGGCCAGCCATTCGTCGTCCCGCACGTCGTACTGCGCCGACCGCTTCTCGGTGCTGGAGAGGCCGTCCAGGAAGGCCTGCGCGGCCTTGACGAGCGCGTCGGTGGAGACGCCGGTGGAGTGGATGGCGTACAGGTCGTCCTGGGCCTTGCCGTTCGTCGTCACGCCCACGAAGTCGTCGTACGCGACCGCGGAGGCGCCGGGTCCCATGCCGCCGCCGGGCACTTCGGAGGGGGCGCCCGAGGGCGCGGCGCTCGACGACGTGCTCGCCGTACCGGCTGAGGAGCCGTTGGAGCACGCGGTCACGCCGCTCATGGTCGCCACCGCGGCCGCCCCGCCGAGCAGCAGCGACCTGTTCATGAACCAGCGGCGGCCGCGCTCCGCCTCGGGGGTGCGTGGTCTGTGGTGATGTCCGTGTCCGTCCATGGACACCAACGTCCCGGGCGGACCTGAAGCGCCCCTGGGCGCTGCCTGTGACTCGCGGCCGGCGGCACCTGTGACGCGTGGCAGGCGCCGACACCCCGGTGCCGGACCCCAGTGCCGGACCCCAGTGCCGGACCCCAGTGCTAGAAGACCGACTCCGCCTCGTCCATGCGGTCCTTCGGCACCGTCTTCAGCTCGGTCACGGCCTCCGCCAGCGGGACCATCACGATGTCGGTCCCGCGCAGCGCGGTCATCCTGCCGAAATGGCCCTGGTGGGCCGCCTCCACCGCGTGCCAGCCGAAGCGGGTCGCGAGGACGCGGTCGTACGCCGTGGGCACGCCGCCGCGCTGGACGTGGCCGAGGATGACCGGCTTGGCCTCCTTGCCGAGGCGGCGCTCCAGTTCGAAGGCCAGTGCCGTGCCGATGCCCTGGAAGCGCTCGTGGCCGAACTGGTCGATCTCGCCCTTGCCGTAGTCCATGCTGCCGTCGGCCGGGTGGGCACCCTCGGCGACGCAGATCACCGCGAACTTCTTGCCGCGGGCGAAGCGCTCCTCGACCATCTTGACGAGCAGGGCGGGGTCGAAGGGCCGCTCGGGCAGGCAGATGCCGTGGGCGCCGGCGGCCATGCCGGACTCCAGCGCGATCCAGCCGGCGTGGCGGCCCATGACCTCGACGACCATCACACGCTGGTGGGACTCCGCCGTGGTCTTCAGGCGGTCCATGGCTTCCGTGGCGACGCCGACGGCCGTGTCGAAGCCGAAGGTCCGGTCCGTGGACGAGATGTCGTTGTCGATGGTCTTCGGTACGCCGACCACGGGCAGGCCGGCGTCCGACAGCATGCGGGCCGCCGTCAGCGTGCCCTCGCCGCCGATCGGGATCAGCGCGTCGATGCCGAAGTCGCGGGCGATGTCGGGCGCGCTCTCGCAGGCCTCGCGCAGCCGGTCGCGCTCCAGCCGGGACGAGCCCAGGATCGTGCCGCCGCGGGCCAGGATGCCGCTGACCGCCTCCAGGTCGAGGCTGCGGTAGTGGCCGTCCAGCAGGCCCGCGTATCCGTCCTCGAAGCCGATCACCTCGTCGCCGTACTGTGCGACGGCACGGTGCACGACCGACCGGATCACGGCGTTCAGGCCGGGGCAGTCGCCGCCTGCGGTGAGAACTCCGATACGCATCGTGCTGTGTCTCCTGCTCGCTGTTGATACCGGTGAGCCAGTCCGATTGTTTCATGTCCCGAGGGGGATGTCGGGCCCACGAACCTGACGGGCGCCTTATCTATCGGCAAGGGTATTGTCAAGAGGGTTTCGCTCACCCCGGTGGGCGATTTTGTGCAGGCTCCGCCAGGCCGCCGACGGACGCTCGACACAGCTCGACACCGCTCGACAGACGCAGACGCAGACAAGCACGAAGTCGAAGACGAAGACGAAACGGAGAGCACGCGTGACGCGCAGCGTGTACGTGACCGGCATCGACCGCGGCGACGGCCGCCAGATCGTCGAACTGGGAGTGATGGAGCTCCTGACCCGGCAGGTCGACCGGGTGGGGGTGTTCCGGCCGCTGGTCCACCACGTCCCCGACCGCCTGTTCGAGTTGCTGCGCGCCCGCTACCGCCTGTCCCAGGACCCGGCGACGGTCTACGGCATGGACTACCACGAGGCCTCCGCCCTCCAGGCCGAGCGCGGCACGGACGAGCTGGTGTCCACGCTCGTCGACCGCTTCCACGCCGTCGCCCGGAACTACGACGTGGTCCTCGTCCTCGGCACCGACTACGCCGACACCCAGCTCCCGGACGAGCTCTCCCTCAACGCCAGGCTCGCCAACGAGTTCGGCGCGTCCGTGATACCCGTCGTGGGCGGGCGCAAGCAGGCCACCGAGTCGGTGCTCGCCGAGACGCGCAATGCCTTCCGGGCCTACGAGGGCCTGGGCTGTGACGTGCTCGCCATGGTCGCCAACCGGGTCACCCGGGACGACCGGGACGAGATCGCCGAGTCGCTGCGGTCGCGGCTGCCGGTGCCGTGTTACGTCGTCCCGGACGAGCCCGCCCTCGCCGCGCCGACCGTCTGGCAGATCGCCCAGTCCCTGGACGCGAAGGTCCTGCTCGGCGACGACTCCGGGCTCGCGCGCGACGCCCTTGACTTCGTGTTCGGCGGCGCGATGCTGCCGAACTTCCTCAAGGCCCTGACCCCGGGCTGCCTGGTCGTCACCCCGGGCGACCGTGCCGACCTGGTCGTCGGCTCGCTGGCCGCGCACAGCGCCGGCACCCCGCCGATCGCCGGCCTCCTGCTCACCCTGGACGAGCGCCCGAGCGACGAGATCCTCACCCTGGCCGCCCGCCTGGCCCCGGGCACCCCGGTGCTCTCGGTGCCGGGCTACAGCTTCCCCACCGCCGAGCAACTCTTCTCCCTGGAGGGGAAGTTGAACGCGGCCACGCCGCGCAAGGCGGAGACCGCGCTCGGCCTCTTCGAGCGGTACGTGGAGACCGGCGACCTGCTGAAGCGGGTCTCGGCGCCGAGCAGCGACCGGCTCACGCCGATGATGTTCGAGCACAAGCTGCTGGAGCAGGCCCGCTCGGACATGCGCCGCATCGTGCTGCCCGAGGGCACTGAGCCGCGCGTCCTGCACGCCGCCGAGGTGCTGCTGCGCCGCAACGTCTGCGACCTCACGCTCCTGGGGCCGGTCGACCGGATCCGCAAGCAGGCCGCCGACCTCGGCATCGACCTGGGCGACACCCAGCTGATCGACCCGGCGACCAGCGAGTTGCGCGACACCTTCGCCGAGAAGTACGCCGCCCTGCGGGCCCACAAGGGCGTCACGGTCGAGCTGGCCTACGACGTCGTCAGCGACATGAACTACTTCGGCACGCTGATGGTGCAGGAGGGCCTCGCGGACGGCATGGTCTCGGGGTCCGTGCACTCCACGGCGGCGACCATCCGCCCGGCCTTCGAGATCATCAAGACCAATCCCGACACCGACATCGTCTCGTCCGTCTTCTTCATGTGCCTCGCCGACCGGGTCCTCGTCTACGGCGACTGCGCGGTGAACCCCGACCCGAACGCCGAGCAGCTGGCCGACATCGCCATCCAGTCGGCGGCCACCGCCCAGCGCTTCGGCGTGGAGCCGCGGATCGCGATGCTGTCGTACTCGACGGGTACGTCCGGTTCGGGCGCCGACGTCGACAAGGTGCGCGAGGCGACGGAGCTGGTGCGCGAGCGGCGGCCGGACCTGAAGATCGAGGGGCCGATCCAGTACGACGCCGCGGTCGAGCCGTCGGTCGCGGCCACCAAGCTGCCGGGGTCCGAAGTCGCCGGTCAGGCAAGCGTGTTGATCTTCCCGGACCTCAACACCGGCAACAACACCTACAAGGCCGTGCAGCGCTCGGCCGGCGCGATCGCGGTGGGCCCGGTGCTGCAGGGTCTGCGCAAGCCGGTCAACGACCTGTCCCGGGGCGCCCTGGTCCAGGACATCGTGAACACCGTGGCGATCACCGCCATCCAGGCCCAGACCCCCGCCCTGTCCCCCAACGAGAAGGCCCCCGCCCAGTGACCGCGACCCGCGTCCTCGTCCTCAACTCCGGCTCCTCGTCGGTGAAGTACCAGCTGCTCGACATGGAGGGCAGCAGCCGGCTGGCCGTGGGCCTCGTCGAGCGCATCGGCGAGGACACCTCACGGCTCAAGCACACCCCGCTGGCGAGCGGCGGCGAGACCCGCGAGTGGACCGCGCCCATCGCCGACCACGAGGCCGCCCTGAAGGCCGTCTCGGCGGAACTAGCCAAGGACGGCCTCGGGCTCGACTCGCCCGAGCTGGCCGCGATCGGCCACCGGGTGGTGCACGGCGGCAAACGGTTCACCGAGCCGACGGTCATCGACGACGCCGTTCTCGCCGAGATCGAGCGGCTCATCCCGGTGGCCCCGCTGCACAACCCGGCCAACCTGACCGGCATCCGTACGGCCATGGGTCTGCGCCCGGACCTGCCCCAGGTCGCCGTGTTCGACACCGCGTTCCACACCACGATGCCGGAGTCGGCCGCCCGCTACGCGATCGACGTGGAGACCGCCGACCGGCACCGGATACGCCGGTACGGCTTCCACGGCACCTCGCACGCGTATGTCTCCCGTGCCACGGCGGAGCTGCTGGGCAAGGCGCCCGAGGACGTGAACGTCATCGTGCTGCACCTCGGCAACGGCGCGTCCGCGTCCGCCGTACGGGGTGGCAAGTGCGTGGACACCTCCATGGGGCTGACGCCTTTGGAGGGACTCGTGATGGGTACGCGATCCGGTGACACCGATCCCGCCGTCATCTTCCATTTGGCGCGTGTTGGCGAAATGTCCATCGCGGAAATCGACACTCTTCTCAACAAGAAGAGCGGATTGATCGGCCTGTGCGGCGACAACGACATGCGGGAGATCCGCCGGCGGGTCGACGAAGGTGACGAGCGGGCCCAATTGGCCTTCGACATCTACATTCACCGACTGAAGAAGTACATCGGTGCCTATTACGCGGTGCTCGGCAGGGTGGACGCAATCGCGTTCACGGCCGGCGTCGGCGAGAACGCGGCACCGGTGCGGGAAGCCGCCGTGGCGGGCCTGGAACAACTGGGCCTCGCGGTGGACGCAGAGCTGAACGCCGTACGCGGCGACGAGCCGCGGCTGATCTCACCCACGGGCGCGCGGGTGGCGGTCGCGGTGGTGCCGACGGATGAAGAACTGGAGATCGCGACGCAGACCTACGCACTGGTCGGCCGCGTCGATTATGCGGCTCCGCCGCGTGACACCGCCGAGTAACACGGCTGAGCAATGCGCAGCTCATTTGTATCTTCCGCCAGACGGAATATTCCGCAGCGAAACAAACCGATAGGATCGTCCCATGCGCCGTTCCAAAATCGTCTGTACTCTCGGCCCCGCGGTCGACTCCCATGAACAGCTCGTCGCGCTGATCGAGGCGGGCATGAATGTGGCCCGCTTCAACTTCAGCCACGGCACGCACGAAGACCACCAGGGGCGCTACGAACGCCTCCGGGCCGCCGCCCGGGAGACCGGGCGTGCCATCGGCGTGCTCGCCGACCTGCAGGGCCCCAAGATCCGCCTGGAGACCTTCGCCGAGGGCCCGGTCGAGCTGGAGCGCGGTGACGAGTTCGTCATCACGACCGAGGACGTCCCGGGCGACAAGTCCATCTGCGGGACCACCTACAAGGGCCTGCCGGGGGACGTCTCGCGCGGCGACCAGATCCTCATCAACGACGGCAACGTCGAGCTGAAGGTCCTGGACGTCGAGGGCCCGCAGGTGCGGACGATCGTCATCGAGGGCGGCGTCGTCTCCGACCACAAGGGCATCAACCTGCCCGGCGCGGCCGTGAACGTGCCTGCGCTGTCCGAGAAGGACGTCGAGGACCTGCGGTTCGCGCTGCGCATGGGCTGCGACATGGTCGCGCTGTCCTTCGTCCGGGACGCCAACGACGTGCAGGACGTGCACAAGGTCATGGACGAGGTCGGCCGCCGCGTCCCGGTCATCGCCAAGGTGGAGAAGCCGCAGGCGGTGGCGAACATGGAGGACGTCGTGCTGGCGTTCGACGCCGTGATGGTCGCGCGTGGCGACCTGGCCGTCGAGTACCCGCTCGAGAAGGTCCCGATGGTGCAGAAGCGGCTCATCGAGCTGTGCCGCCGCAACGCCAAGCCGGTGATCGTGGCGACCCAGATGATGGAGTCGATGATCACCAACTCCCGTCCGACCCGCGCCGAGGCCTCCGACGTGGCCAACGCGATCCTGGACGGCGCCGACGCGGTCATGCTGTCCGCCGAGTCGAGCGTGGGCGCCTACCCGATCGAGACCGTCAAGACGATGTCGAAGATCGTCACCGCGGCCGAGCAGGAGCTGCTGTCCAAGGGCCTGCAGCCGCTGGTGCCGGGCAAGAAGCCCCGTACGCAGGGTGGTTCGGTGGCCCGTGCCGCCTGCGAGATCGCCGACTTCCTCGGCGGCAAGGGCCTGGTCGCCTTCACCCAGTCCGGCGACACCGCCCGCCGCCTGTGCCGCTACCGGGCGGCCCAGCAGATCATCGCGTTCACGACGGACGAGTCCACTCGTAACCAGATGACGCTCAGCTGGGGCGTGGAACCGCACGTGGTGCCGTTCGTGAACAGCACCGACGAGATGGTCGACCTGGTCGACCAGGAGATCGTCAAGCTCGGCCTGTTCAACGAGGGCGACATCGTGGTCATCACCGCCGGCTCCCCGCCCGGCGTCCCCGGCACCACCAACATGGTCCGCGTCCACCACCTGGGCGGACGCCCGCGGGACTGACCGCACGGGCCGCCGTGAGGCCCTGGTACGGCACCGAGGGCGCCCCCTGCTCGCAGGGGGCGCCCTCGTCCATGGGTGCGCAGCGGCTTGCGCCGGTCCCGATCGCGCAGTTGGCTGAGCGTCTCGCATCCTTCGCGTGAGCCGAACACAGCCGTGGCCCGGCCCTCGCATGGAGGACCGGGCCACGGCCGGTTGTGCGGCTCCCGAACGGGTCTGTGGGGGCGTCTGCTCGAGTCGCCCGGCTCAGTCGGTCGTGAAGTTGTGCAGTCCGGGCACGTGCAGGGTGCCGCCGAACTGGCCTGCCTGGGTGACCTTCACCTTTGTGAAGTAGATCAGCGGGATGTTCAGCGGCGGCGGGTGCTCCGGGTCGAACGTGACCGGGATCAGACCGAGCAGGTTGCCGGAGATGCTCTCGGTGTACATCACCGTCTTGCCGTTGCGGATCGTGGACGTCGAGCCCTCGGCCGCCTGCACGTGGTACGTCTTGCCGGACTGCTTGTCCTTGACCGTCTGGTGCAGGTCGCCGATGTCGGTGCCGTCGGAGATGACGTACTTCAGCACCTTCTTGGTGGTGCCGTTGGCCGTCTTCACCTTGACGATGCCCTGGTAGTCGGCACCCTTCAGTAGCAGCGAGCTGGCGTTCAGGAACCACGGGTCGTCGGGCAGCGGCACGGGGTTGTCGACGCCGCCCTCCTCGTCCGTGGCGGCCGGGCAGTTCTCCGGGTCCGTGGTGGAGCTCGCGGAGGGGCTCGGCGTGGCGGTGGCCTCGTCGGCCGCCTCCTGGACCGCCTCGGTGGTGTCCTCGGCCGCCTCGGTCGCCTTGTCGGTGGCGCCCTCGACGGTGTCCTTCACCGCGTCGGTGGCCTTGTCGGCGGTCTCCTTGACGGGGTCGGACGACTCGGAGGTGTCCGTGCCGGACGTGCCGGAATCGGCGGATCCGGACGACGTCTCCTCGCTCGCGCTCGCGGAGGGCGTGGGCGTCGGGCTCGCCGACTCCTCGCCCTTCGAACCGCCCGTGAAGATGCCGGAGATGGCGTCGCCGATGTCCTCCAGCACGTTGCCGCCGCTCTCGGACGGTGCGGGGGACGCCGTGGCCGAGTCGCCGGCCTGGGCCTCGCCCTCCTTGCTCGGCGACGGGGTCGGCGTGGGCTCGGCCGCGTCGTCGGAACCTGAATCCGACGAGGAGGAGTCGCCCGCGGAGTCCGAAGAACCCGACGTGTCCGAGGAGTTGTCCGAGGAGCCGGAGGAGTCCGATGAGTCCGAGGAGTCCTGGCCGGAGGAGGCCGACGGCGTCGGCTCAGCCGGCTCGTCCTTGTCCGTGGACTCACTGGCGCTGGGGGACGCGGACGCCGAGGCGTCGTCCTCCAGTGCCGCCACGCACTCCTTGTACTCGTCCGCGGTGAGGCTGTTGGACGTCGGCTTGGTGGCGTTGTCGCTGTCGGCCTGCGCGAGCGTGGGCGTGAATCCCATGCCCATGAGGACCGCCGTCGGCATCGCCGCCAGGGCTATCGCCTTGCCGGCCGGCATCTGGAACCTGGTGAACAGCGGCTTCTTGGGCGCCGCGTGACGCGGCCCGGATCTCACACGGGACTTGTCCACCTCAGTCCCGTGGGTCACCTCGTCAGCCGGCACTGTGCCTCCCGTTCGCCCCGTTCGCCGGGCTCGTTCCTGACAGATCGTTCGGCTCGCCCACCACAGGCTTGAGGATCGTGGTGTCGGGGTCCGCGGCACCCTCGGGTGCGCTCCCCGCCCCCGTCGTGTCCGCCGCGTCCGTCTGAGCCGGCTGTGCGTCGGCGTCCCCGCCGGGCACCCATGACACGGCCATGGCCCCGCCGATGAGGGCGAAGAGGAAGCCGATCAGGAAGCCGCCGATGTTGGACAGCGGGATGGACACCAGCGCCAGCAGGATCGCCGCGACGCCCGCGAAGGTGCGGACATGCTTTTGGAACCAGAGAGTGAAGCCGAGCACGACGAGCAGCACACCGATGATCAGGGAGCTGGAGCCCCCCGCGGTCTGCATCGCCAGCGTCAGGTGGCCGATCTGAAGGTTCGCGTATGGGAAGTAGGCGATGGGGAGTCCGCCGAGCATGACGAACAGACCGGCCCAGAACGGCCGCGTACCCCGCCAGGCGCGGAACTGCGTCCTGCGGTGGGTGAACTGGCCGGATACGGCAGGAGTCTCGGCGCTCATGGAAAACAGCTCCCTGCTACGGCTTGCTGTGATGGTGGTGCGGTGGTGGTGAGTTGTGGTGCGTGTGACCGCTTGTGAAGAAAGCGGGCGGAGAGTGGACGGGCGGGGGCGCCATCGGCTCCCCCGCCCGTCAGAGAGTGCTTAGTAGCACTCCTTGACACCCGTCGACAGCGACATCTTCAGACCGCTGAGCTTGAAGGTTCCGGCGGTGGTCGCCCACGCCGTCTGCTTCACGCCGGACAGCGTGGCCTTGTCGGCCTGCTGGGCGAACCCGAAGGGGTTGGCCTGCTCGCCGCCGCCCTTCATGCCCGGACCCTTGTTGGCGTCCTTGGCAGCCACACCGATGTCGATGTTCTCGAACGTCGCGTCGGCCTCGAGGTCGGCGACGTCGATGTAGAGGTTCTTGGCCTCGACCGGCTTGTTCGGGTCCTCGCCTGCCCGCAGGATCAGGCTGACACTCCCGAGGATCGGGATGTTGGGGGTGACCACGGACTGGCACATGTTGCTGATCGTCGCGGACTTGAACCCCGAGACGGCGACGGGGTGAACCGTCTTCTTGCCGGAGAGCGTGTAACCCTCGTCAAGAGCGCCGTACTGCGAGAAGCCCGTGCCGACCAGCTTGTCGGTCGTGACCTTGAACGACTGGCCGGAGACGCTGAACGAAGCGGCGAGAGCGCCCTGCGCGAGGGCGACACCTATCGCAGCCGTGGCGGCGACGCTGGGCACCATGACCACAGCGAACCGCTTCCATCTGGTCCCGCCACGCACCTGGGACTCCATATTTCCTCCTTCTCGGACGTACATCTCCTGGCCCTGGCTGCCACTGTCGACTCGACCGCTCAGCCGGGCAGGGATGGGAGAAGTGCTACGTCCTCGGGAAGGAGAGCGCCCGCCTCGGAGGCGCGAACCGCGCACCGATCACCGGCGATCACCCCCGAGCGACAACCACTGGTCGCGCCTGACACGCATCACGCACAACCTTGCTGGACAGGCTTCGCCAGGTGGGCGAAGACCCCCCTGTCCAAGAGCCGGCGCCACTGCCGCCGACTCTGCTCGGTGGGGACCCAGGAACTCCCGTGACCCAACCGGCTGTCGGGGTGCGGGAATGGACCGAGCGTGGCCGATCGTGGTGCATTCTCGCCGCCCGCACAAGGGGCTTCGTTACTCGGTAGTAACGGGCGGATAACCGAACAACGACCTGCCGGTCTCGGACAGCGACGCAGGGTGGCGTCGGGCGACCGGACAAGTCCATTAATCACCGGACAGATTCCGACAGAACGACGGCTTTGACTTACCCGCAGTAACTGCGGCCGCGATTACCAAGATTTGGTAAAGCGCGGCCGCTCTGATGCCCTCTGGGTCAAACCCTTCACTCGGGCAACACGTGCCCTCGCGTTTAGTTACTGGTCAGAACGGGGTCACTGCCCCGCTCGAAGCCCTGTCAGAACAGGGCGCGCGCCAGCGCCCTGCGGGCCGCCGCCACGCGCGGGTCCTCGCCGCCCACGACCTCGAAGAGCTCCAGCAGTCGCATCCGTACGGTGTCCCGGTCGTCACCCACCGTGCGCTGCACGGTCTCGATGAGTCGTCCGAAAGCGTCCTCGACATGGCCACCCACCAGGTCCAGGTCCGCGGCGGCGATCTGCGCCTGCACATCGGCCGGCTTCTCGGCGGCGTCCTTGCGCACCTGCTGCGGGTCGGCCCCCTGGACGCGCTGCAGCAACTCGGCCTGCGCGAGACCCAGTTTGGCCTCCATGTTCGCCGGGTCCTCGCTCAGCACGTTCTTGTACGCCTGGACGGCACCACCGAAGTCGCCCGCGTCCAGGGCCTGTACGGCGGCCTCCAGCAACGCGTCGTAGGGACCGGCCTGCGGGGCGGGAGCGGCCTGGGCCCCGCCGGGCTCGGCGTCCGGGTCGACGGTGAGACCGGTCAGACCGAAGCGCTGCTCGGCGACGGCGACGAGCTGGTCCAGCGTCTCGCGGATCTGCGCCTCACTCGCCGCGCCCTGGAAGAGCGGCAGCGCCTGTCCGGCGACGACGGCGAACACGGCCGGAATGCCCTGCACGCCGAACTGCTGCATCAGCATCTGGTTGGCGTCGACGTCGATCTTGGCGAGCATGAACCGCCCGGCGTACTCGACGGCGAGCCGCTCCAGCAGCGGGCTGAGCTGCTTGCAGGGCTCGCACCACTCGGCCCAGAAGTCGATGACGACGGGCACCTCGGCGGACCGCTGCAGGACATCCCGCTCGAACCCCGCCTCATCCACATCGATGACGAGGTCGGCGGGCGACACTGCCCCTCCCCCGCCCTGCCGGGCGGACTCGGCACGCGCCTGCTCCGCCTTCGCCTTGGCCTCCTGGGCCGCCTTCACCGCGGCGAGGTCGACGACTCCGCTCATGGACATGTTCCGTGGCTGCATGCGTCTATCCTCCCCCGATCCGCCCGCGCATGTGAAAACGGTCCGAAAGCCGGTCCGGCCCGCTGCTGTTCGACGCCGGGTCCCCACCCGCGTCAGTGGTCATCGCTTTCGCTACGACTCGTAGCGTAATGGCAGTGCGGGGTTCCGGAACACCACCATCCCGTGATCTCCCTCACGACCACACAGGAACCCCCCGGATATGGTCATGGGATGCAGAGCCGCACCGCCGCCCCCCGTCCCGGCCGCCCGCGCAGCGCCGCCGCGGACGCCGCGATCCTGGCTGCGACGCGCGAGGCTCTGGTCGAACTGGGCTGGTCCAAGCTCACTTTGGGAGACGTGGCAACACGCGCGGGGGTTGCAAAGACGACGCTTTATCGCCGCTGGTCCGGCAAGAACGAGCTGGTGGTCGACGCGGTGGCCGAGCTCTTCGACGAGCTGGAGCTCCCCGACCGCGGCTCCCTGGCCGCCGACATCGAGGGCGTGGTCCTGCAGTTCGCGGCGATCCTGGCCCGCCCGGAGGCCAAGAGCGGGCTGATGGCGGTGGTCGCCGAGTCGACGCGCGACGACGCCCTGCGTGAGCGCATCCGCCAGTCCATCGTCGAGCGCCAGAAGGGCCTGGTCCTGCAGGGGCGCTGCCGGGCCCAGGAACGCGGCGAGCTCCCCCCGGAGACGGATGATCCGGAGGAAGCCGCACGCACCGTGGACCTGATCTTCGACGTGGTGGCGGGTGCGGTGGTGCACCGCACCCTGGTCAGCGCGGAGCCGGCCGACGAGGAGTGGGTGCACGGCTTCACGCGCGTGCTGCTCCTCGGCCTCACCGGCGCCGCGTAGAGCTGTGCGGGGTCAGAACCCCGGCGGCTCCGTGTACACCCCCCACTCGTCCCGCAGCACGCCGCAGATCTCGCCCAGCGTCGCCTCGGCCCGTACCGCGTCCAGCATCGGCTCGATCATGTTGGACCCGTTGCGGGCGGCGGCGATCATCGCGTCGAGCGCGGTGCGTACGGCCGCGTCGTCCCGGGCCTCCCGGCGGGCGCCCAGCACCCGTACCTGCTCCCGCTCCACCTCGTGGCTGACCCGCAGGATCTCCAGGTCGCCGGTGACGGAGCCGGTGTGGGCGTTGACCCCGACGACCCTCTTGTCGCCCTTCTCCAGCGACTGCTGGTACCGGAACGCCGACTCGGCGATCTCCCCGGTGAACCAGCCGTCCTCGATGCCCCGCAGGATCCCGGACGTGATCGGCCCGATCGGGTGCCTGCCGTCGGGGTGCGCCCGCAGCCCGCGCTCCCTTATCTGCTCGAAGATCTTCTCGGCGTCGGCCTCGATCCGGTCGGTCAGCTGCTCGACGTACCACGCACCGCCCAGCGGGTCGGCCACATTGGCGACCCCGGTCTCCTCCATGAGCACCTGCTGGGTGCGCAGGGCGATCTCGGCGGCCTGCTCGGAGGGCAGCGCGAGGGTCTCGTCGAGGGCGTTGGTGTGCAGCGAGTTCGTCCCGCCGAGCACGGCGGCGAGCGCCTCCACGGCCGTACGTACGACGTTGTTGTACGGCTGCTGGGCGGTCAGCGAGACACCGGCGGTCTGGGTGTGGAAGCGCAGCCACTGGGCCTTGTCGCTCTTCGCCCCGTACACGTCCCGCATCCAGCGCGCCCAGATCCGGCGGGCGGCCCGGAACTTGGCGATCTCCTCGAAGAAGTCGAGGTGCGCGTCGAAGAAGAAGGACAGCCCGGGCGCGAACACGTCGACGTCCAGCCCGCGCGAGAGCCCCAGCTCGACGTACCCGAACCCGTCCGCCAGCGTGTACGCAAGCTCCTGCGCGGCCGTCGCTCCGGCCTCGCGGATGTGGTAGCCGGAGACGGACAGCGGCTTGTAGGCGGGGATGCCGGCCGCGCAGTGCTCCATGAGGTCGCCGATGAGGCGAAGGTGCGGCTCGGGCTGGAAGAGCCACTCCTTCTGGGCGATGTACTCCTTGAAGATGTCGGTCTGCAGCGTGCCGTTGAGCACGGCCGGGTCGACGCCCTGGCGCTCGGCGGCCACCAGGTACATGCAGAAGACGGGAACGGCCGGACCGCTGATGGTCATGGAGGTCGTCACGTCGCCGAGCGGGATGTCCTTGAACAGGACCTCCATGTCGGCGGCCGAGTCGATGGCGACACCGCAGTGCCCGACCTCGCCCAGGGAACGCGGGTCGTCGGAGTCGCGGCCCATGAGCGTCGGCATGTCGAAGGCGACCGAGAGACCGCCTCCGCCGTTGCCGAGGATCATCTTGTAGCGCTCGTTGGTCTGCTCGGCGTTCCCGAACCCGGCGAACTGCCGGATCGTCCACGTCCGCCCTCGGTAGCCGGTCGGATACAGCCCGCGCGTGAAGGGGTACTCCCCGGGCCACCCGATCCGCTCGAAGCCCTCGTACCTGTCCCCGGGCCTGGGCCCGTACACCGGCTCGACCGGGTCCCCGGAGAGCGTGGTGAAGTCGGCCTCGCGCTTGCGCGAAGCGTCGTAGCGGGCCTGCCAGCGGCGGCGGCCCTCGTCGATGGCGTCAGCGTCCATGCTTCAAATTTACTAGGACGTCCAAGTAAATGTCGATGGCAGACCGCCGTACGCACGCGTACGGCGGTGTGTCAGGCCTTGGCGACAGCCGGAGCCGGGTCCCCGACCAGGGGTTCTACCTCTCGTGTGACCTTGCGCTCCACGAAGAAGGCGGCGAGGGGAATCGTCCCGGAGAGCAGCACCCACAGCAGCTTGCCGAACGACCACTTGGCCTTGGAGCCGAGGTCGAAGGCGAAGACCAGGTAGATGATGTAGAGGAAGCCGTGGACCTGGGAGACGGCAAAGGTGACGTCCTCGCCCATGTCGAAGCCGTACTTGAACACCATGCAGGTGCACAGCACGAGCAGCATCACGGCGGTGACGTAGGCCATCACCCGGTAGCGGGTCAGGACGCTCTTCTTCATGCGTAAGAGCGTAACCAGGCGTTCCGGGAGATCTTGGCGGGGGTCAGCCCTCGTCGAAGTCGTGGGCCGCCACCCGCAGCGGGCGCAGCATCGCGAAGATCTCCGCGCACTCCTCCGCGTCGTACGCCCCGAGCCCGAAGTCCATGGCCATCAGGTCGCGGGTGGCCGCCTCGACGACCTCCCGGCCCTTGTCGGTGATGGAGGCGAGGGTGCCGCGGCCGTCGTTGGGGTTGGGCCGCTTGTCGACCAGACCGGACCTGACCAGCCGGTCGACCGTGTTCGTCACGGAGGTGGGATGCACCATGAGCCGCTCACCGATCTTGGACATCGGCAGTTCCCCGGCCTTGGAGAAGTTGAGCAGCACCAGCGCCTCGTAGCGCGCGAACGTCAGCCCGTACGGCTTGACCACCGCGTCCACCTCGGCGAGCAGGATCTGCTGTGCGCGCATGATCGAGGTGATGGCGGCCATGGACGGCACGTTTCCCCAGCGCTGCTTCCAGAGTTCGTCGGCGCGGGCGATGGGGTCGAAGGGAAGACTGAGCGGCTTCGGCACGGGACCGACCTTACCGGCCGGTCACATGCTGGTCAGCCCCGTCTCGCCCTTCGGTCCCCTGCCCTGCGGCCGCCCTACTCGGCCACCAGGTCCCGGACCTGGAAGACCCCCGTCCACCGGTCGTCGTGCAGACAGGCGTTCATCGGCTCGACCAGGGTCTGGTGGTCCGGGTCGGTCCGCCACCGCCTGACGGAGTCCATGCTCTCCCACTCGCTGGTGAGCAGCCATCGAGCGGGATCGTCGAGGGAGCGGCACAACTGTTCGCCGAGGTGCCCGGGCGCACGCGCGGCACGTTCGAGCACGCCCTGATAGGAGTCCACGAAGTCCGCTTCACGGCCCTCGCGCACATGGAGCAGCCGAATGACCCGCACTCGTTGCATGGTGCTCCCGTCAGGACGGGTCGAGGACGACCGGCAGTTCCGCGAGTCCGCGGAAGGCGGGGAACGGCACGGTCATCCAGCGCGCGTCCTCCGGTGCCACGGCCAGGGCCATGTGCGGGTGCCGCCGGAACAGGGTGGCGAGGGCGAGCTGGAGCTCCAGCCGGGCCAGCGGTGCGCCGGCGCAGTAGTGCGGGCCGTAGCCGAAGGCGAGATGGGAGGCCTGGACGTTCGGGCGCTGGACGTCCATCTCGTTCGGGTCGGCGAACATCTCCGGGTCACGGTTGGCGCCGGTGATCGAGATCTGGACGAGCGCGCCCTTGGGGATGAGCTGGTCGCGGATGACGATGTCCTCCTTCGCCCAGCGGAAGGTGGAGTTCTCCACGGAGCTCTCGAACCGGAAGACCTCCTCGATCGCCGCGGCCAGGGAGGCGTCGTCCCGCAGTGCCAGCCGCTTCTGCTCCGGGCGGCTGAGCAGGTGGTAGACGGTGTTGCCGATCTGGTACGCCGTCGTCTTGTGGCCCGCGAACAGAAGCACCCATGCCGTCGACACGAGTTCGCTGTCGGTGAGCGCGCCTTCCTGGTCCTTGGCTGTCACGAGCGCGCTGAGCAGGCCCGAATCCGGCTCCTTCCGCTTCCGCGCGCACAGTTCCACCAGATACTCGCGGAGATTTCCCTCGGCGATTTCCAGTGCCTTCCTCGCCTCCGGTCCGAAACCGGTCTGCGCGACGGTCGCCGACCATTCCTGAGCCTGTTTGCGCTCGTTTTCCGGGACGCCCAGGAGTTCACAGATCACCTGCAGCGGCAGCGGGAAGCAGAACTCAGGGAGCAGATTGAACGGACCCGACGTCGGACATTGATCCAGCAGCCCGTCGGTGATCTCCTGGATCCGAGTGCGCAGCGATTCCACCCTTTTCGGAGTGAACGTGCTGCCGACGATCCTGCGCAGCCTCGTGTGCTTCGGCGGGTCCGAGAACAGCATGTTGTCGTCGAGCGCGATCGACGAGTCACCGAAAATGCGGTGGTAGGCGTCGATGGCGCCGTACATGTCCTTGCTCAGCCTGGGGTCGGCCAGCGCGGCGCGCCCGTCGTCGTACCGCGTGATGAGGTACGTCTCGACGCCGTGCGGCGGCTTCATCGGGCAGACGGGTGCCGATTCCCGCAGCGTGGCGTACACGGGATGCGGGTTGGCGCGGAACTCCCGGCTGCACGACGAGGCCGCGGCCGCGGCTTCTTCGGGCGACAGTGCCCCGGATTCCTCGGATGCGAAATCTTGCGTCATGACTGTCCCCGGGTAGGCGTGGATTCCGGCGGCCGGATTCCGTCGGTCAGTGCCACCGTTTCCCGGGCGACACCGCGCCGCAAACGGCACTGCGCCAAATGGGTCGGCTCGCCGGAGGACGTGTGGACCGGAGTCCGAACTGGTAAACATCGTCGACGTGAGCGGACACGAAGCGGAATCTGTACCAGTTCTCATCGTCGGCGGATCCCTTGTGGGTCTTTCCACTTCGGTTTTCCTGGGGCGCCTCGGAATTGAGCACATGCTCGTGGAGCGGCATGCCGGGACATCGACGCACCCGCGCGGCCGCGGCAATAATCTCCGCACCATGGAGGTTTTCCGGACCGCCGGCCTGGAGTCCCGCATTCGGAAGGCAGCCAGTGTTCTCGCCGGGAACGACGGCATCCTCCAGGTGGACAAGCTCACCGGGACGGAGCGCCGCTGGATCATCGGGGACATCTCCGGCGGCATGGACGTCTCCCGGGTGAGTTCCGCGGACTGGTGCCTGTGCAGTCAGAACGACCTCGAGCCGGTGCTGTTGAGCTACGCCCGCGAGCAGGGCTCCCACATCCGCTTCAGCTCGGAGCTGCTCTCCTTCACGGAGAACGCGGACGGAGTGCAGGCCCGGATCAGGCGCCGCGAGACCGGTGAGACCTACACCGTGAAGGCCGACTTCCTGGTGGCCGCCGACGGTCCCAGAAGCCCCATCCGCACTCACCTGGGGATCGGCCAGTCGGGGCCGGGCGAGCTGTTCCACAACGTCAGCGTCACGTTCCGCAGCAGGGCACTGAAGAAGTACGTCGGAGAGAAGCGATTCGTCGTCTGCTATGTCACCAACCCCGACGGGGAGGGTGCCCTGCTGCCGGTGGACAACGAGGAGCGCTGGGTGATCCACGTTCCCTGGTATCCCGACCGGGGTGAGGAGCTGGAGGACTTCACGGACGAGAGGCTCGCGGCCCACATCCGTGCCGCGGTCGGCGCGTCGGACATCGACGTCGAGATCACCGGCAAAGCGCCGTGGCACGCGTCGAAGCGGGTCGCGGACAGCTACGGCGAGGGCCGGGTCTTCCTGGCCGGCGACTCGGCCCACGAGATGCCGCCCACCGGGGCGTTCGGCTCCAACACCGGAATCCAGGACGCTCACAACCTCGCCTGGAAGCTGGCCTCGGTGCTGCGCGGCTGGGCCGGCCGGGGGTTGCTCGACTCCTACGAGCAGGAACGGCGGCCCGTCGCCCTCGCGACCGGCACCCGCGCATGCGTCCAGGCGGCCGACGAACAGCACCCCGGATTCAGCCCCGCCGCGGGCCGCAACAACGACCCGGCGGACCTGATGACCGTCGCGCTGTGCTACCGGTACGCGTCGAACGCCGTGGTGGGTGCCCACCCGGAGCAGCCGATCGTGCCCGACACCTTCCAGCTGGGCGGCGAACCGGGCAGCCGTGCACCGCACATGTGGGTCATGCGAGGGGCCGGCCGGGTCTCCACGCTCGATCTGTACGAGCGCTCCTTCGTGCTGCTCGCCGGCTCCGGCGGGCAGAAGTGGCGGACCGCGGTGGAGAAGGCCTCCCTGAATCTGGGTGTCCCCGTCGAGGCCTACCTCGTGGGCACGGGACCCGACCACGACCTCGTCCCCGACACGGACGCCGACTGGGCGGAACTGCACGGCACGGCCGAGGACGGCGCCGTACTCGTACGCCCGGACGGCTTCGTCGCCTGGCGGGCGGACGCCGCGATGCCGGACGCCGACCGCGTCCTGACGAACGTGCTGCAGACCCTGCTCTGCCGCGACTGAACCCCCGTCACCGCTCAACAACCCACACCGAGGACGTTGCCATGACCCTTGCCGGACGCATCGACGTCCACCACCACTTCACCGCTCCGGCCTGGCTGGACTGGGCCGAGGAACGGGGTGTCGTCAGCCGCGAGAAGCTGCCCTGGTGGACCCGCTGGGACCTGAACGCGGCGCTGGAGGTCATGGACAAGAACGGCATCGGCACCTCCGTCATGACCGTCGCGATGCTGGGCCGGTTCCGTGAGCGCGCCGAGCGCCAGGAGAGCGCGCGCGTCGCACTGCGGGCGGCGGCCGACGTCGTGGAGTCCAACCCGGCCCGCTTCGCCTTCTTCACGCCCGTCTTCCTCGACGACCTGGAGCTCTCCTCGTGGAGCGTGCGCCACGGTCTCGACGAGCTCGGTGCCATCGGGGTGAGCACCCGCACGAGCGTGAACGGCGTGTTCCTGGGCGACGAGTCGCACGACCGGCTCCTGCAGGAGCTGAACGAGCGCTCGGCGGTCATCAGCACGCACCCGATGGAGGTGCAGGCCGGCAAGGACGGGGAGGCGGGGCTGCCGGGGATGCCGCCCTTCGTGTGCGACTTCCTGCTGGACACCACCCGCGCGGCGATCAACCTGATCCGCAACGGCACCCTGGACCGCTACCCGAACCTCAGCTTCGTCCTGCCGCACGGAGGGGGCTTCCTCCCCTACATGGCCACCCGTCTCGACCTGTTCGGCGGACGCATCAATCCCCCGATCGAGGCCGGCCGGGTCCGTGACTACCTGCACCGGTTCTACTTCGACACGGCCGGCCCCATGTCGCCGTCCGCCACGCCCACCCTGCTCGCGACGGTGGACCCCGACCGCATCCTCTTCGGCACGGACTGGCCGCCCACCCCCGCGCATGTCATCACCGACAGCGTGACACCCGCGCTGGACAGCGACCCCTTCCTCTCGGAACAGCAGCTCCAGGGCATCAACCGGGAGAACGCGCTGCGGCTGATGCCGGGGCTCGCCCGTCGCTGAACGGCCGCACGACCGAGCCGCCGCCCGCGCCTGTCCGGCGCGGGCGGCGGCTTTCCCCGTTCAGGTCCGCGAGGTGCGGTCCCTCGACGTTCAGTCCTTCGACCAGTGGTAGAAGCGCTGCGCCATCGCGTCCTTCGGACTCCGCCAGGTCTGCGGGTCGTACGGGCTGACGAACGCCTCGAGCTTCCTGCTGATGTCGACGAACTCGGGGTGCCCGGCCACCTTCGCGATGGCGGGGCCCGGGTCCTCCTCGGCCTCGATGAAGTGCATGTACACATCGCCGAACTGGAACAGGGAGCGCTGGGTCACGCCGACGAGGTGCGGGAGTTCGCCGCGGTCGGAGGCCGCGAAGACGCCCGCGATGTCCGGGGCGGACTGCGGGGCCATCCTGGCGACGATCAGTGCGTGGTGCATGCGGCCTCCACACGGTCACGGATGAGGGCCATCTGGATGGGCGAGTTGCGGTTGATGATGTCCGTCATCCCGGCGTCGTCCACCGGGGCGTCGGGCTTCATGGCGAAGTCCTGCGTCCAGTGCATCCGGGTGCCGGCCGGGGTCTCCTCGTACTCCCACACGATGTTCATGTACTCGAAGGGGCCGGTCTCGACCCTGCGGGCGCGCACGACGAGCTTCTCGCGGTCGGCGACCCGCTCCGAGACCCAGCTCCACACCTTGCCGTTCTCGTCGGGATGCATGGTCAGGCGGAAGGTCACCGTGTCGCCCTCGCGGGACAGCACGTCGCAGGACGCGTACTCGCTGAACAGCTGGGGCCATCTCGCCAGGTCGTTCGTCATGTCCCAGACGAGGTCGACGGGAGCGGCGATGGTGATTTCGTTCTCGGTGTGTCCGGCCACTTCAGGCTCCTGTCGTGAGGCTGCCGTTGACGAGGTCGAGGAAGGCGCGGGGGCTCTTGCAGCGCTCCGCGTCGGTGGGCAGCGCCTGGCCGTGCCGGTTCTCCAGCTCGCCCACGATGCCGAGGAGGCCGAGCGAGTCGAGCCCGAATTCGGAGAAGGGCGTCTCAGCCCGCGCTTCGAGGTCCTGCGCGTCGACGGACACGCCGGCGGCCTGCTTCATCAGCGCGGCCAGCTCGGCGACGGTCACTTGGGTCACTCCGGTGGTCATGAGGTTCTCCTTGTCGTTCTAAACGGAGGCTTCGGGTCCCCGGCGAAGGACCAGCGCCGCGTTGGAGCCCATCAGTCCCCTGCTGAGGACCAGGGCCGTGCGGAGCTCGGCCGGGCGAGCCGTGCCGGTCACCAGATCGATGTCGTGGCAGATGTCGAAGACGCCCGGCGTCGGCGGTACCTGCCCGTGCTCCATGGCCTGCACCGCGGCCACGATGTCCAGCAGGGGCGCCCCGCAGTACGACCGCCCGATGCCGGACTTGGGGGCGGTGACCGGCACTCGGGTACCGTGCCGGCCGAGGGCGTCGGCGAGGGCGAGCGCCTCGGCACGGTCCGCGGCGGGCACGCCCATCGCGTCGGCGAAGACCACGTCGATCTCCTCCGGCGCGCAGCCGGCCTCGTCGAGGGCGCCGCGGACGGCCTGCGCGAGGCCCTCGCGCGACCGGTCCCAGCGCGAGGCACCCGTGAAGGTGGACGCGTGTCCCGCCACGGTGGCCCGGACGGCCGCCTCCCGGCGCTGTGCCCGGTCCAGGTCCTCCACGACCAGCACGGCACCGCCCTCGGCGGGCACGAACCCGCAGGCCGCCGAGGTGAAGGGACGGTAGGCGCGGGCCGGGTCCTCGACGGTGCTGAGCTCGGGGTAGCCGAGCTGGCAGACCCCCGAGTACGGGGCGAGCGGTGCCTCGGCGGCCCCGACCACGACCACGTCCGTGCCCCGCTGGACCGCCCGTGCGGCGTGCGCGACGGCGTCCAGGCCGCCCGCCTCGTCGCTGGCCACCACCCCGCAGGGGCCCTTGAAGCCCTTGCGGATGGAGATCTGGCCCGTGCTGGCCGCGTAGAACCAGGCGATGGACTGGTAGGGCCCGACGAACCGGGATCCCTTGCCCCACAGCTTCTGCAGTTCCCGCTGGCCGAACTCGCCGCCGCCGGACCCGGCCGCCGTGACCACACCGACCGAGTACGGGGAGTCGGCGGCGCTGCTGCTCAGTCCCGCGTCCTGCAGGGCGGCGTCGGCGGCGGCCAGCGCGAAGTGGGTGAACTTGTCGGTCTGGACGAGGAAGGTCTCCTCGATCAGCGCCGACGGGTCGAATCCGCGGACCTCCCCGGCGACCCGGAGCGGAAGGTGCTCGCAGCCCTCCCGGGTGACCCGGTCCAGTACGCTCGCGCCCTCCTTGACGGACTTCCAGTAGGTGTCCGCGTTCAGGCCGTTGGGCGCGACCACACCCATTCCGGTGACCGCTGTGCGCCGGGTGCGTTGACCACTCATCGTCGTCTCCTCCCAGTCGGCCCCGTCAGGAGCACCGCGGACTGGAACCCGCCGAAGCCGCTGCCCACGGAGAGCACGTTGTCGAGCCTGCGGGGGCGAGCGGTGCGCGGGACGTAGTCCAGGTCGCACTCGGGGTCCGGGGTCTCGTAGTTCGCCGTCGGCGGTACCACCTGCCGGGCCAGCGCCAGCACACAGGCGACGACCTCGATCGCGCCGATCGCGCCCAGCGAGTGGCCCACCATGGACTTGATGGAGCTCATCGGCGTGTCGTAGGCGTGGGAGCCCAACGACTTCTTGACCGCGGCGGTCTCGTGCCGGTCGTTCTGGCGGGTGCCCGAGCCGTGCGCGTTGACGTAGTCGATCTCGGTGGGGTCCACGCGCGCGTGGTCGAGCGTGTCGTCGATGGCGCGGGCCATCTCCAGGCCCTCACTGGTGAGTCCGGTCATGTGGTACGCGTTGCCGAAGGTGGCATAGCCGCCGATCTCGCAGTAGACGTGCGCGCCGCGCGCCCGGGCGTGCTCCAGCTCCTCCAGGACCAGCACCGCGGCGCCCTCGCCCATGACGAATCCGTCGCGGTGGGCGTCGAAGGGGCGGGAGGCGTGCTCGGGGTCGTCGTTGTTGGGCGACGTGGCCTTGATGGCGTCGAAGCAGGCCATGGTGATCGGGGAGATCGGCGAGTCCGACGCCCCGGCTATGCAGATGTCGGCGCGGCCCTCCTCGACGGTGTGGAAGGCGTAGCCCACCGCGTCGAGTCCGGAGGTGCAGCCGGTGGACACGGTCTGCACCGGGCCCTGGGCGCCGAACCGTTCGGCGACGTCGGCCGCGAGCGTGCTGGGCGAGAACGCCCGGTGCAGCTGCGGCTCGGCGTTGCGGTGGTCGACGTCCCAGCGCTTCCCGTGCTCGCTGACCAGGACGTAGTCGTGCTCCAGCCGGGTCGTGCCGCCCACCGCGCTGCCCAGGGACACGGCCACGCGCCAGGGGTTCTCGGCGGCGAAGTCGACACCGCTGTCGGTGACGGCCTCCTGTGCGGCGACCAGGGCGAACTGTATGTACCGGTCGGCGCGTTCGGCGATGCCGGGTTCGAGGCCGTGCGCGAGGGGCTCGAAGTCGCACTCGGCGGCTATCCGGGACCGCAGGCCCTCGGGGTCGAACAGGGTGATGCCACGGGTCGCCGTACGGCCGTTGGAGAGGAGGTCCCAGAACGCCGGGACCCCGATTCCGCCGGGGGCGACCACACCTATGCCGGTTACCGCCACGCGCCGGGTCACGAGAGCACTCCGGGTCGCTCGGGCTGCCCGCCCTCCTCCTGGACGAGCGGGTACGCCTTGATGTCGTCGCTGAGCTCCGGCGCCTCGGTGTCGACGTGGCCGAGCTTGGGGTTCGGTGCGAGCGGGCTCAGATGGAAGACCATGCGGGCCTCCTCGTCACCGACGTTGCGGAAGCGGTGCCGCATGTCGATGGGGATCATCAGGCCCTGGTCGGAGCGCAGGGAAAACGTTTCTCCATCGAGGTCGACCTCCAGCCTGCCCTCGACGACGTAGATGAACTCCTCGGAGTACGGGTGGTAGTGCTCGCTGATGCGTTCGCCGGGCCGCATGATGGCCAGGCCCATGAAGCCGCTCGTGGCACCCACCGTGACCGGGGTGAGCAGGGTGCGCAGGTCGCCGCCGCGCTTGCGGTTGGGCTCGATCTCTTTCACGTCCACGACGCGCGGGCGCATCTTGTCCATGGTCTGTCTCCAGGTCGTTCGGTGGGGTGATGGTCCCTGCGCGGTCAGGACTGCGCAGCCCTGCGGTCGGTGATGAGCGCCATGTCGGCGTGCGTCAGGAGGCGGGTCGCCTCGCGCCCGCCGGTGAACGGACCGGCCACGCCGAGCGCTTCGGTGTCGAGCAGCCGGGCCAGCACGGCGGCCTTCCTCGGGCCGTGGACGCCGAGCGCCATGACCGGGTCGGTCTCGGGATCACCCCGTACGTCGATGAGGCGGACGACGATGTCCTCGCGCTGGAAGACGGTGCTGCGGTGCACGGGGCCGGCCGGGTCGGCCGCCGCGGTCGCGTCCTGCCGCGAGAGCAGCCGGGCCAGCGCCATTCCGCAGCCCTTGCGGGCCGGGTAGTACAGGGCGTGCCGCTTGATGTCGTCCGGCTCCGGGCCGCCGCGTGCCACGTGATGGACGGGCGGCATGGCGGCGCGGATGAAGAACGTCCGGGCCGATTCGGGGTCGGACAGGTCCCGGTGCTGCTCCAGATGCGGGTTGAGGGCCTCCTCGACCGCGCGCACCTCGGGCTGGCGCGAGACGTGGCGCAGGGCCGCCATCAGGTCGCCCTCCACCTCTACGGTGCGCACGACCCGGTTGCCGTGCATGAAGAGGGTGGTGCGGCGCAGCCGCGTGGTGTCGTCCACGCGGGCCTCGGGCGGTGCGTATCCGGCGAGGATCTCCGCGACCTTGGACTCGGAGCCGGGCTTGACGGTGAAGGTCAGGGCGTGGCGGATCACGCCGTCGCCCACCCTTACGGCCGTCTGGAGTCCGCCGGCCTTTTCCGGGCGGACGCCGCCGGTCTCGCGGACGATGCCGTACCGCATCGAGCGCAGCTCGCGGACGCAGCTCTGCAGGGGCCGGACCGTCTCGAGATGCTCTTCACTGTTCACCCAGGCGAGGTACGGCGGGGCGGTGGCCCACTCGCTCGTGATGAGCCACTGGGACGGGTTCTCCAGGGACTGGCACAGCTGGTCACCGAGGTGACCGGGGACCGACGCGACTCGGTCGCGCATGTGCTCGTAGGCGTCCAGGAACTGTTGCTCGGCACCTTCGTGGAGGTCGACGAGAAGGAGGACTCGCATCCTGGAGCCGTCGAACGCCGACTGGGATGTAAAGGGCGAAGTGGTCATCCGGCAGACCCTTCCTTCGCGGGAGCAAGCGGCGGCCGTCCGTGTCCACCAGCGCGAACGCGGGTTTCGGCCCTGAGCCTTCATCGTGGGTCAGGGCTCTGGGGTCCGCGAGCCATGCGGGCCAAAGGGGGGAACTGGTTGCGCGCTTGTGCCCGCCGGCCGCCGACGCTGCGTCAGGCGGGGGCGGGTGTGGGTGCCAAGAAGGAGGTGCCGGGGGGCAGTTCGCACGGGCGCGGGCCGCCTCCGGCGGTGGGGCGGGATGCCTGCGGCGGCCTGTGGCGCCGAGTGGGGGTTCGCGTAGCGCCTGACGGTGCGTTGGGGGTCGGGGCCGCGCCGGGGGTCCGGCCTCGGTCGGGCGGTCGAGGTCGGGCAAGAGGGGCTGTGTCTTGAGGCCCGCCGCTGCGGGCGGACCCTCCGGCACGCCCCCTTCGCGCCGTACGGGGGTGCCGCGCCGCAGGGGTACGCGCACGACGTCGGGGCGGCTACTGCGCCAGGTGGCGCTCCACCGTTTCCACCTTGGAGGTGAGGCCGTCCGTCACGGTGGGCCTGATGTCGGCCTTGAGGACCAGCGATACGCGCGGGGCCCGTTCCTCCACGGCCGCCACGGCGCGTCTGACCACGTCCATGACCTCGTCCCAGTCGCCCTCGATCGAGGTGAACATCGCGTCGGTGCGGTTGGGCAGGCCGGACTCGCGGACCACGCGGACGGCGTCGGCGACGTACTCCCCCACGTCCTCGCCGACGCCGAGCGGCGTCACGGAAAACGCGACGATCATGCGCCCACGATTCCTTCCTTGCGGGCGCGAGTGGCGATCACCGCGTCCTCGGCCTCGCGCTTGAGCTTGCGCTCGGCGAAGAAGCCGCCGGTCGGCAGGACGGAGAGGACGAAGTAGAGCGCCGCGGTCTTCAGGGACCACTTGGTGCGGTTCCAGGCGTCCGCCCAGAAGATCACGTACAGGATGAAGAGCACGCCGTGGACCATGCCCATCACGGGCACCGCGTTGAAGTCGGTCGTCCGCTTCAGCACCGAGCACAGGAGCAGGAGCAGGAACGACACCGCCTCGGGGGCAGAGACGAGACGGAGGCGGCGGAGGGCGGTGGCGGTCTTGATGTCCACGGGTCACCTTCGGTGGGTTCGGAGGGAGAGACGTCGGTCGGCTCGGATCAGCTTGTGAACACAAGCACAAACGCTCACCCATTGTGGCAAACGCCGGCCACCGGGTCGGCATCGGGTGGGTGACGACGTCTGCGCGTCCGGGCGGCGGATCGGGATCGGCCGGTCCCCTGATCTCTCAGGGGACCGTCAGGGGTGAAGTCCGTCTCTGGGATCTGTTGGCGGCAGGCCCCGGCGGCTACCTTCGCTGCGTGGCGATGTTCCGACTGCAAGGCAGCAAGGTGCTCGCCGTCGACATGACCGGCGATGCCGTGAAGGCGAAGAACGGCTCGATGGTCGCGTACGACGGGCAGATGGCCTTCAAGAAGATGAGCGGCGGCGGTGAGGGCATCCGGGGCATGGTGACCCGGCGGCTCACCGGTGAGCAGATGACGGTGATGGAGGTGAAGGGGCATGGGACGTGCTGGTTCGCGGACCGTGCCTCCGAGATCAATCTCGTGAACCTCCAGGGAGACAAGCTGTACGTGGAGTCGAGCAATCTGCTCGCCACGGACGGCGGGCTGCGGACCGGTACGTCCTTCACTGGGATGCGCGGCGCCTCGCAGGGCAATGGGCTCTTCACGACGACCGTCGAAGGGCACGGGCAGGCGGCGATCATGTCGGACGGGCCGGCCGTCGTACTGCGGGTCAGCTCGCAGTATCCGCTGACCGTCGATCCCGGCGCCTATGTGGCCCACCAGGGGAACCTGCGGCAGTCCTTCCAGTCCGGTGTGACCTTCCGCACCTTCCTGGGCGAGGGCGGTGGCGAGGCCTTCCAGATCCGCTTCGAGGGGGACGGGCTGGTGTACGTACAGCCGAGCGAGCGGAACACGATCGCGGGGGATGTCTGAGATGACCTTCCGTGAGATCAACTCCAAGATGGTCGAGGCGACCGTCATGTCGGGCCAGCGGCTGTTCAGTCAGCGCGGGGCGATGCTCGCCTACCAGGGCGAGGTGTCCTTCACTCCCAACACGGCCGGCGGCCAGGGCGGGATCATGTCGATGATCGGGCGCCGGGTGGCGAACGAGGACACCCCGCTGATGACCGTCGAGGGCAACGGCACGGTGCTCTTCGGGCACGGCGGCCACCACGTCCAGGTGATCAACCTCGCCGGCGACACCCTGTGCGTCGAGGCGGACCGCCTCCTCGCCTTCGAGGGCACCCTCCAGCAGGGCACGATGTTCCTCGGCTCGCAGGGCGGGGTCATGGGCATGGTCCGCGGGCAGATCAGCGGTCAGGGGCTGTTCACGACCACCCTCAAGGGGCACGGGGCCGTCGCCGTCATGGCGCACGGCGGCGTCTTCGAGATCCCGATCACCCCGCAGCGGCCCGTCCACGTCGACCCCCAGGCCTACGTCGCCCACCACGGCGACGTACGCAACAAGCTGTCCACGGCCCTGGGCTGGCGCGACATGGTGGGCCGCGGCTCAGGCGAGGCCTTCCAGCTGGAGCTCAGCGGCAACGGTGCGGTGTACGTCCAGGCGTCGGAGGAGAAACTGTGAGCGCCCCCTACCCAGCCCCCGGCGGCCCCGCGGTCCTCGACCCGATGACGCTGCCGTCCGACGAGAACGTCAACGCCTACACCTTCTGCGTGGAGCTCAAGGGGAGCCAGTGGTTCCTGCAGAAGGGGAAGATGATCGCCTACTACGGCTCGATGGACTTCAACGGCGTCGGGCACGGCCGACTCGACCGACTTGTCCGTACGTCCTTCCATTCGCCACTGCACGCGAGCGACTGGGTCGTGGCGGAGGGCAACGGCAAGATGCTGCTGGCCGACCGGGCCTTCGACGTCAACTCGTACGACCTCGAAGACGGCAACCTGACCATTCGCTCCGGCAATCTGCTCGCTTTTCAGCCAACTCTTGCTCTCAAGCAATCGATCGTGCCGGGTTTTCTGACACTCATCGGAACCGGAAAGTTCGTGGCCGCATCTAACGGGCCGGTGGTGTTCATGGAACCCCCGATCCGGGTGGACCCACAGGCGCTCGTCGGCTGGGCCGACTGCCCCTCCCCGTGCCATCACTACGACCATGGCTACATGACCGGCGTGATGGGCGGTCTACGTGCACTGACAGGCCTCGGCGGGGCCTCCGGAGAGGAGCATCAGTTCGAGTTCGTCGGAGCCGGTACGGTCCTGCTCCAGTCGAGCGAGACCCTCATGGCCGAGCAGGCCACGGGGGCGGTTCCACCGGAGCCCGGAGTGCCCGGTTCCGGAGGGACGCACACAGGCCCTTCACAACAGGCCGGGGCACCGCGCCTTCCCGGACAGCTGGGAGACCTCCAGCGTCGCTTCGGGCTGTGAGCGGTAGTCTGCGGAGTGTGACATCGAACGTGTGCGCACACAGTCGCGTCACAGAAAACCCCTCACTAGTTCGCCTTTCAACTTTTTAGGTAGACTTCATTCATGGAGACCGAGACGGCCACCCGCTGGCTGACCGATGCGGAGCAGTGCGCCTGGCGCACCCACCTGGAGGTCAACAGGCTGTTGACGTACCAGCTCGAAAAAGACCTGCAGCCGTTCGGCCTGACAATGAACGACTACGAGATCCTGGTGAACCTCTCCGAGTCGGAGGACGTACGGATGCGGATGAGCGACCTCGCGTCGGCCACCCTCCAGTCCAAGAGCCGCCTCTCCCACCAGATCACCCGCATGGAGAACGCGAACCTGGTCCGCCGCGAGAACTGCGAGTCCGACCGCCGTGGGCTCTACGCCGTCCTCACCGATCACGGCATGGAGACCATGCAGAAGGTCGCGCCGCACCACGTGGCGTCCGTGCGCCGGCACTTCATCGACCTGCTGTCCCCCGACGCCCTGGCGGAGCTCGACAAGGGGCTGAAGCCGATCGCGGAGCACCTGCGCGGGCAGCGCGGACGTCCGTGACACCCGGGTAGGTCCCACTTGACGGACCTAGGCGAGCGGCAGGCGGAGTTCGAACAGAGCGCCGCCTGCCGGGGCGTCGCGGACCGTGAGTGTGCCGCCGTGGCGTGCGGCCACGTCGCGGGCGATGGCGAGGCCGAGCCCGGCGCCGCCGTCGTCACGGGTGCGGGCCTCGTCCAGCCGTACGAACCGCTCGAAGATCCGCTCCCGGTCGGCCTCGGCCACCCCGTCCCCGTCGTCCGCCACGGCCGCTACGGCCCAGCCCCCGTCCCGCCCGACGGACACGGTGACCGCCTCTCGGGCGTGCCGCTGGGCGTTGTCGAGCAGGTTGCCCAGGACCCGCTCCAACTGCCCTCGGGACCCGGCCACTTCGGCGACGTCCGCCTCGACCGCCACGTTCTGCCGGCCCCGTGCCTCCCGCCGCGCCACCTCACCCAGGTCGACCCGCTTGTCGCCGGGCCCCTCCCCCGCGTCCAGGCGGGCGAGCAGCAACAGGTCGGCGGCGACCCGCTGCAGTCGTACGGTGTCCTCCACCGCGCCCGGCACGTCCAGCAACTCCGGGTGGGCGACGCCCACTTCGAGCTGAGTGCGCAGGGACGCGATCGGGCTGCGCAGCTCGTGCGAGGCGTCGGCGACGAACCGGCGCTGGCGCTCCACGGAGGTCTCCAGCGCGGCCAGCGTCTCATTGGTGGTGCGGGCGAGCCTGGCGACCTCGTCGTGCGTGTCCGGCTCCGGCACGCGCCGGGCGAGATCCTCGGACGCGGTGATCGCGGCCATCTCGCTCCGGATGCCCTCGACCGGACGCAGTGCGCGCCGGGTGACCAGCCAGGTCACGGCCGCGACGACGCCGAGCAGGAGCGGGAAGCCGATCAGCATGACGGTGAGCGCGGTGTTCACGGCGCTCTGCTCGGCCTCCAGCGAGCCGCCGGCGTAGACGGTGAGCGTGCCCCGGTCGTCGGTGTCCACCGGGACGGCGGCGAAGCGGTAGTCGGCGGTGTCGCCGTCGATCGTCGCGGAGCCGTCGGTGAGCTCGCTCACATCGCCGATCTCGCCGGCGTCCTGAGCCGTGTCGTCACCCGAAGCGTCACTCTTGCCGTCGTCCGCGTCGTCGTCGGCGTCCTCGCCGCCCGAACCGGCGGTGTTGCCCGTACCCCCCGTGTCGCCCGCGTCGCCCGTGCGCGGCTGCGGCTTCACCGCGTCGGTGCCCGTGCCGCTGATCCGCTCCAGGTCCTCGGTGGCCGCGACGAGCGTGCCGTTCGCGTCGACGACCTGGACGGGGCTGTCGTCGTCGATGTCCAGCTGGTCGTACGGCTTCCCGGCGGCGAGCTGGGTGACGACGTTCTGCGCCGTGCGCTCCGCGTCGTTGCCCGCCTGGTCGATCAGGTTGGACCGCAGCGACAGCAGCACCGCCGCGCCGGCCGCGACCAGCGCGACGGCCACCACGAGGGTGGCGGCGAGTGTGGCCCGTGACCGGACCGAGCCGAAGAGCCTTCTCATCGTTCCTTCTCCAGCCGGTATCCGGCGCCGCGGACCGTCTTGATGAGCCCGGCGCGCAGCTTGCGCCGCAGGGTGCTGACGTACACCTCGACGATGTTCGGATCGCCCTCGTACGCGAAGTCCCAGACGTGCTCCAGGATCTCGGCCTTGGACACCACCTCGCCTGCCCGCAGCACGAGCTGCTCCAGGACCGAGAACTCCTTGGTGGTGAGGGACACTTCGTCGTCGCCGAGGAAGACCCGGCGGGCGGCGGTGTCGACCCTGAGGTCGCCGTGGACGTGCACGGGCGAGGCCCCGGCGCCCTGTCCCCCGCGCCGCAGCAGCGCCTTGACGCGGGCGACGAGGACGACGTACGAGAACGGCTTGGTGAGGTAGTCGTCGGCACCGGTGTCCAGCCCCTCGGCCTCGTCGTACTCGCCGTCCTTGGCGGTCAGCATCAGGATCGGCACGTCGTGGCCGGCGCCGCGCAGGGCGGCGCAGACGCGGTAGCCGTTCATGCCGGGCAACATGATGTCGAGGATCACGAGGTCGTACGACCCCTCCGAGGCCCGGAAAAGCCCCTCCCGGCCGTCGTGGACGACGTCCACGGCGTACCCCTCGGCGGTCAGGCCCTTGGCGAGCGACAGGGCCAGCCGCTTCTCGTCCTCCACGATCAACAGTCGCATGCGTACAGCCTGGCAAAACGAAGCTGAAGATCTCTTCAGGGGGCTTCAGGTTCCTCTCAGCGTCGGTTCGGCAGATTGGTTCCCGTCGAAACCAAGCGACATGAAACGACACCAAGGGTCGTGAAGCGTCGTGAAACGCAACACTCTGGGAGGGAACCCCATGAAGCGCAACATCGTCATCGCCACCGTCACCGCCGCGGCTCTGGTCGGCGGCGGCACCGTCGCGGCCTACGCGTCGGCCGACGACGGCAACGCGCCCACCCAGCGTCAGACGAACGTCCGGGTCGCCGACGACGACCGGAACGACGACGCCGACGACCGCGGCGATGCCGCGGACGACCGGAACGACGACGCCACCGAGGTCCACGCCTCCAAGATCAGCGCCGCCGACGCGATCGCCGCCGCGCTGAAGAACACGCCGGGCACGGCCGTCTCCGCCGACCGGGACGACGACGGCGCCGGCGCCTGGGACGTGAACGTCGTCAAGGGCGACGGCACCGAGTACAACGTCAAGGTCTCCCCGGACACCGCCAAGGTCGTCGGCGCCCAGCGCGACGACGACGATGACAACGACGGCCGCGAGGACCTCGCCGCGCTGAAGGGTGCGAGCGTGGACGCCCGCGAGGCCGCCGAGGCCGGCGCGGCGAAGGGCACCGTCACCGACGTCGACCTGGACGACGACGGCCCCGCGGCCTGGAGCGTGGAGACCACCAAGGGCGAGTGGAAGGTCGACCTCAAGACGGGCAAGGTCACCCAGGACCACGACGACGACACCGGCCAGGACAACGGTCAGGACGACCGAGACGGCGACGACGACTGACGTCAGGTCGTCAGCACGTCAGGTCGTCAGCACGTCGCGAGGGGTACGGGATGTCCCGTACCCCTTCTCGCGTGCCGCGCCCCGGGCCACGGCCACCGCCGTCACCAGCATCACCGCACCGGTGGCCGCGAAGCACACCCCCGCCGGAAGCCATCCGACCAGCACTCCGGCCGCCGCGGCACCGCCCGTGATGCCCGCGTTGACGGCCGTGTTGACCCAGGCCCCGGCCTGGACCCGGGCCTCGGGCGCGGCGGCCTCGTCGGCGATGAGGTACGCGGTGGTGATCAGCGGGGACACGAAGACACCGGCGACCGCGACCGCCGCGGCCAGGGTGCCGAGCCCCTGCGCCGGCCCGGCAGCGCACAGCGCCAGCCCCAGTCCGGCCGCCTGCACGGACAGCCGTGTCCCGGCGGAGGCACGCCACTGGACGGCTCCGTTGACCAGCCCGCCGACGGCGCTTCCGGCGGACAGGGCGGCGAGCACCCAGGCCGCGCTGCCGGCGCCGTGGCCGTGCCCCTGCGCGAAGGCCACGACCAGCAGGTCGACCACGCCGAGCGCCAGGCCGACCGCCGCCGCGGCGATCACCGGCCGGCCCAGTCCGCGCAACACCCGCCGCCCGGCCGGGTCTGGGCCCGGCTCGCGCTTGCCGGCCGGCACCGCACGCACCGCGGGCGACGACACGAACCCGGCCGTCCCCGCCACCATCAGCGCCGCGCCCACGACGATGCCGGCCGCCGGCGGAGCGAAACCGACGAGCAGGCCCACCAGCAACGGCCCCGAGACGAAGAGCAGTTCCTCCGCGACGGCGTCGAGACTGTACGCCCGCTGCATCAGCGCCCGGTCCGGGGCCAGCCGCCCCCACACGGCCCGCATGGTGGGGCCGAGCGGCGGAGTGCAGGAACCGGCGAGGGCGGCGACGGCAGCGAGGACGAACGGCGAGGCGGCACCGGGACGCCACAGGAGCACCGCCAGCAGCCCGAGCAGCCCGGTGTGGGCCGCGACCATCGGCACGAGCGCCCTGCGCGGCCCGTACCGGTCGATGAACGCCGCCCTCGCGGGCGACAGGAAGACGCTGGTCGCGGAGAACAGCGCCATCACCACGCCCGCCACCGCGTACGAGCCGGAAGCCCGGGTCACGGCGAGCATCACGGACAGCGGAGCGATGCCGTACGACAGCCGGCCGATCAGGGCTGCGGCGAAGGTACGGCGGGCGTGGGGGATCCGGAGAACGGCGGCATACGAAGGCCGCACGTCGTGTGTGGAAGACACGAAAGTTCCTCGACTCGAGGCGGGAAAGGGGACGCCGGAGCGCCGCGCCGGTCACGACCGAGCGGTCGTTCACCGTGCGCGGGCAGGGCGTGCCCTATGCCAAGAGGAGGTACATGCGGCTCAACCTAACAGCGGGGGACGGCAGTTGACCACGGGGAAAGCTCTCGGGGCGCTACGGAGGTCAGGCCCCCGTAAGGGGAGGTCAGGCCCCCGTAAGCCCCTCCACCAGCTCGTCCGCCGCCCGGTACGGGTCCAGCTCCCCGGCGACGATCTTCTCCGCCAGTGCCCCGAGCCTGCGGTCGCCGTGCAGGTCCGCGATGCGTTCGCGCAGGGCCGTGACGGCGATGGTCTCGACCTCGCGAGCGGCGCGAGCACGGCGGCGCTCGGTGAGGACCCCGCGCTCCTCCATCCAGGCGCGGTGCTTCTCCAGGGCCTCCACGACCTCGTCGATGCCCTCGGCGCGGGCGGCGACCGTCTTGACGATCGGCGGACGCCAGTCGCCGGGACCGCGGGACTCGCCGAGGCCGAGCATGTGGTTGAGCTCGCGGGCGGTGGCGTCGGCGCCGTCACGGTCGGCCTTGTTGACGACGTACACGTCTCCGATCTCCAGGATGCCGGCCTTGGCCGCCTGGATGCCGTCACCCATGCCCGGGGCCAGCAGGACGACGCTCGTGTCCGCCTGGGAGGCGATCTCCACCTCCGACTGGCCGACCCCGACCGTCTCGACGAGCACCACGTCGCAGCCCGCGGCGTCCAGGACGCGGATCGCCTGCGGGGCGGCCCACGCGAGGCCGCCCAGGTGGCCGCGCGTCGCCATCGAGCGGATGTAGACGCCGGGGTCGGAGGCGTGGTCCGACATCCGGACCCGGTCGCCGAGCAGCGCGCCGCCCGAGAAGGGCGAGGACGGGTCGACGGCCAGGACGCCGACCCGCTTGCCCTGCTTGCGGTACGCCGTCACGAGCGCCGACGTCGATGTCGACTTGCCGACGCCGGGCGAACCCGTGAGGCCGACGACATACGCGTTGCCCGTGAGCGGCGCCAGCGCCTCCATGACCTCCCTGAGTTGCGGGGACGCCCCCTCCACCAAGGAGATCAGCCGGGCCACGGCCCGCGGCCGGCCCTCCCTCGCCTGGGCGACGAGTGTGGAGACGTCCTGCATCACAGCTCCGTTCAGAAAGGAAACGTACGAGGTCTCAGGCCTTTGGTACCCGCACGATCAGCGCGTCACCCTGGCCGCCACCGCCGCACAGGGCGGCCGCGCCGACGCCGCCGCCCCGACGCTTCAGCTCAAGGGCCAGGTGCAGGACGAGCCGCGCACCCGACATACCGATCGGGTGACCCAGGGCGATGGCCCCGCCGTTGACGTTCACCCGTTCAGATGACACCCCGAGGTCCTTCATTGACTGCACCGCGACGGCGGCGAAGGCCTCGTTGATCTCGATCAGGTCCAGGTCGGCGACCTCCAGGCCCTCCTTCTTCAGGGCGTGCTGGATGGCGTTCGACGGCTGGGACTGGAGCGAGTTGTCCGGGCCCGCCACATTGCCGTGCGCGCCGATCTCGGCGATCCAGTCCAGGCCGAGCTCCTGCGCCTTGGCCTTGCTCATGACGACGACCGCGGCGGCGCCGTCGGAGATCTGCGAGGCCGAGCCCGCCGTGATCGTGCCGTCCTTGGAGAACGCGGGGCGCAGCTTGCCCAGGGACTCCGCCGTGGTGTCGCCGCGGATGCCCTCGTCCTTGCTGAAGAGGACCGGGTCGCCCTTGCGCTGCGGGATCTCGACCGGGGTGATCTCGGCCTCGAACAGGCCGTTCTTCTGCGCGGCGGCGGCGCGCTGGTGGGACTGGGCGGCGATCTCGTCCTGCGCGGGGCGCTGGATGCCGAGGCGGGTGTTGTGCTTCTCCGTGGACTCGCCCATGGCGATGCCCTCGAAGGAGTCGGTCAGACCGTCGTACGCCATCGCGTCGAGCATCTCGATCGCGCCGTACTTGAAGCCCTCGCGGGACTTCGGCAGCAGGTGGGGGGCGTTGGTCATGGACTCCTGACCGCCCGCGACGATCACGTCGAACTCGCCGGCGCGGATCAGCTGGTCCGCGAGCGCGATCGCGTCGAGGCCCGACAGACACACCTTGTTGATGGTGAGCGCCGGGACGCTCATCGGGATGCCGGCCTTGACCGCGGCCTGGCGCGCCGGGATCTGCCCCGCCCCGGCCTGCAGCACCTGGCCCATGATCACGTACTGCACCTGGTCGCCGCCGATCCCCGCACGGTCGAGGGCGGCCTTGATCGCGAAGCCGCCCAGGTCGGCTCCGGAGAAGGACTTCAGCGAGCCCAGCAACCGTCCCATGGGCGTACGGGCGCCCGCGACGATCACCGAGGTACTGCTGTTCGTTCCAGTCATGAGGTGCGATCCCCTTCCGGCTGCACTGCCGAGGAGTGAACGAGGGTTTACTTCGAATGTACTGATGGCACTCCGTGCCGTCACCGGGCCGTCGGTGTGATCGCTGGCACGTTGCGTAACCACCGCCGCCGCGCTGCACTGAATTCCATGCTGACGCGAATCGACCACATCGGGATCGCCTGTTTCGACCTGGACAAGACCGTGGAGTTCTACCGGGCCACCTACGGCTTCGAGGTGTTCCACTCCGAGGTCAACGAGGAGCAGGGCGTCCGCGAGGCCATGCTCAAGATCAACGACACCTCCGACGGCGGCGCCTCCTACCTGCAGCTTCTCGAACCCACCCGCCCGGACTCCACCGTCGCCAAGTGGCTCGACAAGAACGGCGAGGGCGTCCACCACATCGCTTTCGGTACGGCGGATGTCGACGGCGACGCCGCCGACATCAAGGACAAGGGCGTACGCGTTCTGTACGAAGAGCCCCGGCGCGGCTCCATGGGGTCACGAATCACCTTCCTGCACCCGAAGGATTGCCACGGCGTACTGACAGAACTGGTCACTTCGGCGCCTGTTGAGTCACCTGAGCACTGACCCTCGTACATATGGGCCGGTAGGGTTGGGGGCGGTCGCTGCTCGGTCCAGGGCGACCCGGCCCTGCCTTTTGACGGCGGGACCGAGCCGGGGTCCGGGTTTCGGGGGGCGAGGGTGGGGCAACAGCCCGTGCTCCGCCGTTGATCTGACACCATTCCCCGGGGGCCCCGTTCGGCGGATGGACGGTGCTCGTATGGACAGACTTGCGACCAGGGGACGGATGGGACCGCGCAGTGCGGGGCTACGAACGCCAGGAGCGAGAGCCGGCGGCTGACGTCGACCACCTCTCTCGGTTCGAGGCCGAGATGGATCGGCTGAAGACCGAGCGGGAAAAGGCGATCCAGCACGCCGAGGACCTCGGCTACCAGGTCGAGGTGCTGCGCGCCAAGCTGCACGAGGCGCGGCGGACCATCATGTCCCGGCCCGCCTTCGACGGCGGGGACATCGGCTATCAGGCCGAACAGCTGCTGCGCAACGCCCAGGTGCAGGCCGACCAGCTGCGCCAGGAGGCCGAGCGCGAGCTCAGCCAGGCCCGGGCGCAGACTCAGCGCATCCTCCAGGAGCACGCGGAGAACGCGGCACGGCTGCAGGCCGAGCTGCACCAGGAGGCGGTCACCCGCCGCCAGCAGCTGGACCAGGAGCTGGCCGAGCGACGGCAGACCGTCGAGTCGCACGTCAACGAGAACGTGGCGTGGGCGGAGCAGCTGCGCGCGCGCAGCGAGTCGCAGGCCCGCCGGCTCCTCGACGAGTCGCGTGCCGAGGCCGAGCAGGCCATGGCGGCGGCGCGCGCCGAGGCCGAGCGGCTCACCAGCGAGGCCCGCCAGCGCCTCACGGGCGCGGCCGAGGAGGCCCGCGCGGAGGCCGAGCAGATCCTGCTGCGGGCCCGTACGGACGCCGAGCGGCTGCTGAACGCCGCGTCCACTCAGGCCCAGGAGGCCACCGACCACGCCGAGCAGTTGCGCAGCTCCACGGCGACCGAGTCGGACAGTGCCCGCCGCCAGGCCACCGAGCTCAGCCGGGCCGCCGAGCAGCGCATGGCGGAGGCCGAGGAGGCGCTGCGCAAGGCGCAGTCCGAGGCCGAGAAGCTGGTCGCCGAGGCCACGACGGCCGCCGAGAAGGCCCTGTCGAGCGCCGAGTCGGCCAACGAGCAGCGCATGCGTACGGCCAAGGAGCAGGTCGCCCGCCTGGTCAGCGAGGCCACCAAGGAGGCCGAGAGCACCAAGGCGGACGCCGAGCAGGTCGTCGCGGACGCCCGCGCCGAGGCCGAGAAGATCGTCGCCGAGGCCGCCGAGAAGGCCCGCACGATCACCGCCGAGGAGAGCGCGACCCAGCTGTCGAAGGCGGCCAAGACCGCCGAGGACGTCCTCAACAAGGCGCAGGAGGACGCTCAGAACACCACCAAGGCCGCGGCCGAGGAGGCCGAGCGGATCCGCAGGGAGGCCGAGGCCGAGGCGGATCGGCTGCGCGCCGAGGCGCACGACATCGCCGAGCAGCTCAAGGGCTCGGCGAAGGACGACACCAAGGAGTACCGCGCCAAGACGGTCGAGCTGCAGGAGGAGGCCCGCCGGCTGCGCGGCGAGGCCGAGCAGCTGCGTTCCGAGGCGGTCGCCGAGGGCGAGAAGATCCGCGCGGAGGCCCGCAAGGAAGCCGTCCAGCAGATCGAGGAGGCGGCCAAGACCGCCGAGGAGCTGCTTTCCAAGACCCGGCAGGACGCGGACGACCTGCGCCAGAAGGCCGCGACGGACAGCGAGAAGGTCCGCACCGAGGCCATCGAGCGGGCCACCACCCTGCGCCGGCAGGCCGAGGAGACTCTCCAGCGCACCCGCCAGGAGGCCGAGCGGCACCGCGAGGAGATCGTCGAGCAGGCCGAGGGCATCAAGGCCGACGCCGAGCGCGCCGCCCGTGAGCTGCGCGAGGAGACCGAGCGCGGCGTCGAGGCCCGGCGCACCGAGGCCGCCGAGGAGCTGTCGCGCCTTCACACCGACGCCGAGCAGCGGCTCGCGGCGGCCGAGCAGGCGCTGTCCGACGCCCGCGAGGAGGCCGCCCGCATCCGGCGCGAGGCCGGCGAGGAGACCGACCGGCTGCGCACCGAGGCCGCCGAGCGGATCCGCACGCTGCAGCAGCAGGCCGAGGAGGAGGCCGACCGGCTGCGCACCGAGGCCGCGTCGGACGCGTCCGCGTCCCGTGCCGAGGGCGAGGCCATCGCCGTACGTCTGCGTTCCGAGGCCGCGGCCGAGGCCGAGCGGCTGAAGTCGGAGGCGCAGGACACCGCCGACCGGGTCCGTGCGGAGGCGCAGGCCGCCGCCGAGCGGCTGGGCACGGAGGCGTCCGAGACGCTGGCCGCCGCCCAGGAGGAGGCCGGCCGGCGCCGCCGCGAGGCCGAGGAACTCCTCGGCTCCGCCCGCCAGGAGGCCGACCAGGAGCGCGAGCGGGCCCGCGAGCAGAGCGAGGAGCTGCTGGCCTCCGCCCGCAAGCGGGTCGAGGAGGCGCAGACCGAGGCGGTGCGGCTGATCGAGGAGGCCGACCGGCGCGCCACCGAGATGGTGTCGGCGGCCGAGCAGCACGCCCAGCAGGTCCGCGACTCCGTGGCGGGGCTGCACGAGCAGGCGCAGGAGGAGATCACCGGCCTGCGCAGCGCCGCCGAGCACGCGGCGGACCGTACCCGCCGGGAGGCCCAGGAGGAGGCGGACCGGGTCCGCTCCGACGCCTACGCCGAGCGGGAGCGGGCCAGCGAGGACGCCGGCCGCATCCGGCGCGAGGCCAACGACGAGTCCGAGGCCGCCAAGTCGCTCGCCGAGCGCACCGTCGGCGAGGCGATCGCCGAGGCGGACCGGCTGCGCTCGGAGGCCACCGAGCACGCGCAGCGGATCCGTACCGAGGCCTCCGACAAGATCGCCGAGGCCGAACAGGCCGCGTCCCGCACCCGGGCGGACGCCCGCGACGACGCCAACCGGATCCGTTCGGACGCGGCGACGCAGGCCGACACCCTCATCACCGAGGCGCGTTCCGAGGCGGAGCGGCTCCAGTCGGAGACGGTCACTGAGGCCGACCGGGTGCGCACCGAGGCGCTCGCCAAGGCCGAGAAGCTGGTCGGGGACGCCACGTCGGACGCGGAGCGGCTGCGCGCCGAAGCCGCCGAGACGGTGGGGTCGGCCCAGCAGCACGCGGAGCGGACCCGCCGGGAGTCCGAGCGCGTCAAGGCCGAGGCGGCCGCGGAGGCCGAACGGCTCGTGACCGCCGCACGCGAGGAGGCCGAGCGCACCCTCGACGAGGCCCGCAAGGACGCGGGCAAGCGGCGCCAGGACGTGGCCGAGCAGGTCGACAAGCTCATCACGGAGACCACCGCCGAGGCGGACAAGCTGCTCACCGAGGCGCAGCAGCAGGCGCACAAGACGACCGCGGACGCCGAGGCGCAGGCCGACACCATGGTGGGCGCCGCCCGCAAGGAGGCCGACCGGCTGGTCTCCGAGGCGACGGTGGAGGGCAACTCGCGGGTGGAGAAGGCCCGTACGGACGCGGACGAGCTGCTCGTCGGCGCGCGCCGGGACGCCACCTCGATCAGGGAGCGCGCCGAGGAGCTGCGCGACCGCATCACGAGCGAGATCGAGGAGCTGCACAAGCGGGCCCGCCGCGAGGCCGCCGAGACGATGAAGTCGACCGGCGACCGCTGCGACGCCCTCATCAAGGCCGCGGAGGAGCAGCTGTCCAAGGCGCAGGCGAAGGCCAAGGAGCTGGTCTCGGAGGCCAACTCCGAGGCGGGCAAGGTCCGTATCGCCGCCGTGAAGAAGGCCGAGGGCCTGCTCAAGGAGGCCGAGCAGAAGCGGTCCTCGCTGATCAAGGAGGCCGAGGAGCTCAAGGCCGAGGCGATCCGCGAGGCCAAGCGCACGGTCGAGGAGGGCAAGCGCGAGCTGGAGGTCCTCGTCCGGCGCCGGGAGGACATCAACGCCGAAATCTCCCGTGTCCAGGACGTCCTGGAAGCGTTGGAGTCCTTCGAGGCACCGGGCGGCGGCAAGGACAACGGGGTCAAGGCGGGTGCGACGGTGGGCGCCCCTCGATCGGGTGGCAAGTCGTCAGAGAGCTAGCGGAGCGAGCGGCTTCCGGTGTCTCCTGGGGCCTTTGACCAAGTTTTTGGCAAGCCGTCCGACGGTTAGCCACTCAAAAGGGGTCTCATTCTCCAGATCAAACACGTATCCGCTCGATGACACACCGCTTCGGCCCCTAGGATTCCACTTATCACCTCACCGGTCTCATTCGACAGGAACCCCATGAGCGACACTTCCCCCTACGGCTTCGAGCTTGTGCGGCGTGGGTACGACCGCGCGCAGGTGGACGAACGCATCTCGAAGCTCGTCTCCGACCGCGACAGCGCTCTGGCCCGCATCACCGCTCTGGAAAAGCGCATCGAGGAGCTCCACCTCGAGACGCAGAACGCCCAGGCCCAGGTAACCGACGCCGAGCCGTCGTACGCCGGCCTCGGCGCGCGTGTCGAGAAGATCCTCCGCCTCGCCGAGGAAGAGGCCAAGGATCTGCGCGAGGAGGCGCGCCGCGCCGCCGAGCAGCACCGCGAGCTCGCCGAGTCGGCGGCCCAGCAGGTCCGCAACGACGCAGAATCGTTCGCTGCGGAGCGCAAGTCCAAGGCGGAGGACGAGGGCGTCCGCATCGTCGAGAAGGCCAAGAGTGACGCCTCGCAGCTGCGTTCCGAGGCGCAGAAGGACGCGCAGTCCAAGCGCGAGGAGGCCGACGCTCTCTTCGAGGAGACCCGCGCCAAGGCCGCGCAGGCCGCCGCCGACTTCGAGACGAACCTCGCCAAGCGCCGCGAGCAGTCCGAGCGCGACCTGGCGTCCCGTCAGCAGAAGGCGGAGAAGCGCCTCGCGGAGATCGAGCACCGCGCGGAGCAGCTGCGTCTGGAGGCCGAGAAGCTGCGCACGGACGCCGAGCGCCGGGCCCGCCAGACGGTGGAGACGGCTCAGCGTCAGGCCGAGGACATCGTGGCCGACGCCAATGCCAAGGCCGACCGGATCCGTTCGGAATCCGAGCGCGAGCTCGCGGCTCTCACCAACCGCCGCGACAGCATCAACGCTCAGCTGACGAACGTCCGCGAGATGCTGGCGACCCTCACGGGCGCCGCGGTGGCCGCCGCCGGCACCCCGGCCGAGGACGAGCCGATCTCCCGCGGTGTTCCGGCGCAGCAGACCCGGTAACCGTTCGGCGTACGTCGTCTGAACATCTGTGAAGCCCCTTGCCACTCGGGTGGCAAGGGGCTTTGCGGCGTTTTAGCGTGGTCGGCATGATCGAGCTCGAGGGGCTGACAAAGCGGTACGGCGAGAAGGTGGCGGTCAACAACCTCACCTTCACCGTCAGACCCGGCATCGTCACCGGGTTCCTCGGGCCCAACGGCGCCGGGAAGTCCACGACCATGCGGATGATCCTGGGCCTCGACTACCCCACCGCCGGCGGCGTCCGTATCGACGGCAAGCGCTACGACCAGCTCAAGGACCCGCTGACGTACATCGGGGCGCTGCTGGAGGCCAAGGCCTGGCACGGCGGGCGCAGCGCCTACAACCACCTGCTGTGCCTCGCCCAGAGCAACGGCATCCCGAGGAGCCGGGTGCGCGAGGTGCTGGACACGGTCGGGCTGACGGCGGTCGCGCGCAAGAAGACCAAGGGCTTCTCCATGGGCATGGGGCAGCGGCTCGGGATCGCGGGCGCGCTGCTCGGCGATCCGCGGATCCTGATGTTCGACGAGCCGGTCAACGGGCTCGACCCCGAGGGCATCCACTGGATCCGGAACCTGATGAAGTCCCTGGCCGCCCAGGGGCGGACGGTGTTCGTCTCCAGTCATCTGATGAGCGAGATGGCCCTGACCGCCGACCACCTCGTCGTCATCGGTCAGGGGCGGCTGCTGGCCGACACGTCCATGGCCGAATTCATCGAGCGCAATTCACGGTCGTATGTCCGCATCCGCACCCCGCAGCGGGAGCGGCTGCTCGACGTCCTGCCCACGGCCGGGATCACGGCCGTGCAGACGGGTGACGGCTCGCTCGAAGTGGACGGCAGCAAGGCCGAGCAGATCGGCGAGCTGGCGGCGCGGCACGGGATCGTGCTGCACGAGCTGAGCCCGCAGCAGGCCTCCCTGGAGGAGGCGTTCATGCAACTGACCGCGGAGTCGGTGGAGTACCACGCGCACACCGGCGCGCCGCTGCCCCCAGAGCCGAAACCGCAGTGGGGCGACGACTGGAGGAGGAGCTGAGCATGGCAGCCACACAGGTCGTCCGCTCCGAATGGACCAAGATCCGGTCCGTGGCCTCCACCGTGTGGACGCTGTCCCTCGCCGTGGTCGTCACCATCGCCCTCGGGATGCTGATCTCGGGCCTGTCGAACAGCGAGTTCGACAACATGAGCGAGCGGGACAGGCTCTCCTTCGATCCGACCTTCATCAGCTTCGCCGGGATGACACTCGGTCAGCTCGCGCTAATCGTGTTCGGCGTGCTCGTCGTTTCGAACGAGTACAGCACCGGCATGATCCGCACCTCGCTGGCCGCGGTGCCCCGGCGTGGGACATTTCTGGCCAGCAAGATCGCGGTGGCGACCGGCCTCGCGCTGGTCGTCGGCCTGGCCACCAGCTTCGTCACCTTCTTCCTGGGGCAGGCGATGCTCGGCGAGCACCGGGCGGAGATCGGCGACCCGGGCGTGCTGCGCGCGGTGATCGGCGGCGGGCTCTACATGACTCTCATCGCGATGTTCTCGATGGGCGTCGCGGCGATGCTGCGCTCGCCGATGCTGTCGCTGGGCATCCTGATGCCGTTCTTCTTCCTGGTCTCCAACATCCTCGGCAACGTCTCGGCCACCGAGAAGATCGGCCAGTACCTGCCGGACCAGGCCGGAAGCAGGATCATGCAGGTGGTCACCCCGATCGACGACGACAAGCCCTACGGCCCCTGGGGCGGGCTCGGGATCATGCTGCTGTGGGTGATCGCGGCGCTCGCGGGCGGTTACGTCGCTCTGAAGAAACGGGACGCGTAGAGGCTCCCGACGGTGACCGTTGCCCCACCCTAGGGTCACGGTTGGCTCGAGGTTTTACTTGCTCTTGAGTGGAACCGTCAGCGCGTCGGTATCCTCCTAACCCTTACGGGGGGCGTGTGCCCCGCTGTCCTGAACCTTTCGATGGGTGCGGAGCATGATCGAGGCAGTCGGCCTGACCAAGCGCTACGGCGACAAGACCGCTGTGTACAACCTGTCCTTCCAGGTGCGGCCCGGTTCCGTCACCGGCTTCCTGGGCCCCAACGGCTCGGGCAAGTCGACGACGATGCGGATGATCCTCGGCCTGGACAACCCGACGGCGGGGCACGTCACGATCGGCGGCTACCCGTACCGCAGGCTGCCCAACGCCCCGCGCCAGGTCGGCGCGCTGCTGGACGCCAAGGCGGTGCACGGCGGCCGGGCCGCCCGCAGCCATCTGCTGTCGCTCGCTCAGCTGGCCGGCATCCCGCCCCGGCGCGTGGACGAGGTACTGGGCGTGGTCGGCCTCCAGGACGTGGCCAGGCGGCGTTCCAACGGCTTCTCGCTCGGCATGGGCCAGCGCCTCGGCATCGCCGCCGCGCTGCTCGGCGACCCCCAGGTGCTGCTGTTCGACGAGCCGGTCAACGGCCTCGACCCCGAGGGCATCCACTGGGTGCGGAACCTGATGAAGTCGCTGGCCGCCGAGGGCCGGACCGTCTTCGTCTCCTCGCACCTGATGAGCGAGATGGCGCTGACCGCCGACCATCTGATCGTCATCGGGCGCGGACAGCTGATGGCCGACATGAGCGTCAAGGACTTCATCGCGGCGAACTCCGCCGGCTTCGCCCGGGTCCGTACGCCCGACACCGAGCCGCAGCTGCGCGAGAAGCTGGCCGGCGCGCTCACCGAGGCGGGCGGGCACGTGCTGCCCGAGCAGGACGGCGCGCTCAGGGTGACCGGGCTGCCGCTCCCCCGCATCAGCGACATCGCGCATGACACCGACGTACGGCTGTGGGAGCTGTCGCCGCACCAGGCCTCGCTGGAGGAGGCGTACATGCGGATGACGCAGGGCGCCGTCGACTACCGCTCGACCGTCGACCAGAAGACAGGGCTCCAGCAGCAGCTGCCGCCCGGCGCGCAGCCGCCGATGCCGGTTCCGGGCCAGGGCCAGCCCGGCTGGTACGCCCCACCGCCGCCCGAGCAGGGCGGGCAGCCGTTCACCGCGCCGCAGGGTCAGCCGATGCCGGGCGCGCCGGTACAGGCGCCCGCCGGTCCCTACGGCGCTCCCGCGGCGCCCGGGACCGCCCCGGGCGCGGGTACGGCCAACCCGTACGCCCAGCAGGCGCCCCAGACGCCCCACGGGCCGCCTCCGGCCCAGCCCGCCGCCCCGCAGGCCGCTGCCGCGCCCGCGCCCCAGCAGGCGCCCGCTCAGCCGTCCGCGCCGCCCGCGGCTCCCTCCGCCCCTGCCGCCCTGACCAAGCCCGAGGACGCCCGATGAGTACGCCCCAGCCCCCGATGCCGCAGACCGCCGCACCGAACTGGCAGGCGGCGCCCGGCTCGTCGTACCCCACCTACACCTCGCCGATCCCCGTCGTGCGCACGCACCTCGGGCACGCGCTCGCCTCCGAGTGGACGAAGATCCGCTCGGTGCGCTCCACGATGTGGACGCTCGGCGTTTTCGTGGTGCTCGTCGTCGGCATCGGCCTGGCCGCCGCCGCTCTGGTCGCCGCCAACTCCTCCGACGGCGGCGCGGGCGGGGAGAACCCGCTGGCCTTCGGCTTCTTCGGGCTGCTGCTCGGCAGTATCTGCATCATCACGCTCGGCGTGCTGACCACCGCCTCGGAGTACGGCACCGGCATGATCCGGACCACGATGACCGCCTGCCCGACCCGCGGCCGGGTGCTGCTGGCGAAGTCGATCGTGTTCTTCGCGGTCGCTTTCGTGGTGACGCTGGCGTCGGCCGTGCTCGTCGCCCTCGCCGACGTGGCCATTTTGGACGCGCGCGAGCCCAGCGCCCAGGAGTGGCTGAAGGGCACGCTCGGTATCTCGCTCTACATCGCGCTGCTCGGCCTGCTCTCGCTGGTCGTCGGCTCGATCATCCGGCACTCCGCGGGCGCGATCACGATCATGATCGGCGTCGTGCTGGCGCCGCTGGTCCTCGCGCTGTTCATGTTCTCGGAGTCCCTCCAGGACCTTCAGCAGGCCCTGTTCGAGTACTCCATCCCGAACCAGCTCAGCGTCTTCTACGCGCAGTCCCTCACCGACACCGGCCCGTCCGGCTGGGACCCGCTGTGGATCATGCTCGGCGTGACGGCGGCCGCGTTCGCCGGCGCCTACGCGCTGCTGGAGAAGCGGGACGTGTAGTTCCGGCTCAGAACTTCGGCGCGTTACGGGACCGCTGCACCCGCGTGGTGCGGCGGTCCTTCGCGTTCCAGCACGCCTTGTGCCAGTGCCGGCGGTCGTTGACGCCGACGTGGTCCGGCCAGGCGACGACATGCGGGACGCCGTCGGGGATCAGCTGGTCGCATCCCGGGCAGCGGTATGCCTTGCCCTGCGCGCTCGCGCCCGCCACATGCCGCACGTTCCACTCCTCGCCCTGCCAGCTCTCCGTGGACTGCCAGCCGCCGTAACGACCCGAACGGTCGTCCTCGGCACTGCTCGCGGAGGCGCTGCTTGCGGACGAGCCGACTCCCTTGGGTCGATTGCGACGCGGGGACACGGAACACCTCACGGGGCTATACAGGCTGCGGGGGTCACGTCCAGCCTACGCGGCACGGTCAGGGGTAGTCGTACGGCACCAACCCCCACAAGTCCCCGCTCCGACGAACCATTCTGCAGACAATCCGCAAATCTCTTCGTCAAGCCGTGTCCTCGGCACGTGTCAGACGGTTATGCCGGGTGGGGGAGCTCCGCGTCGGAGCCAAGGAAGCAGGAAAAGGCAATGCACGTAGGTAGTTTCGTGTTGGCGGCCCGGTTCCCGGGACAGGGCGACGGGGAGGCGCTGCACCGCGCGGTCCGCTCCGCCGAGGTCGCCGAGGAAGCGGGGCTCGACACGGTCTGGCTGGCCGAGCACCACTTCGTGCCGTACGGCACCTGTCCGTCCGCGATCACGCTGGCCGCGTTACTGCTCGGCCGCACCCAGCGGTTGCGGGTCGGCACGGCGGTCAGCGTACTGCCCACCGCGCACCCGGTGGCCCTCGGCGAACAGGCCGCGCTGCTGCACATCGCGTCCGGCGGGCGGTTCTCGCTGGGCGTGGGGCGCGGCGGCCCCTGGGTCGACCTGGAGGTGTTCGGCTCGGGTCTGCGGGCGTACGAGGAGGGGTTCCCCGAATCACTCGATCTGCTGCTGCGCTGGCTGCGCGATCCGTCGGTCGCTGCCGCCGGCGAGCAGTTCAGCTTCCGCGAGGTCCCGGTCGTGCCCAGGCCGTCGGAGTGCCTCACGGAGGCCGCCGCGGGTCCCGAGGTCGTCGTCGCGTGTACGTCGCCGCACAGTGTGCGTCTCGCGGCCGAGCGCGGACTGCCGATGCTGCTCGGGATGCATGTGGGCGACGAGGAGAAGGCCGAGATGGTCGCCCTGTGGCGGGAGTATGCGCGCGCGGCCGGGCGGCCCGCCGACGAGATCCGCGGCGCGGCCCATGTGTCGGCCGGCGTCTGCCAGATCGCGGACCGGCGCACGGACGCGGTCGAGACGCTGACGAAGGCGATGCCGGGCTGGCTGCGGCAGGGCCTGGAGGCCCATGTGACGGTGGACGGCCGTCATCGCGCGATGCGCGACCCGCTGGCGTACACCGAACTGCTGTGCGGACTGCACCCGGTGGGCACCCCGCGCCTGTGCGCCGACCGCCTGGCAGCGACCAGCGAACGGACCGGGATCTCCCGTTTCGCCCTGCTCGTCGAGGGCTCGGGCGACCTGGCGGCGACCGAGGAGAACGTACGGCGACTGGGCGCCGAAGTCCTCCCCCACCTCGGCTGAATCGCCCGGTCGCGACCAACGGCCCGGTCCGTCAGGGGGCTTGCCGCCCCAGTACTGATTGCACCTCCCGCGTACGGAGCGGCAAGCAAGCGGCTACTGCGTCAGCAGTCCCTGAATTCCGGCGACTGGTTCATCACCTGACTGCGGACCGAGGTGAAGCGGGTCAGCGTCTCGTCGACCGAGGAGTCAAGCGGGAACACCGCCACCCGGTGGCAGTTCTGGAAGGCCAGTCGCACCCCGAAGTGCCGCTGCAGCGCGCCGCGTATCGCGTCACTCGCAAGCGCACGCAGCAGCTGGCCACGTGCCTGCTCGTCCGGCGGGGGCGTCTGGTTGTCGGCGAACGAGCCGCCGTCGACCTTCAGCTGGGCCACCAGGGAGCTGATCATCTCCCACGCATAAGGCAGGGAGGTCCGGACGCAGTCGACGAAGGCGGCTTCGTCGACCTCGCCTCGCTCGGCCTGTTCGAGTAGGGCCGGTGAGACGTCGAGCGACATGGGTTCTCCTCTCGCACCCCCGCAGCAGCGGGGGTTGCCGGACAGATAGGGGAGTTCGCGATATCGAACACTCTGCGTACACGCCTCGCGACCTCCCGTTTAATACGGTAGGCAACGGACGGTGACGGCACCAGGAGAATGCGTACATGGGCGGTCCTCGTTAGGCGCACAATCGGCCAGAAATGAACAGGGGCAGTCCGGGGTCTTACGGACTCCCCCAGGGCGAATCGCGTCGACACCAGCCCGTCGAGTAGCGTTGCGGACCATGCGTCTCGTCATTGCCCGATGCTCCGTCGACTACGCGGGCCGGCTCACCGCCCACCTGCCCTCGGCGCCCCGTCTGATCCTGGTCAAGGCGGACGGCAGCGTCTCGATCCACGCGGACGACCGGGCCTACAAGCCCCTGAACTGGATGTCGCCGCCCTGCACCCTGAAGGAGGGTGACGGCGAGCAGAAGGACGTCTGGACGGTCATCAACAAAGCGGGCGAGAAGCTGATCATCACGATGGAGGAAGTCCTCCACGACTCCTCGCACGAACTGGGCGTGGATCCAGGCCTGATCAAGGACGGCGTGGAAGCGCACCTCCAGGAGCTCCTCGCCGACCGCATCGAGACCCTCGGCGAGGGCTACACGCTCATCCGCCGCGAGTACATGACCGCCATCGGTCCGGTCGACATCCTGTGCCGGGACGCCGAGGGCCAGACGGTCGCGGTGGAGATCAAGAGGCGCGGCGAGATCGACGGCGTGGAGCAACTCACGCGCTATCTGGAGCTGTTGAACCGCGATCCCCATCTCGCGCCGGTCCGCGGCATCTTCGCGGCCCAGGAGATCAAGCCGCAGGCCCGGGTGCTGGCGACGGACCGCGGCATCGGCTGCCAGGTGCTGGACTACGACGCGATGCGGGGCATCGAGGACGACAAGCTGCGGTTGTTCTGACGCGCCGTTCTTGGCAGTTGTACGACGAAGAGGGCCGGGTCCTGAGGATGGACCCGGCCCTCTTGTCCTGAAGCGGGCGTCAGATCATGGAGTCGGAGCCGCTGGGCGAGCCCTCGTCCGTGCTCTGCGGAGCGGATGCCGAGCTGCTGGTCTCCGCCGGGCTGGAGGACGCCGGACCGCTGGCGGACGTCGAGCTGGTCGGAGTGTCCGTCGGCGAGGTCGGCGGGTCCGTCGGCGTCTCGGTCGGCGGGTCGGTGGGCTCCTCGGTCGGCGGGTCCGTCGGGTCCTCGGTCTCCGTCTCGGTAGGCGGCTTGGGCGAGGTCGGCGGCTTCGACGTCGACGACGGCGGCTTGGTCGGCGAGTCCGACGGACCGCCGCCCGGCCCCTGTGTCCCGCTCGGGTCGTCCGACGGGTCCGTCTCGCCGTCGGTCGGCGTCGGGTCGTCCGAGGTGCCGTACGTCCCGTCGGGGCCCGGGTCCGTCGGGCGGCTGGTGGACGTGCCCGTGTCGCCGGAACCCTCCCCGTCGTCGCCCTCCGCCTTGTCGGCACCGAGGCTGTCGTCGCCGACGCCCTGGCTGGCGGACGGGTTGGGGCCGACCTGGGTGGACGGGCCGTCGGGGTCGTTGTCGGAGGTGGCACCGAGCGTCACCACCGTGCCGAGCACGGCCACCAGCAGCGCGCCCGCGCCGGCCGCGACGAGGTTGCGTCGCGCAAAGCCCCGGACGCCTCCGCGGCCCTTGTGCGAGGCCGGGGACGACGGGGACACCGCCGAGGCCCGGTGCGTGACCAGCGTCGTGGAGTCACCGGCGGGCAGGAACGCGGCCGGTACGCCTCCCGGTGGCGACTGCGACTCCTCGTACCGTGCGTCCGGGACCTCCTCCCCGGCCGTCGCACCGAACGCGGCCACTCCCGGCGTCGTACCGGAGCGGTCCGAGACCAGTGCCAGGGCGCGACGGCCCGCGACCGTGCCGCGCTTGTCGGCGAGGGCGCCGCGCAGACCGATGGAGGTCTCCAGCTCGGCGCGGGCCCGGTCCAGCCGGCCACCGCAGAGCGCGAGGATGCCCAGCTCGTGGTGGAAATAGGCCTGTTCGATGACGTCACCGGCCAGGCGTGCGGCCTCGGCGCCGGCCCGCAGGGCCCGCTCCCAGGCGCTCCAGTACAGCCCCGCCGCGAACGCGGGCGCCGCCGTGCGGGCCAGCTGCACGGTCGGGCTCTCCTCGCCCTCGGCGGGCGGTGTGGTGCCCGGTACGAGGACTGCGAGGGCGGCGAGCACGGCGTCCGCCTCGGCGGCGACCCGCTCCGGTGTGACCGAGGGGTGCCCGGCCCACCAGGCGTAGTGCCGCGCGGCGGCGAGGGCGCCTTCCCGGACGTCCTCGGTGTATCCGGCGGCCTCCAGTTGGGCCTGTACGCCGGCGGCGAGGCGGTAGCGGGAGCCGACCGGCGTGACCAGCCCGCAGTCGGCCAGCTCGCCGAGGGCGGCGTCCGCGTGGGTGTCGCCGACCAGGGCCGGCAGATGGGCCTGGTGCGGCACCTCGCCGCCGAGCGCGACGGCGAACTTCAGGGTGGCGCGGGCCGAGGCACTGAGCCGCGAGGCGAGCAGCGGAGCAGGCCCTGCCGCCTCACCGAGCGACGGCAGGGGTGTCTCCACGCCGCCGCTCTCGGTACCGAACGGCCCGTCGACGGGCGCGTCGAACGGGGCGTCGACCGGCGGTGCGTCCTCGAACACGCCGTACTCGTCGACGGCGTCCGCGCCGGCCCGCAGCCGGTCCCGCTGCCGCAGCAGGGCTCCGGCCTGGACGAACCGCAGCGGCAGGCCCTCCGACTCGAACCACAGGTCGCCCGCCCAGTTCGCCTCGTCCTCGGTGAGGACCCGGCCGACCTGGCGCTCCAGCAGCTCCACGCTGTCGGCACGCTCGAGACCGCCGAGGGCGACCTCCTCGATGCCGGACTCGGTGGACGGCGCGGGAACGTCGGGCGTGGCGCCGATCAGGAACGCGCACTCGGGGGTCGCGTCCAGCAGCTCGTCGAGCGCGGCGCCGCCGAACTCGATGTCGTCCAGGACGACGACCGCGCCGATCTCGCGCACGAAGCCGAGCAGTTCGTCCTGATCCGGACGGTGCAAAGGTGCGCCGTAGACGGAGTAGAAGAGCTCGTACAGCAGATCGGCGGGCGTGCGGCGGTAGCCGGTGAGGCGGACCACGCCGTCGGGGGCGAGGTCCACGCAGTCCTCGGCGACGAGGTCGAGGAGGCTGGTGCGGCCGGCGCCCGGCGAGCCGACCAGACGTACGGAGCGGCCGCGGGCGAGCATCCGTACCAGCTGTTCGCGCTCGTCCTGGCGGGCCAGGAGCGGCTGGGCGGGACGGGTCGGGCCGGGCGGGACGGGCGGTCTGGCGGCGCGGTCGACCTCGGCGCGTTCGGCCGGGGTCAGCTTCTCGGGCCGCGAGGGCCGCTCCGCCGGCGGGCAGACCTCGATCTCGCTGCCGTCGACGGGGTTGACGGTGAGCAGGAAGTCGCCCGAGACCAGTTGCACCGTGCGGGCCAGTGCGGGCGAGTGCTGTCCGAAGTCGGGTGTGAGGGGATCCCTGGGCGGGCGCTGGCGGGACGACTGGCCGTCGCCGTCATGGCCGTACTCCTCGGGTCCCCGGGTGTTCGGGTCCATCGGTTCAAGCCCCCCAAAAGCGTCTCGTGTGCGTTGGCGGCCCCTCCCGGCCTTTGCACACCGCGCTGTCGCTTCTGGTCCGGGCCCGCTCGAAGGGGTTTGTCTAGGCAGCGGGCAGCCGAACCCTAAACCTTCGCACAGTATCTACGACAGCTCGGGGTACCGCGCCGCCCGAGACATCACAGTCTCGTGAGAATTGTGCGCGACGTACGGTTCGCAACCGGAACGTCCGACTGTCCCGCCCCACCCGTGCCGGGTGTCACACGCGAGGCAGGGACTCCACCCCGATGCCGCCCTCGATCGCCAGGATCCGGTGCAGCCGGGTGGCCACCAGCAGGCGCTGCATCTGCGGCGGTACGGCGCGCAGCACCAGGCGCCGGCCGCAGCGGCCGGCCCGCCGGTGGGCCCCCATGATCACCCCGAGTCCGGTGGCGTCCCAGGAGTCCAGCTCGGACAGGTCGAGCACCAGATCGCCGACTCCGTCGTCGACGGCCGAGTGCAGGACCGTACGGGCGTCCGCCGCGCTGCGGACGTCGAGGACGCCCCCGACGACCAGTTCGGCGTGGTCGCCCCTGATGTGCATATGCGCTCCCCAAGCGTGCGTCGTGCTCCGCGATGCGTTGCCTGTTGACTGTGCGTGTAGCTGTGCCGGTGTTTGTTGTGAGTCTTCGCTGTGGCCGGTGATGCAACCTCTGACTGCGTTGAGCGGCCAGAGGTTGCCGTCTGTAAGCGAACCGATACCGAATTCACCCCATCGCGTGATGGGCGCAGGGGCTGTGCGGTGCTTTACGAAAGCTCAGTAGCTGTAGAAGCCTTGCCCGCTCTTACGTCCGATGTCACCCGCGTCCACCATCCGGCGCATCAGCTCCGGCGGGGCGAACTTCTCGTCCTGGGACTCGGTGTAGATGTTGCTTGTGGCGTGCAACAGGATGTCGACGCCGGTGAGGTCGGCCGTGGCGAGGGGACCCATGGCGTGACCGAAGCCCAGCTTGCAGGCGAGGTCGATGTCCTCGGCGGTGGCGACACCCGACTCGTAGAGCTTGGCGGCCTCGACGACGAGCGCCGAGATGAGGCGGGTTGTCACAAACCCGGCGACATCCCGGTTGACGACGATGCAGGTCTTGCCGACGGACTCGGCGAACTCGCGTGCGGTGGCGAGGGTTTCGTCACTCGTCTTGTAACCGCGGACCAGCTCGCACAGCTGCATCATCGGGACCGGCGAGAAGAAGTGCACACCGACGACCCGCTCGGGGCGCTCGGTGGCGGCCGCGATCTTGGTGATCGGAATGGCGGAGGTGTTGGAGGCGAGCACGGTGTCCTCGCGCACGATCTTGTCGAGGGCGCGGAAGATCTCGTGCTTGACTTCGAGCTTCTCGAAGACGGCCTCGACGACAACGTCCGCGTCCGCGGCGGCGTCCAGGTCGGTGGTCGCGGTGATACGGGCCAGGGCGGCGTCGGCGTCGTGCGCCTCCAGCTTGCCCTTGCTGACGAACTTGTCGTACGACGCCTTGATGCCGTCGGTGCCGCGCTTCAACGCCTCGTCGGTGACGTCACGCAGGACCACGTCCCAGCCCGCCTGAGCGGAGACCTGAGCGATCCCGGAACCCATCAAGCCGGCGCCGATGACGGCAAGCTTCCGTGCCACTGTTGCGACTCCCCTTTGAAACGCCTTACACCCTGTTTGGGTTGCTCTTCGGCGGACCTTAGCGCTCGTGAGGGACTGTGTGACCGGTTAGTAACGCGAGTCACGTCTCACTCGACGGACATCACACCGGCACGGGCCATTACGCGCCACGGACGGCGTAGTTGAGCACCTTCTCGCTCAACAGCTCCTCGATGTCGTCGAGAAGGACCAGCATCTCTCGTGACACTTCGTCCGGATTGCGCCCCTTGAGCATCTCGCGGCCGACGGCGACGAAGACGGTGCCGTGGATCCAGGAGATCTGACCTGCGATCAGCCCGGGGAGCGGGTCGCCGTCAGTCGCGCCGGCCTCCTCGCGCAGGGTGGCTTCGAGGTGGTCGAGGATCTCCTGCTGGAGGCTCCACAGCCGGGAGCGCAGCGGCGGCGCCTCGTGGATGACGCGCATGAAGCGGTCGTAGCCCTCCAGGAGGCCGATCCGCGGCGAGACCGCCTCGACCTCGGCCCGCATCTCACGCAGCACGGCCCGGGCGGCCGACTCCCCATCGCCTCGGCCGCGCACCCAGCGCGAGAGCTGTTCGACGACGCCGGCGGAGCGGTCGAAGAAGAGGTCCTCCTTCGCCGGGAAGTAGTTGTAGACGGTGTTGACGGAGACGTCGGCGGCCTCCGCCACCTCCGCGATGGTCACCGTCACGAAGCCGTGCTCCAGGAACAGCCCGGTGGCGATGTCCGAGATCCGCTGTCTCGTCTCGCGCTTCTTTCGCTCCCTGAGCCCTTCAGCCATGACTCCATCCTAGCTTCGCTGGGCTTTCTGAAACTTTGGGGCCATTGCAAAATTTAAGAGACTCTGTTTTTCTGGGGCCATGCCCATCATCAGTACGGCCGGACTGGCCCGTACCTTCCAGACCAAGCTCGGCCCGGTAGCGGCCGTGCGCGGCATCGACCTGACCGTCCGCGAGGGCGAGATCCTCGGCTTCCTGGGGCCGAACGGGGCCGGCAAGACGACGACCCTGCGGATGCTGACGACCCTGCTTGCGCCCACCGGGGGCGCGGCCACCGTGGCGGGCTGCGATCTCGCCGACGACCCCGCCGGGGTGCGGCGGGCGTGCGGGTACGTGGCCCAGTCGGGCGGCGTCGACCCGCAGATCAGCGTGCGGGAGGAGCTGGTCACCCAGGGCCGGCTGTACCGCCTGACGAAGCCGCAGGCGGCCGAGCGCGCCGAGGAGTTGGCCCGCGACCTGGACCTGACCGATCTCCTGGACCGCAAGGCCGGCGCTCTCTCCGGCGGCCAGCGCCGACGCCTCGACATCGCGATGGCGCTCACGCACCGCCCGAAGGTCCTGTTCCTCGACGAGCCGACGACCGGGCTCGACCCCGGCAGCCGCGCCGACCTGTGGGACCTGATCCGGCGTCTGCGGGACGAGCACGGCACGACGGTGTTCCTGACCACCCACTACCTCGACGAGGCCGACGCCCTCTCCGACCGCCTGGTCGTCGTCGACCGGGGCGTGGTCGTGGCCGAGGGCACGCCGACCGCGCTGAAGCTTCAGTACGGCGGCTCGATCGACGCAAGCCTCCAGGACACGTTCCTCGCCATCACCGGCCGCGGACCCTCCCCGGCCGACGCCGCCCCCGTAGCCGTATAGGACCCTTAGGACCCCTCTGATGCTGCTCCACGACACGGCCCTCATCTACGGCCGCTACCTCCGCCAGTCCCTGCGCTCCCGCTTCGCCCTGCTCTTCGGCGTGCTGATGCCACTGCTGTACCTGCTGTTCTTCGGCCCGCTACTGACGGATCTGCCGCTGGGCGGGGAGGGCAGTTCGTGGCAGGTCCTCGTCCCGGGGCTGCTGCTTCAACTCGGTCTGTTCGGGGCATCGTTCGCCGGATTCTCGGTCATCATCGAGAAGGGCCAGGGAGTGGTGGAGCGCATGCGGGTGACGCCCGTCAGCCGACTCGCGCTGCTGCTGGGCCGGGTGCTGCGCGATGCCACGGTGTTCGTCTTCCAGGCGGTGCTGCTGGTGCTCGCGGCGCTGGTGATGGGCCTGAGGGCGCCCGTGCCCGGCGTGCTGATCGGCTTCGCGTTCGTCGGGCTGCTGACGGTATCGCTCGCCTCGCTGTCGTACGCGCTCGCCATGAAGGTCCGCACCCCGCAGGAGTTCGGACCGGCGGTCAACGCCATGACGATGCCGATGATGCTGCTGTCGGGCCTGATGCTGCCGATGACGCTGGGGCCGACGTGGCTGGACGTGCTGTCGCACTTCGTGCCGTTCCGCTATCTGGTGGACGCCGTGCGCGACGCGTACGTCGGCTCGTACGCGACGACGCACATGCTGTACGGCGTCCTGGTCGCCGTCGCCTTCGCCGCGCTGGCCGTGACGGTCGGCACACGCGTGTTCCGAACCGCCGGAGCGTAACTACGCTGGCCACATGGTCAATCTGACGCGCATCTACACCAGGACCGGCGACCAGGGCACCACCGCCCTCGGGGACATGAGCCGGGTCGCCAAGACCGATCTGCGGATCTCGGCGTACGCCGACGCCAACGAGGCCAATGCGGTGCTGGGCACCGCCATCGCGCTGGGCGGGCTCGACGAGGAGGTCGTCAAGGTCCTCACCCGCGTGCAGAACGACCTGTTCGACGTCGGCGCGGACCTGTCGACGCCGGTGGTCGAGAACCCGGAGTTCCCGCCCCTGCGGGTCGAGCAGTTCTACATCGACAAGCTGGAAGCCGACTGCGACCGCTTCAACGAGCAGTTGGAGAAGCTGCGGTCGTTCATCCTGCCGGGCGGCACACCGGGCGCGGCCCTGCTGCACCAGGCCTGCACGGTCGTACGCCGGGCCGAGCGCTCGACGTGGGCGGCGCTGGAGGTCCACGGCGAGGTGATGAACCCGCTGACGGCGACTTACCTCAACCGCCTGTCCGACCTCCTGTTCATCCTGGCGAGGATCGCGAACAAGGAGGTCGGGGACGTGCTGTGGGTACCGGGCGGGGAGCGCTAGGCGTTCTCGCGCGCCCGCTGGAACAGGCCCAGTGCGACCAGGGCACCGCCGACGCACATCATCACCAGGCCGACCTTCGTCAAGGTGACCACCGGGACGTCCACATCCTCGGTGAACAGCCACAGCAGCAGGCCGACCAGGAAGGTGGCGGCGCCCTCCAGCAGGTTTTTCGACGCCTGGCTCATGGGCCCACCCGCTCCTTCTCCGTCTCCGTCTTCGTCATCAGCTGATCCCGCTCCTCCTCGCCGTCCGGCGCCTTGCGCGGCCAGACCGTGTACGACAGGGCGATCAGGCCGTAGATGCCGACCGTGCGGATCGCCACCCACTGGAAGCTGCGCAGGGAGCTGACGTCGCCCTCGTCGCCGACGTACCAGACGGCGAGCTGGAGCAGGCCCAGCGCCACCGCGCCCCCGTACACGGCCCGCAGCCACAGCTTGGCCTCGTGGCGGGCGCGGGCGCGGCCGTAGCGCGGGGGCTTGCGCGGCGGCGGGGCGCCGCCCAGACGGTGGGCGGCGTGGCCGTCGAGCCAGCGGATCGTGTAGTGGCCGAAGGCCACCGTGTAGCCGATGTAGAGCGCCGCGAGGCCATGCTCCCAGCCCGGCTCGGCACCGTTCTTCAGGTCGATCGCGGTGGCGACGAACAGGACCAGCTCCAGCACCGGCTCGCACAAAAGCAGCACCACGCTCGTACGGCGCCACTTCAGCAGGTAGCGGACGGCGAGGCCCAGGGCCAGCAGCACCCAGAAGCCGACCTCGCAGGCGATGATGAGGGCGACGATCACAACTTGCTCCCTTCGGTCACCCTTCAAGGCTCCCGTCGGGACAGGGCGCTTTCGTCGTCGCCACTGACGAACTCGCGGTACATCGAAAGATGCAGTCCAGGACCCTTCCCGGGAACCAGGCGCGGACCGCGCACACCGTGTTGGATGGAGCCATGCTCCTCCCCCGCCCGCGCCGTTTCGACGTGTACATCGCTGTCGGCGGGATGCTCGGCGGCCTGCTGCTGGTGGGCATCGGCCTGGGCACCCGGCCCGCCGACGACCCGATCACGCTCTTCGACGGCCCCTGGCCCATCCTGGTGCCGCTCGGCGTCATGGCATGCTGCGAGCTGCTGCGCCGGGCGGCCCCGCGCACAGCCCTGCTGACCGGCTCGGTCGCGATCTGCGCGGACGTCGTGACCCAGGGCAATCTGGCCACGGTCCTGATGTTCACCGACATCGTCTACGCGGCCGTGCTGTACGGCCCGCTCGCCTCGGCCCGCCGCATCCAGTGGATCACCGGCCTGCTCACGGTGGCCGCGACACTGGTGCCGTTCGCGCTCTGGCGCAAACCGGAGGCGCTGCTGATCGGCGTGGTCGTCGGGGTCGTGGCTTACGGGCCCGCCGCCACGGGCTGGATCGTGCGCAACCACCGTGACGCCGCCGAGGCCGCCCGGCTGCGCGCCGAACAGACCGCGCTGCTCGCCGAGATGGACCGCGCGCAGGCCGTGACGTCGGAACGCTCGCGCATGGCACGCGAGTTGCACGACATGGTCGCCAACCACCTCTCCGCCATCGCCATCCACTCCACGGCCGCGCTCTCCCTCGACGACCCGAAGACCTCCCGGGACGCCCTGACGGTCATCCGCGAGAACAGCGTCGAGGGCCTCGCCGAGATGCGCCGGCTCATCGGCATCCTGCGCGACTCCAGTGGCGACACCGAGCCGGTGGCCGCCCCCACGCTCGACGGCCTGGACGCGCTGGTCGAGGGCGCCCGCACCAACGGCCTCGACGTCCACCTCGACGCGGACCCCGGCACCGTCCCCACCCCCGTCGAACTCGCCGCCTACCGCATCGTGCAGGAGTCGCTGACCAACGCCCTCAAGCACGCCGGACCGGGCCGGGTCACCGTGTCGCTCGCCCGGCGGAACGGCTCACTCACCGTCATGGTCACCAGCCCGTACGGCGACCGTGACGGCCCGCGTGCCCCCGGCTCCGGCGCCGGCCTGGTCGGCATGCGCGAACGCGTCGCGCTGCTGGACGGCACCTTCGAGGCCGGCCCGGACGACTCGCCCGACGGCAAGGTCTGGGCCGTACGCGCCGCCCTCCCCGTCACCGACCCGGTCGAAGGAGACCCCGCATGATCCGCGTGCTCGTCGCCGAGGACCAGTCCGCCGTCCGCGCCGGGCTGGTCCTCATCCTGCGCAGCGCGCCCGACATCGAGGTGGTCGGCGAGGCCGCGGACGGCGAGCAGGCGGTGGCTCTGGCCCGCCAACTGCGGCCCGACCTGGTGCTGATGGACGTACAGATGCCACGCCTGGACGGGGTGTCGGCGACCCGGCAGGTCGTCGCCGAGCGGCTGGCCGACGTACTCGTGCTGACCACCTTCGACCTCGACGAGTACGTGTTCGGGGCGCTGCGGGCGGGCGCCTCCGGGTTCCTGCTCAAGAACACCGACGCCAAGGACCTGCTGGAGGCGGTGCGCACGGTGGCGCGCGGCGAGGGCCTCATCGCCCCGGCCGTCACCCGGCGCCTGATCGCAGAGTTCGCCGCGAAGCCCGTGCGCGAGCCGACGGCCGACCTGTCCGTCCTGGACAGCCTCACCCGGCGCGAGCGCGAGGTGCTGTCCTGCCTGGGCGAGGGCCTGTCCAACGCCGACATCGCGTCCCGGCTCGACATGGCCGAGGCGACCGTTAAGACACATGTCAGCCGATTGCTGGGGAAACTGGAGCTGCGCAGCCGGGTCCAAGCAGCCGTATTGGCGCAGGAGTTGGGCATCTGAGGTTTATGCCTCAGAACTGGTCCAGACCTATTGACCGGTGGTCCAGACCTTTCTATTCTCACCGCACCATGAGAGGGCGTGAGGCTCAGTCGCGCCCCGTGACTCCCCACCAAGGAGGCGCAGCATGCGCTTCAGACACAGAGCTGTGGCAGGGTTCGCGACCCTGCTGCTCCCGCTGGCCGGTCTGGTCGGCCTCGCGAGCCCGGCCGCAGCCGCCACGTCCGCCACCGCCACCTACGCCAAGACCCAGGACTGGGGCTCCGGCTTCGAGGGCAAGTGGACGGTGAAGAACACCGGCACGACCGCCCTCAGCTCCTGGACCGTCGAGTGGGACTTCCCCTCCGGCACGTCCGTCACCTCCGCCTGGGACGCCGACGTCACCTCCTCCGGCACCCACTGGACCGCCAAGAACAAGTCCTGGAACGGCTCCCTCGCCCCCGGCGCCTCCGTCACCTTCGGCTTCAACGGCACCGGCACCGGCTCCCCCGCCAACTGCAAGCTCAACGGCGGCAGCTGCGACGGCGGCAGCGTCCCCGGCGACAACGCGCCGTCCGCCCCCGGCACGCCCAGCGCCTCCGACATCACCAACACCTCGGTGAAGCTTTCCTGGTCGGCCGCCACCGATGACAAGGGCATCAAGAACTACGACGTCCTGCGCGACGGCACCAAGGTCGCGACGGTGACGGCCACGTCGTACACCGACAGCGGCCTGACCGCCGGCACCGACTACTCCTACACCGTCCAGGCCCGTGACACCGCCGACCAGACCGGTCCGGCGAGCGGCGCCCGCGCGGTGCGCACCACCGGCGGCGGCACCGACCCGAACCCCGGCGCGAAGATCAACCTCGGGTACTTCACCGAGTGGGGCGTCTACGGCCGCAACTACCACGTCAAGAACCTGGTGACCTCGGGCTCCGCCTCGAAGATCACCCACATCAACTACGCGTTCGGCAACGTCAAGAACGGTCAGTGCACCGTCGACGACACCTACGCCGCCTACGACAAGGCCTACACCGCCGACCAGTCCGTCAGCGGCACCGCCGACACCTGGGACCAGCCGCTGCGCGGCAACTTCAACCAGCTGCGCCAGCTGAAGGCCAAGTACCCGCACATCAAGGTGCTGTACTCGTTCGGCGGCTGGACCTACTCCGGCGGCTTCGGCCAGGCGGCGGCCAACGCGGCGGCGTTCGCCAAGTCCTGCAAGGCCGTCGTGGAGGACCCGCGCTGGGCCGACGTCTTCGACGGCATCGACATCGACTGGGAGTACCCGAACGCCTGCGGCCTGACCTGCGACACCTCAGGACCTGCCGCGTTCAAGAACCTGATGTCCGCGCTGCGCACCGAGTTCGGCTCGAACTACCTGGTCACCGCGGCCATCACCGCCGACGGCTCCAACGGCGGCAAGATCGACGCCGCCGACTACGGCGGCGCCTCCCAGTACCTCGACTGGTACAACGTGATGACGTACGACTACTTCGGCGCCTTCGACGCGGACGGTCCGACCGCCCCGCACTCGCCGCTGACCTCGTACGCCGGCATCCCGCAGGCGGGCTTCAACTCCGCCGACGCGATCGCCAAGCTGAAGTCGAAGGGCGTCCCGTCCGCCAAGCTGCTGCTCGGCATCGGGTTCTACGGCCGCGGCTGGACCGGCGTCACCCAGTCCGCCCCCGGCGGCTCGGCGACCGGCGCGGCCCCCGGCACCTACGAGGCGGGCATCGAGGACTACAAGGTCCTCAAGAACTCCTGCCCGTCGAACGGCACCATCGCCGGCACGGCCTACGCGCACTGCGGCAACAACTGGTGGTCCTACGACACCCCGTCGACCATCGCCGGAAAGATGACCTGGGCCAAGAACCAGGGCCTCGGCGGCGCGTTCTTCTGGGAGTTCAGCGGTGACACCAGCAACGGCGAGCTGGTGACCGCCATCAACAGCGGGCTGAAGTAATCCCGTTAAGCAACATCGGCGCTCCCCCGGACTTCGTCCGGGGGACCCCACCCAGCGAGTGAATGTGGCTACGCCACATTCACTCGCTGTCCGGGCGGGGCTGCTTCCAGCCACGCGAGAAATCCGGTCAGCGCGTCCTCGCTCATGGCCAGTTCGAGGCGCGTGCCCCGATGGAGGCAGGTGAGGATCACCGCGTCGGAGAGCAGCGCCAGTTCCTCCTCGCCGTCGGGCACCCGGCGGCCGGCCACCTCGATGGCGGAGCGCTCCAGGATGCGGCGCGGGCGATAGGCGTAGGAGAAGACGCGGTACCACTCGATACGGTCGCCGTTGTAACGGGCGACGCCGTAGCTCCAGCCCTTGCCGCTGGTGTCGGATTTCTCCGGCACGTCCCAGCGCAGGGAACAGTCGAAAGTGCCGCCCGAGCGCTGGATGAGCCTTCGGCGCAGGCCGAAGACGAACAACCCCAGCACCACGAGGGCGACGACGATTCCGCACACAGTCAGAGCGAGGACCATCGACACCGACCTCCTCGTCTCCTAGGTAACGGAACGGAAAAAACTTCCATATCTGCCTCAGCCGCGACCGGCACCGGATTTCTCCGGTCCCAGCCGCGGCTGAGTGACGTCATCGCGTGCGCTCCCTCCAGAGCCTAAAGGGCCCAAGAGGTACCTCCAGGGGTCAGCGCGCCGTCGCCGCCCGCAGACGGACCTCCGCGCGGCGCTCGGCGGAGGCGTCGTCGTCGGACTGCGCGCGCTCCAGCGCCCGCTCCGCGCGCTGGACATCGATCTCGTCCGACAGCTCGGCGATCTCGGCCAGCAGCGACAGCTTGTCGTCGGCGAAGGAGATGAAACCGCCGTGCACCGCGGCGATGACGGTTCCACCTTCACTCGTACGGATGGTCACCGGGCCCGACTCCAGCACACCGAGCAGCGGCTGGTGACCGGGCATGACGCCGATGTCGCCGGACGTGGTGCGCGCGACGACCAGGGTGGCCTGGCCCGACCAGACCTCACGGTCGGCGGCGACCAGCGCGACGTGCAGCTCAGCAGCCAAGGTGGCTCCTCGGGTCACCACCCGGCGGGTTCTGCCGGGTGTTGGTTACAAGTCTAGTAGGCATGGAAGAGGGGGCGGGACGTGCCCCGCCCCCTCGTCTTGAGCACAAGGCTCACAAGCACCGGCGCGTCAGGAGACGCCCAGTTCCTTCGCGTTCTTCTTCAGGTCCTCGATACCACCGCAGAGGAAGAAGGCCTGCTCCGGGAAGTGGTCGAAGTCACCGTCGATGATCGCGTTGAACGCGGTGATCGACTCGTCCAGCGGCACGTCCGAACCGTCCACGCCGGTGAACTGCTTGGCGACGTGGGTGTTCTGGGACAGGAAGCGCTCGACACGGCGGGCACGCTGGACGACCAGCTTGTCCTCCTCGCCGAGCTCGTCGATGCCGAGGATCGCGATGATGTCCTGGAGGTCCTTGTACTTCTGCAGGATGCCCTTGACACGCATGGCGGTGTTGTAGTGGTCCGCCGCGATGTAGCGCGGGTCCAGGATGCGGGACGTGGAGTCCAGCGGGTCCACGGCCGGGTAGATGCCCTTCTCGGAGATCGGACGGGACAGAACCGTCGTCGCGTCGAGGTGGGCGAAGGTGGTGGCCGGGGCCGGGTCGGTCAGGTCGTCCGCGGGGACGTAGATCGCCTGCATCGAGGTGATCGAGTGACCACGGGTCGAGGTGATGCGCTCCTGGAGGAGACCCATCTCGTCGGCCAGGTTCGGCTGGTAGCCCACCGCGGAGGGCATACGGCCGAGCAGGGTCGAGACCTCGGAACCGGCCTGCGTGAAGCGGAAGATGTTGTCGATGAAGAACAGCACGTCCTGCTTCTGGACGTCACGGAAGTACTCGGCCATGGTGAGGCCGGCCAGCGCGACGCGCAGACGGGTGCCCGGGGGCTCGTCCATCTGACCGAAGACCAGGGCGGTCTTGTCGATGACGCCCGACTCGGCCATCTCCTCGATGAGGTCGTTGCCCTCACGGGTGCGCTCACCGACACCGGCGAACACGGAGACACCGTCGTGGTTGTTGGCGACGCGGTAGATCATCTCCTGGATGAGCACCGTCTTGCCGACGCCGGCACCGCCGAACAGACCGATCTTTCCACCCTTGACGTACGGGGTGAGAAGGTCGATGACCTTGACGCCGGTCTCGAACATCTCGGTCTTCGACTCGAGCTCGTCGAAGTTCGGCGCCTTGCGGTGGATGCCCCAGCGCTCGCCGTCGTAGCTCTCGTCGACGTTCAGCACCTCACCGAGGGTGTTGAACACCTTGCCCTTGGTGAAGTCGCCGACGGGCACCGTGATGGAGGCACCGGTGTCGGTGACCGGGGCCTGGCGGACCAGGCCGTCGGTGGGCTGCATCGAGATCGTGCGGACCAGGCCGTCACCCAGGTGCTGGGCGACCTCCAGGGTCAGCGTCTTCTTCTCGCCGTCCTTGGCCGGGTCGGCCACCTCGACGTGAAGGGCGTTGTAGATCTCCGGCATGGCGTCGACGGGGAATTCCACGTCGACGACCGGGCCGATGACCCGGGCGACGCGGCCCGTGGCAACGGCCGTCTCAACTGTCGTCGTCATTACCTGTCACTCCCCGCGGTCGCGTCGGCCAGGGCTGCGGAGCCACCGACGATCTCGCTGATTTCCTGGGTGATTTCGGCCTGGCGGGCCGCGTTGGCAAGCCGCGAGAGCGTCTCGATGAGCTCTCCCGCGTTGTCGGTGGCCGACTTCATCGCCCGCCGCGTGGCGGCGTGCTTGGAGGCGGCCGACTGGAGCAGCGCGTTGTAGATACGGCTCTCCACGTAGCGCGGCAGCAGGGCGTCGAGGACGTCCTCCGCCGAGGGCTCGAAGTCGAACAGCGGGAGGATCTCGCCCTTGGGCGCGGCCTCCTTGGCGACCTCTTCGAGGCTGAGCGGCAGCAGACGGTCGTCAAGAGCCGTCTGCGTCATCATCGAGACGAACTCGGTGAAGACGATGTGGAGTTCGTCCACGCCACCCTCGGCCGTGTCCTTCTCGATCGCCTCGATCAGCGGCGCCGCGACCTTCTTGGCGTCCGCGTACGACGGCTCGTCGGTGAAGCCGCTCCACGACTCCGCGATCTTGCGCTCACGGAAGTTGTAGTGGGCGACACCACGGCGGCCGACGATGTAGATCTCGACCTCCTGGCCCTCGCGCTCCAGACGCGCGGTCAGCTGCTCCGCGATCTTGATGGCGTTCGAGTTGAAGGCGCCGGCGAGACCCCGGTCGCTCGTCAGGAGCAGCACCGCGGACCGCGTGACCGTCTCGGCCTGCGTGGTCAGCGGGTGCTTGGTGTTCGAGCCGGTACCGACCGCCGTGACCGCGCGGGTGAGCTCGGTCGCGTACGGCGTGGAGGCCGCCACCTTGCGCTGCGCCTTGACGACGCGCGAGGCGGCGATCATCTCCATCGCCTTGGTGATCTTCTTGGTCGCGGTGACGGATCGGATGCGACGCTTGTAGACCCGGAGCTGGGCTCCCATGAGTCAGGTCCCTTCCTTACGTCACTTGGAGGCGCTGGTCGCCTTCGGACCGGCCTCTTCGCCGAGCAGCTTGCCGTCCGAGGTCTCGAACTGCTTCTTGAAGTCGGCGATCGCGTCGGCAACAGCCGTCAGGGTGTCGTCCGACATCTTGGCGCCCTCCTTGATGGAGGTCATGAGGCCCTGCTCCTTGCGGTGCAGGTACTCGAGAAGCTCCTTCTCGAAGCGGCGGATGTCGCCCACCGGAACGTCGTCCATCTTGCCGGTGGTGGCACCCCAGACCGAGACGACCTGGTCCTCGATGGCCATCGGCTGGTACTGAGCCTGCTTGAGCAGCTCGACCAGACGCGAGCCACGCTCCAGCTGCGACTTCGACGCGGCGTCCAGGTCGGAACCGAAGGCGGCGAAGGCCTCCAGCTCGCGGTACTGGGCCAGGTCCAGACGGAGACGACCGGAGACCTGCCTCATCGCCTTGTGCTGCGCGGAACCACCGACTCGGGAGACGGAGATACCGACGTTCAGCGCGGGGCGCTGACCGGCGTTGAACAGGTCCGACTCCAGGAAGCACTGGCCGTCGGTGATGGAGATGACGTTGGTCGGGATGAACGCCGAGACGTCGTTGGCCTTGGTCTCGACGATCGGCAGACCCGTCATCGAACCGGCGCCCATGTCGTCGGAGAGCTTCGCGCAGCGCTCCAGCAGACGGGAGTGCAGGTAGAAGACGTCACCCGGGTAGGCCTCACGGCCCGGCGGGCGGCGCAGCAGCAGGGACACGGCGCGGTAGGCGTCGGCCTGCTTCGAGAGGTCGTCGAAGATGATGAGGACGTGCTTGCCCTCGTACATCCACTGCTGGCCGATGGCCGAGCCGGTGTACGGCGCCAGGTACTTGAAGCCGGCCGGGTCGGACGCCGGGGCGGCGACGATGGTCGTGTACTCCAGCGCGCCGTTCTCCTCCAGCGCGCGGCGGACCGACGCGATGGTCGAGCCCTTCTGGCCGATGGCGACGTAGATGCAGCGGACCTGCTTGTTCACGTCGCCCGAGCGCCAGTTGTCGCGCTGGTTGATGATCGTGTCGACGGCCAGGGCGGTCTTGCCGGTCTGGCGGTCACCGATGATCAGCTGACGCTGACCACGGCCGATCGGGGTCATCGCGTCGACGGCCTTGTAGCCGGTCTCCATCGGCTCGTGCACCGACTTACGGGCCATGACGCCCGGAGCCTGAAGCTCGAGGGCGCGGCGGCCGGACGTCTCGATCTCGCCGAGGCCGTCGATCGGGTTGCCGAGCGGGTCGACGACGCGGCCGAGGTAGCCCTCGCCGACCGCCACGGAGAGGACCTCACCGGTACGGGAGACCGGCTGACCCTCCTCGATGCCGCTGAACTCACCGAGGATGACGGCGCCGATCTCGCGCTCTTCCAGGTTGAGCGCGAGGCCGAGGGTGCCGTCCTCGAACTTCAGCAGTTCGTTGGCCATGGCCGAGGGCAGGCCCTCGACCTTCGCGATGCCGTCGCCGGCAAGGGTGACCGTACCGACCTCCTCGCGCGAGGCCGCGTCCGGCTTGTACGACTGGACGAAGTTCTCCAGCGCGTCCCGGATCTCCTCCGGCCGGATCGTGAGCTCCGCCATCTGGGTTCCCTGCTCTCCTTGTTGGGCCCGAAGTTTCACTTTGGGGGGATGGGGACTCCCCCCGTAAATGAGGTGAATCCTCTGCACGGCCCAACATGGGCCGTCGTAAGTACGTACTGCTCTTGCTATGAAGTTGCTGCTAGCTCGCCATTCGGCGGCCGGCGTCCTCGATGCGGTCCGCGAGGGAGCCGTTGATGACCTCGTCACCGACCTGCACCCGGATTCCGCCGACGACCTCGGGGTCCACGTCCAGGTTGAGGTGCATCTGGCGGCCGTAGAGCTTCGCGAGGGCGGCGCCCAGGCGCTGCTTCTGCGGGTCGCTCAGCGGCACCGCCGAGGTGACGATGGCCACCATGCGGTCCCGACGCTCGGCGGCGAGCTTGGACAGGGACTCCAGTCCCGACTCCAGGCTACGTCCACGCGGCGCGGTCACAAGACGCGTCACCAGACGCTCGGTGGTCGCCTTGGCCCGGCCGCCGAGCAGGCTGCGCAGCAGCTCGCCCTTGGCCGCGCTCGTTGCGGCGCGGTTGGTCAGCGCGGCGCGCAGCTCGGTGCTCGAGAAGACGATCCGGCCGAACCGGAACAGCTCGTCCTCGACGTCGTCGAGCTTGCCCGTGCGCTGTGCGGCGGTGAGGTCGGCGGTGTCCGCCAGCTCCTCCAGCGCGTCCACCAGGTCGCGGGACTGCGACCAGCGGGAACGCACCATGCCGGCCAGCAGGTCAGCGGTCTCGCCGCCGACCTGGCCGCCGAGCAGGCGCTGAGCCAGCTCGGCCTTGGCCTCGCCGGCCTGCGCCGGGTCGGTGAGGACCCGACGCAGCGACACCTCGCGGTCGAGCAGCGCGGTGACGGCGGCCAGCTCGTCGGCGAGCTTGGCCGCGTCGACGGACGTGTTGTCCGTCAGCGCGTCGAGACGCTCACGTGCGGCTGCCAGGGCCTCGCGGCTCGCTCCGTTCATCGCGCGGCCTCGGCCTTCTCCTCAAGGTCCTCGAGGAAGCGGTCGATGACACGGCTCTGCCGGGCGTGGTCCTCGAGGGACTCGCCGACGAGCTTGCCGGCCAGTTCGGTGGCGAGCTTGCCGACGTCCTGGCGCAGCGCGGACGCGGCGGCCTTGCGGTCGGCCTCGACCTGGGCGTGACCGGCGGCGACGATCTCCTCGCGCTGCCGCTGGCCTTCCGCGCGCATCTCGGCGATGAGCGTGGCGCCCTGCTCCTGCGCCTCCTGACGCAGACGCGCGGCCTCGTGCCGTGCCTCAGCGAGCTGGGCCTTGTACTGCTCGAGGACGCTCTGGGCCTCGGTCTGAGCTGCCTCGGCCTTCTCGATACCGCCCTCGATGGCCTCGCGACGCTCTTCCAGAACCTTGTTGATGTTCGGGAGGAGCTTCTTGGCGAGGAAGCCGAAGACGATGACGAAGGCGATCAGGCCGATGACAACTTCCGGCCACGGCGGAATGAGGGGGTTCTCCTTGTGCCCCTCTTGCGCCAGGATCATGGCGACGTTCACGTCAGTGCCTTTCGTCGAAAAAGTCGGTCGTCAGGCTCGTCTTAGTAGACGAACGGCATGACCAGACCGATGAGGGCGAGCGCCTCACAGAAGGCGAAGCCGAGGATCTGGTTGGCACGGATCAGACCGGCAGCCTCGGGCTGACGGGCCAGCGCCTGGGTGCCGTTACCGAAGATGATGCCGACGCCGACGCCCGGGCCGATCGCGGCGAGGCCGTAACCGATGGAGCCGAGGTTGCCGTCGACCGCAGCGAGCATCTGGGACATGGCAGTTCTTCCTTCTCTTTACGTGACCGGTGGGGGTTGGCCACCGGATGTCTCTAGGGGGTGTGGCTGGGGCGGGTGCTCAGTGGTGCTCGGCGAGCGCGCCCTGGATGAAGGTGCAGGTCAGCAGGACGAAGACATACGCCTGGACAGCCTGGATGAAGAGCTCGAACGCGGTCATGATGATGACCATCACGAACGAGACGGCCGAGTACGCGATACCGATGCCGTTCAGCATGTACCAGCTGGCGATGGTGAACAGCAGCAGCAGGGTGTGACCGGCGAACATGTTCGCGAAGAGTCGCACCGCGTGCGTGAACGGACGGACCAGCAGGTTCGAGGCGAGCTCGATCGTCATGGACAGCGGGAGCACCGCGCCCAGCGACTTGTCGTAGCCGCTGAAGTTCTTGAAGGCGCCGACGAATCCGTGCCGCTTGAAGGTCAGCGAGACCCACAGGATGTAGACGATCAGGGCCAGGACCAACGGGTAGGCGATGATCGACGTCACCGGGAAGGCGGCGACAGGGACGATCGACCAGACGTTCATCATCCAGATGAAGAAGAACAGCGAGACGGCGAGCGGAACGTACTTCTCGCCCTCCTTCTTGCCGATCGTCTCGTAGACGATGCCGCGGCGGACGAAGTCGTAGCCGGCCTCGACGACCATCTGGAGCTTGCCCGGGACGACCGTCGGCTTGCGGAACGCGGCCCAGAAGACGCCCACCACGATGATCGAACCGAGCAGCGCGAGCAGCATCGGCTTGTTGAAGTAGAAGGCGTTGCCGTCCGCGTCGCCCATGAGCGGCTCGAACATGAACGAGTGCAGGCCCGGGGCGACAGTGTCGAAGCCACATCCGTCAAAGAGGTGGCAGTTCGTGTCGAAGGCGAGCACCTGCGTCGGGTCAGCACTCACCGCGGGCTCCTTCATCGTGGCGCATAGGTACGGCAACCTCGTTGTGTCGGCGCGGCGCGCAGCCGCAGTTCGGCACGGGACTGGTGTTACGGATTTGGGGGCGGCTGTGGGGCATCTCGCCTCGCGATTGAGCAGGCGTCAGCTCAGATGCCCGCGCCCGCGATGCCGCAGTTGGCACCGGACGATAGCAGGACTTCTCAAGCGGCTTTATCCCGGCCCTACCCCTCACGACGAGGGCCCCGTCTTTTCGGGCTTGTCACCCTTCGAGGAGGTGCCCGAATCAGGTTCGACGTAGAGGATCTTGGCCTTCATGTGGGCGCGCGTCTGCGCGGCGATCCACACGAGGGTGCCGACCACGAGCGTGATCGCGAAGGCCCGGGGGTTGAACAGCGTCGTGTTCTTGAAAATGGAGAGGAAGACGAACAGCAGCAGGATCTGGGCCGCGTAGAGCATCAGGCCCATCGCCTGAAACAGGTGCGGAAGCGATTTGGCAGTGCGCTGCAGAACGTAGAGACCGATCCCCATGAACAGGATCACGACCAGTGTCGCGACAACCGCCCCCACAGCCCCGTCGCCACCGGCAACCACCCCACTGACCACGGCTGCGACAGCTCCGGCGGCGGCTGTGGGCACAGCAGCCTGGAGCAGGATCCGGGCGTCATTGGACGGCATGGCGGCAACTCCGCTTTCACGGTGGGGGCAGGGTGTCGTCATGGACGAGCGTAGTCCCGGGCTGAGAGAGAACCTCACACCAATGGGCCGTCGCACTGCGGCCCTTCGGCTCTATCCGGGGGGTTCTCGTGAACCGTATCACAAACTATTTGATGAGGTCTTTACCTGGAGGCGTGCTCAGTGTCACACATGAGAGTGACGGTGCGCGTCTGTGCGGGACCTCGGTCGACTTGTCTGGTATTGGGGCGCTTCGCTCCCCCATGACTTGGCAATGCTCTAGTCAGATTCTTACCTTGACCCCGCGCCCTCGCCTTGACGGTCGAACCGTCAGCGTGACGTCCCGGCCTTCCGCCGGTCCAGGGGCCGCGAGCGGGCGCCGATCGCGGTTGCACCGTTGACGCGTGAGACGCCGGCGGCGACCGGAGTGCGCGGCTCCTCCTCGGAATCCGCCGATTCGCCCGCACCGCCGGACTGCGGCGTGGTGGCCGCCGGCTCCGCGACGGCGCCACCGCGGCGGTAGCGCGGCGGCACGAAGGCCTCGGCCCAGCGGGGCGTACGCGGTGTGAAGCGCGGGAGCAGCAGCAGGACCAGGCCGATGGCGCTGAGGAACACCACTCCGAGCACGATCCACATCGACGCCGAGTTCACGGAGTAGGCGAGGGCGCCGAAGGCGATCAGGGCCGACCAGAAGTACATGATCAGCACCGCCCGGCTGTGCGAGTGGCCGATCTCCAGCAGGCGGTGGTGCAGGTGGCCGCGGTCGGCGGCGAACGGCGACTGGCCCTTCCAGGTGCGGCGGACGATCGCCAGCACCAGGTCGGCGGCCGGGATCGCGATGATCGTCAGGGGCAGCAGCAGCGGGATGTAGACCGGCACCGTCTGGTGCACGGCCGCCTTCTCGGAGCCGGCGAACAGCTTCAGCGCGTCCGGGTCGACCTGGCCGGTGATGGAGATCGCACCGGCGGCGAGGACGAGGCCGATCAGCATCGAGCCGGAGTCGCCCATGAAGATGCGCGCCGGGTGCATGTTGTGCGGCAGGAAGCCCAGGCACATGCCCATCAGGATCGCCGAGAACAAGGTGGCCGGGGCCGCGGCCTCGATGCCGTACGACACCCAGACGCGGTAGGCGTAGAGGAAGAACGCGGCCGACGCGATGCAGACCATGCCTGCCGCCAGGCCGTCCAGGCCGTCGACGAAGTTGACCGCGTTGATGGTGATGACGACCAGGGCGACGGTGAGCAGGGTGCCCTGCCACTGGGTCAGCGCGACATTGCCGACGGTCGGGATCGGCAGCCACAGGATCGTCAGGCCCTGCATGACCATGACGCCGGCGGCGATCATCTGGCCGCCCAGCTTGATCAGGGCGTCGATCTCGAACTTGTCGTCCAGGACGCCGATCAGCCAGATGAGCGCCGCTCCGGAGAGCAGCGCCCGCGGTTCGTTGGACTTCTCGAAGACCGCACTGAGGTTGGTCAGGTGGTCCGCGACCAGCAGGCCTGCGCACAGGCCGAAGAACATGGCGATACCGCCGAGCCGCGGAGTGGGTTCCCGGTGCACGTCGCGTGCCCGGATCTGCGGCATCGCTCCGGCCACGATCGCGAACTTACGCACCGGCCCTGTCAGCAGATACGTCACCGCGGCCGTGATGCAGAGCGTCAGCAGGTATTCACGCACGGGCTTCCCCACAAGTCTCGCTGGCCATCTCAGCCCCACACCCTAGCGACGTACAGATACGCGACGCATATGTGTGGGGACTTCCGGGTAGCGACGATGGTTGCACGTGTGGCTGTGTGCGCAGGTGCGTCTACCCCGTCTCAGCCTGGATACGGCAGAAATCTACCGGCCAGCTCCCGCACTTCTTCACGTGCCTTCTGACTTTCGGTCTCCCCTCGCAGCACGCTCGCCAGCAGTGCGGAGAGCCACACCATCTCCTGCTCCCCCATCCCCTGCGTGGTCACGGCCGCCGTGCCGAGGCGCAGGCCGCGGGCGTCGCCGTGCGGCAGGGCGCAGCAGTCCAGGACGATCCCGGCCGCCGCAAGCCGTCCGCGCGCTTCCCGGCCGTCGACGCCGAGGGGGGCCGGGTCGGCGGTGATGAGGTGCGTGTCGGTGCCGCCCGTGGTGACGACCAGCCCCTCCGCAGCCAGTCCGGCGGCCAGCGTCCTGGCATTGGCGACCACCTGATGGGCGTACACCGCGAACGCCGGGGTTGCCGCCTCGCCGAACGCGACGGCCTTGGCGGCGATGGTGTGCATCTGGGCGCCGCCCTGTGTGAAGGGAAACACAGCGCGGTCGATCCGCTCGGCGAGGTCCGAGCCGCACAGGATCATGCCGCCGCGGGGGCCGCGCAGCACCTTGTGGGTGGTGGCGCACACCACGTCGGCGTACGGCACCGGGTTCGGTGCCGCTCCCCCGGCGACGAGCCCCATCGGGTGGGCGGCGTCGGCGATGAGATAGGCGCCCACCTCGTCCGCGATGTCACGGAAGAGGGCGTAGTCGATGTGGCGCGGGTAGGCGATGGACCCGCAGACGACGGCCTTGGGCCGGTGGTTGCGGGCGAGCGTGCGCACCTGGTCGTAGTCGATGATCCCGGTTTCGGCGTCCACCCCGTAGCCGACGAAGTCGAACCAGCGGCCGGAGAAATTGGCGGGTGAGCCGTGCGTGAGGTGTCCGCCGTACGGCAGCCCGAGGGCGAGGACGGTGTCGCCGGGGCGCAGCAGGGCGGCGTACGCGGCGAGGACGGCCGAAGACCCCGAGTGCGACTGGACGTTGGCGTGCTCGGCCCCGAACAGCGCCTTGGCCCGCTCGACGGCGAGGCGCTCGGCGACGTCGGCCATCTCGCACCCGCCGTGGTAGCGGGCGCCCGGATAGCCCTCCGCGTACTTGTTGGCGAGCGGCGACCCGAGCGCCGCCAGCACGGCCGGTGAGGTGAAGTTCTCGGCGGCGATGAGCTGAAGCGTCGTCGACTGGCGCTCGAGCTCCCCGAGCAGGATGTCGGCGAGCTGCGGGTCCTGCCGGCGCAGGACATCGGCCTCGAGGGTGTGGGTGACCGACATGATGGGCTCCGGGCGTGCGTCGACGGTGACGTACGACCAATGTAGGCCCGGCACGTCACCGGCGCCCGGTGTTGTCACGCCCGGGCACGAACCCCCGTCAACGCCGTCACCACCGGATCCAGCGCCTCATGTATCTCGTCCCCCACCGACCGGAAGAACGTCAACGGCGCCCCGTACGGGTCGTACACCTCGTCCGCCTCCGCCGTCGGCGCCAGCAGCCACCCGCGTAGAGCCGCCGCCGCACGCACCAGGGCACGCGCACGGAAGACCACACCTTCCTCCAGGGGAGGGAGCGTCGCCGGGTCTATTGCCTTCACCAGGCGGGTGAACTCCTTGAGGGTGAAGGTGCGCAGGCCCGCCGAATGGCCCATCGAGATGACCTGGGCGCGGTGGTCACGGGTGGCCGTCAGGACCAGGTCGGCGCGGATGACGTGCTCGTCGAGGAGCTCGCGGCCGACGAAGCCGGAGGCGTCCGCGCCGAAGTCGGCGAGGACGGTCTCCGCGTTGGACTCCATGGGCGCGCCCTCGTGGCCCCAGGTGCCCGCGCTCTCCACGATCAGCCCGCCGCCGAGCACACCGAGCCGCTGCGCCACGAAATGACGGGTCAGCCGCTCGGTGATCGGCGAGCGGCACACATTTCCGGTGCTGACGTGGAGGATGCGGAAGCTGTCACGCGGGAGGCCGACGAATGTCGTCGTGATCTCCGCCGCGCTTTCCCCGTTGCCTATGCCACGCCCCGCTTCAGGGGCTGTCAATTGGCCACCTCGAGGTCGGGTACGACCTTCCGCAGCTCGTCCGCGGAGATCGCGCCCGCGCGCAGGAGGAGGGGCACTTCACGCGTCACGTCCACGATCGACGACGGGACGTTGCCGGGGGTCGGGCCGCCGTCCAGGTACACGGACACCGAGTCGCCGAGCATCTCCTGCGCCGCGTCGCAGTCCTCGGGGGCGGGGTGGCCCGTCAGGTTCGCCGAGGACACCGCCATCGGGCCGACCTCGGTCAGCAGCTCGATGGCGATCGGGTGCAGTGGCATGCGCACGGCAACCGTGCCCCGGGTGTCGCCCAGGTCCCACTGCAGCGACGGCTGGTGCTTGGCGACCAGCGTCAGCGCGCCCGGCCAGAAGGCGTCGACCAGCTCCCAGGCCAGCTCGGAGAAGTCCGTGACGAGACCATGGAGCGTGTTCGGGGAGCCGATCAGGACGGGGGTGGGCATGTTGCGGCCCCGGCCCTTGGCATCCAGCAGATCGCCGACGGCCTCCTTGGCGAACGCGTCGGCGCCGATGCCGTACACCGTGTCGGTCGGGAGGACCACGAGCTCGCCACGGCGGACGGCGGACGCGGCTTCACGCAGACCGGTCGTGCGGTCGGTCGCGTCGTTGGTGTCGTATCGCCGTGCCATATCTAGCGGGCCTCCTCGTACACGAAGTACACGTACTGCGGGGAAAGAGTCTCGGGGGCGGTCACGGCAGCGCCTTGCGGGCGGTCGCGAACCTCGGGCGGTTGTTGAGGTCGGGGTGGTCGGCCGCGTCGGCCCAGCCCCGCTCCTCGGTGAAGATCCACGGCACCTGGCCGCCCTGGGTGTCGGCGTGTTCGATGACGACGACACCGCCGGGACGCAGGAGACGGTGGGCGGTGCGCTCCAGGCCGCGGATGAGATCGAGGCCGTCCTCCCCTGAGAACAGGGCGAGTTCGGGATCGTAGTCCCGCGCCTCGGGAGCGACGTACTCCCATTCGGTGAGCGGGATGTAGGGCGGGTTGGAGATGACCAGGTCGACCTGGCCGTCGAGGTCGCGGAAGGCGTCCAGGGCGTTGCCCTGACGCAGGTCGACCCTGGACCCCTCGACGTTCTTGCGCGTCCAGCGCAGGGCGTCCTCGGACAGCTCCACGGCGTGCACGCGCGAGCGCGGGACCTCCTGGGCCAGGGCGAGCGCGATGGCACCGGAGCCGGTGCACAGGTCGACGATGCAGGGCTCGACGACGTCCATCGCGCGCACCGCGTCTATGGCCCAGCCGACCACCGACTCGGTCTCGGGGCGGGGCACGAACACCCCGGGCCCGACTTGGAGTTCGAGATACCGGAAGTAGGCCCGCCCGGTGATGTGCTGGAGCGGCTCGCGCTGCTCACGGCGGGCGATGACCTCCCAGTAGCGGGCGTCGAAGTCCGAGTCCTTCACGGAGTGCAGCTCGCCCCGCTTCACGCCGTGCACGAACGCGGCGAGCTCCTCCGCGTCGTTGCGCGGCGAGGGCACGCCGGCGTCGGCCAGCCGCTGGGTGGCCTGTGCCACCTCCGCGAGCAGCACGCTGCGGGGGCTTGAGGGTCGCCCCCCAATGAATTGCTGCACGCAAGTCCTCCGTGTCGTACTCGTACGTGCGTACGTCCTCTACGTCCTTACGCAGCTGCCAGCTTCGCTGCCGAGTCCGCGTCGACGCAGGCCTGGATCACCGCGTCGAGGTCGCCGTCCAGGACCTGGTCCAGGTTGTACGCCTTGAAGCCGACGCGGTGGTCCGAGATGCGATTCTCCGGGAAGTTGTAGGTGCGGATCTTCTCGGAGCGGTCGACGGTGCGGACCTGGCTGCGGCGGGCGTCGGCTGCTTCCTTCTCCGCTTCCTCCTGCGCCGCTGCGAGCAGCCTGGAGCGCAGGATACGCAGTGCCTGCTCCTTGTTCTGCAGCTGGCTCTTCTCGTTCTGGCAGGAGGCGACGACTCCGGTGGGAACGTGCGTGATGCGCACGGCGGAGTCGGTGGTGTTGACGGACTGGCCACCGGGTCCGGAAGACCGGTAGACGTCGATGCGGAGGTCGTTGGGGTTGATCTCGACGTCGACCTCCTCGGCCTCGGGAGTCACGAGCACACCGGCCGCGGACGTGTGGATACGGCCCTGCGACTCGGTCGCCGGCACCCGCTGCACGCGGTGCACGCCGCCCTCGTACTTCATCCGGGCCCAGACACCCTGGCCGGGCTCGGTGGCGCCGTTGCCGCCCTTGGTCTTCACAGCGACCTGGACGTCCTTGTAGCCGCCCAGCTCGGACTCGGTCGAGTCGATGATCTCGGTCTTCCAGCCGACGCGCTCGGCGTACCGGAGGTACATGCGCAGCAGGTCGCCCGCGAACAGCGCGGACTCGTCCCCGCCCGCGCCGGCCTTGATCTCCAGAATGACGTCCTTGTCGTCACTCGGGTCACGCGGGACGAGCAGCAGGCGCAGCTTCTCGGTCAGCTCCTCGCGCTGCTTGTCCAGCTCCTTGACCTCGGCCACGAAGTCCGGGTCGTCGGCGGCGAATTCCTTCGCCGTCTCGATGTCGTCGCCGGTCTGCTTCCAGGAGCGGTACGTGGCGACGATCGGGGTGAGCTCGGCGTAGCGCTTGTTCAGCTTGCGCGCGTTCGCCTGGTCCGCGTGGACCGACGGATCCGCGAGCTTCGTCTCCAGGTCGGCGTGCTCTGTGACGAGCTCCTCGACGGCCTCGAACATCTTTGGCTCCTGTGTAGGTACGTCTGTGAAGGGCGGGCGACCAAAAACGCCGGTCCCGGCGCGCCTGAGTAGGGCGCGGCCGTGGACCGGCGAATGGGAGCTCGCTACTTCTTGGAGCCGGCAGGAGCCTTGCCGAAGCGGGCCTCGAAGCGGGCCACACGGCCACCGGTGTCGAGGATCTTCTGCTTACCCGTGTAGAACGGGTGGCACTCGGAGCAGACCTCGGCGCGGATGGCGCCGCTGGAGATCGTGCTACGGGTGGTGAACGACGCGCCACAGGTGCAGCTGACCTGCGTCTCGACGTATTCGGGGTGAATGTCGCGCTTCAAGGGTGTCTCCTAGTTTCGGGAGGGCGCCGGGTCGCTGCCGCGGGATACGAGAGCGTGAACCGGAGCCGACGTACCAGTCTGCCAGGACTGGGGCCATCCCCCAAAACCGGGGGGCGGTGCGATCTATTCCCTGAACGTGCGGTGCGGGGTTCCGCGGGACCCCTCAGGGCGTCACCACACTGTTGGCGTCGCCCTTCGCCGTGCCCTTCGTGGCCGACTTCGGGATCGGTTTGTCGTTCTTCAGAGCCGTCCACACCTGCTTGGCCTGCGACTCCGCCACGATCACACGGTTCGGGTCCGCCGGGTCGTACTGGACCGGCATCGTGACCATGGTCATGTTCTTGGAGTCGATGCCCTTGAGGCCATTGGCGAACGACATCAGGGAATTGACCGAGCCGAGGTCTGAGTCGGTGGTCACCGTCTTGGTGGCGGCGCTGGCCAGGTCGTAGAGCTTCTTCGGGTTGCCGAAGAGGTTGATGTCCTTGACCTGGTTGATCAGTGCCTTGACGAAGGCCTGCTGGAGCTGGATCCGGCCGAGGTCGGAGCCGTCGCCCACGCCGTGCCGGGTGCGGACCAGGCCGAGGGCCTGCTTGCCGGTGAGCTGGTGGGTGCCGGCCGCGAGGTTGAGGTGGCTGTCGGGGTCGTTGATGGCCTTGGTGGTGGTCACCTCGACACCGCCGAGCTTGTCGACCAGCTTCTGGAAGCCGGAGAAGTCGACCTCCAGGTAGTGGTCCATGCGGATACCGGAGACGGACTCGACCGTCTTCACCGCACAGGCCGCACCGCCCGTCGTGTACGCCGAGTTGAACATCACGTCGGAGTCGGCCGGGTACGTCTTGCCGTCGGTGTCGGTGCAGTCGGGCCGGTCGATGAGCGTGTCGCGCGGGATGGAGACGACGCTCGCCTTCTTGTGGCCCTTGTAGACGTGCAGGATCATCGCCGTGTCCGAGCGAGCGCTGCCGTCGTCGGCGCCGCCGCCGAGCTTCTTGTTGCTGCCGGAGCGGGTGTCCGAGCCGAGGACGAGGATGTTCTCCGAGCCGTTGTCGAGCTTCTCCGGCCGGTCGGTGCCGAGGGCCTGGTCGATGTCGACGCTCTTGAGGTTGCCGTTGAGCTTGAAGTACAGGTACCCCGCACCGGTGCCGCCCAGGACCACGATGCCGGCGGCCGTCCAGGCCATGATCAGCAGGCCCTTGCGCTTGTCGCGCGGCTTGCGTCGGCGGCCCTTGGCACGGCCGCGCGGCCCCTTGGTGCCGTTTTCGCCTGGTATGGCAGGCTCCGGCGTGCTCTCGGCAGACACTGTGCTCCTCGGTTCTCGTCCGGTCGGTTACCCCCTGCTTTCAGGGTCAGGCGTGGCCATTTGGCCCGTACCACACCATCGTCACCCCGTCCGGTCAGACGGGGAAACTCGGAGAAGGGTTGCACAACGGACCGTGCCCACCGCTCGCGGGCGATGGGCACGGTCCGTAGTCGGCGAGGCCGGGCGAACCGACCTCACCTGCGATGTCAGCCGAAGATGTCGTACTGCTTGAAGTCCGTCCCGACCGAGATCCTTGTGGCAAAGATCTCGCTGGTGGCCTTGCCGGTGCCCTTGTACAGGTAGAGCGTGCCGCCGGGGGTGCGGGCCAGGAAGTCGGCCTTGCCGTCACCGCTGATGTCGCCGACCGAGTCGAAGGCGTTGTAGCCGGTCCAGGCGCTGCGCACCTTGATCCGGGAGGAGAAGGCCTCGGAGCCGGTCTTGCCGGTGCCCTTGTACAGGTACAGGTCGCTGCTTCCGGCCTGGCGGGCGAGCAGGTCGGCCTTGCCGTCGCCGGTGAGGTCGCCGTGGCCGCGCACGGAGTTGTACTGGTCCCAGCCGGTACGGACCGAGAAGCGGGTGCCGAAGGTGCCGTTGCCCTTGCCCGGGTAGACCCACAGATAACCGCCGGAGTCCACCGACAGCAGGTCGGGCAGGTAGTCGCCGGTGACATCGCCCGGCGTGATGATCCGGGTGCGGGTCTTCCAGTTGTCGGCCAGCTGCTTGGTGGCCCAACTGCCGCTGGACACCACGTAGTGCGACCAGAACAGGTCGCCGTCGGAGCTGCGCCGGTAGACCAGGTCCTGGTAGCCGTCCCGGTCGAGGTCGGTCTGCAGGACGACGTTGACGCCGTCCCAGTTGCCCCAGGACTCGCGGGCGGCGAAGGAGCTGCCGTTTGAGTCCTTCGAGTAACCGGTCTTCGTGGACGCGTTGCGCACCCACAGGTCGGCCTTGTGGTCACCGCTGATGTTGGTGTCCTCGACCCGCGGGTAGGTGGCACCGACATAGTTCGTCACCTTGGCGAACACGCTGTACGCGCCCGTGGCGACACAGTCCCGCACACCCCACGAGACGACACCGACGATCCGTCCGTTCACGACGAGCGGCCCGCCGGAGTCCCCGTTGCAGGCGGAGGTGGTGCCGCTGTCGCTGCCGCTCGCGGGCTTGCCCGCGCAGACCATGTGGCCCTTGACGAAGTCGCCGCCGTAGTAGCCGGCGCAGGTGCTGTCGGACTGGACGGGCAGCGTGGCCGTCTTCAGCGTCTGGGAGATGTCCGAACTGCTCGAGCTGGTACGGCCCCAGCCGTAGACCTTGGCGCTGGTCCCGGCGGCGTACGAGGCGGTGTCACCGGACGTCGTCATGCGGATCGGCGTCGCCTTGACCGCATTGGCCAGCGTGATGACGGCCATGTCGTTGTCGATCGTCGTCGAGTTGTACGACGGGTGGTACCACTGCCGGTGCGGCAGCGTGACGGTGCCGCCGTGCAGGTCGCTGTTGCCTGCGTCGTCGGTGGTCGGCAGCTGGGCGGTACCGGTGATGACGGCGCCGTAGTTGTGCCAGTCGTAGCCCTTGACGCAGTGCGCGGCGGTGAGGATCTTCGTCGGCGCGACGACGGCGCCCCCGCAGAAGAACCCGAGGTCGTCGGCCTCGTCGGCGGTGCCCTGGTCGTCGTAGTACCAGAGCTGCGCCATCCACGGCGCCGAGGTGATGCCGGTCGTCGTGCCGCCGATGACCATGGGACTCACGGTGGAGTCGTCGGAGGAACTGCCGGTGCTCGCGCCGAACGACGACTTCCCGGTCGTCTCCCCCGCGTTGTCGTCACCGACGACGGCACCCGCTACCCGCCGCTCCAGCTCGGCGAGCGAGGCGGAACTGGTGGCGGGCTTCACGGTGGGCCTGGGCAGCGCGGTCGCGGCCCCGGCGGACGAGGTGAGCAGCGCTGCGGCAACGGCCGCGGCGACACCGGCGGCGGCGACGGGCAGCCCGAAACGTACCCGGCGTCTGTGACGACCACTGCCGGACATGGTGGTGCTCAAGAAGGTCCCCCCAGAGACACAAGAGTAGGAAGGGGCGTACTGACACGCCCGTCCCTATCAGCGCCAAAAGGCCGCCCCACGTCACTGAATGACGTGGGGCGGCCTCGACGCGCCCCAAAGGGGCGCGGGGGTGTATTGAATTTGCGGCTCCGCCGCGCGGGCGCGATCAGCCACAAGACGGCCCGCGGCCGAAGTACCACGGGGGTCCTTCGGCTCTCGCAGCGGAGCGCCTAGTCGCCGTTGCCGGGGGTCGGCGTCGTCTTCTGAATCTGCATCAGGAACTCGGCGTTCGACTTCGTCTGCTTCATCTTGTCGAGGAGCAGCTCGACCGCCTGCTGCTGGTCGAGGGCGTGCAGCACCCGGCGCAGCTTCCAGACGATGGCAAGCTCGTCGGGGGCGAGCAGGATCTCTTCCTTACGGGTACCGGACGCGTCGACGTCCACCGCCGGGAAGATGCGCTTGTCGGCGAGCTTCCGGTCGAGCTTGAGCTCGGCGTTGCCGGTGCCCTTGAACTCCTCGAAGATCACCTCGTCCATGCGGGACCCGGTGTCCACCAGCGCGGTGGCGAGGATGGTCAGCGAGCCGCCGTCCTCGATGTTGCGGGCCGCGCCGAAGAAGCGCTTCGGGGGGTACAGGGCGGTCGAGTCGACACCACCGGACAGGATGCGGCCGGAGGCGGGCGCGGCGAGGTTGTACGCACGGCCCAGACGCGTGATGGAGTCGAGCAGCACGACGACGTCGTGACCCAGCTCCACCAGTCGCTTCGCACGCTCGATGGCGAGCTCGGCGACCGTCGTGTGGTCCTCGGCGGGACGGTCGAAGGTCGAGGAGATGACCTCGCCCTTCACCGACCGCTGCATGTCGGTGACCTCTTCCGGACGCTCGTCGACGAGGACGACCATCAGGTGGCACTCGGGGTTGTTGTGCGTGATCGCGTTGGCGATCGCCTGCATGATCATGGTCTTGCCGGTCTTCGGCGGGGCCACGATCAGACCACGCTGGCCCTTACCGATCGGCGACACGAGGTCGATGATGCGGGTGGTCAGCACGCCCGGGTCGGTCTCCAGACGGAGCCGGTCCTGCGGGTACAGCGGGGTGAGCTTGTTGAACTCCGGGCGGCCGCGGCCGTGTTCGGGCGCCATGCCGTTGACGGAGTCGAGGCGGACCAGCGCGTTGAACTTCTCGCGCCGCTCGCCTTCCTTGGGCTGACGGACCGCACCGGTGATGTGGTCGCCCTTGCGCAGGCCGTTCTTGCGGACCTGGGCGAGGGAGACGTACACGTCGTTGGGGCCCGGCAGGTAGCCCGACGTACGGATGAAGGCGTAGTTGTCGAGGATGTCCAGGATGCCCGCGACCGGGATCAGGACGTCGTCCTCGTTGATCTGCGGCTCCGAGGCCATGTCGTCACGGCCGCGACGGCCCCGACGGTCGCGGTAACGCCCGCGACGGCCACGACGGCCACCCTCGAAGTCGTCGTCGTCCTGCTGCTGGCCACGGTCCTGACGGCCGCCGCCCTGCTGCTGGCTCTGCTGCTGGCCACGGTCCTGGCGGCCGCCGCCCTGCTGGTCGTCGCCCTTGCGGCGGTCACCGCGGTCGCCACGGTCACCGCGCTCGCCACGGTCGCGGCCGCGCTCGCGGCGGTCACGACGACGGCCCTCGCCGCCGTCACCGGCCTCGCCCTTGGCGTCGCCCTGCGACTGCGCGGGCGTCTCGGTCTTCGGCTCGCTCTTCGCCTCGGCGGCGACCGTCTCGGGGGCGGCCGCGGGGGCGCCGGCATCGGCGGTGGCCCGGCGACGGCGGCGCTCGGCCGGGGCGTCGTCGCTGGCCGGCTGGCCGGGAATCTCGATCTGCTGCTGGGCCACGGCCTTCTCGGCGGGGGCCTCAGCCGCCTTCTCCGCCTTCTTCTCGGCGTCTTCGCCGGTACGAGCCTTGGAGGTGGCGCGGCGCTTGGGCTTGGTCTCGGTCGCGGCCTCCGTCTTGGGAGCCGCGGCACCTCCTCCGGCCTGCGCCTCCTTGATGACCTCGATCAGCTGGCTCTTGCGCATGCGCGCGGTGCCCCTGATGCCGAGGCCGGATGCGACCTGCTGCAGCTCGGCCAGCACCATGCCCTCGAGGCCGGTACCGCGGCGCCGCCGGGAGCCGGCACCGCTGGCAGGCGCGGAGGCGTCCGTGGCGGGCGCGGCAGCGGTCTCCTCGACACGTGCGCCCATCAGATCGGTGGTGTCGCTCACGAAGGGTCCTTCCCTGGAGCGGACGTCGGCCTGTCTGGCTCGGCGACCGGTTGTGCTGTCCGGCTTCGGTCCCTGGTGTGTGGACCGTGCCGGGGCGGTGGTCCGCCAAAGCGGCGGAGGAAATATCTGGTGATGACGGTTCCCAGAGCCGTGGCACGGAGTGTCTGTGTCACTCGGCTCGGTCGCGCCGGTTCCGGAGCGTGCCCGGCAAGTCGCTCAGCGCCCGCGTACGAGGTACTGCTCACGTACGTCGTACGGAACACAGTGCGGCTTGGGAGGCTCCCGGAAGAATGTCTGTCCCTGACGGGGACAACAAGCACCTCGCCATGGTGGGGTCGGGTGCAGACTTGAGATTAACACTACCGGATCCAACAAACATTCCCCCTCTCGAAATCCGGCAACCGAGTGTCAGGTCGCAAGCGGCAGCACGCTCGCTCCCTGGGCATCCAGCTCGAGCCGGTTCGCGGCCCAGCCGTCGCCTGCCAGATGGGCCACCTTGTCGGCACTGTCGTGATCTGCCAGCGCCAGGACGGTGGGACCCGCGCCGGAGATGACCGCCGGCACTCCGTCGGCCCGCAGTCGCTCCACCAGCGCCGCGCTCTCCGGCATGGCGGGCGCGCGGTACTCCTGGTGGAGACGGTCCTCGGTGGCCGGCAGCAGCAGCTCGGGGCGCCTGGTCAGGGCCTCTACGAGCAGGGCGGCACGGCCCGCGTTGGTGGCGGCGTCGACATGCGGCACGGTGCGCGGGAGCAGGCCGCGCGCGGTCTCGGTGAGTACCGGCTTCCCGGGCACGAAAACCACCGGAACGATGGAATCGGCGGGCTCCATCCTGATCGCCCGCGCAGCACCCGCCTCCATCCAGGAGAGGGTGAACCCGCCGAGCAGACACGCCGCCACGTTGTCGGGGTGGCCCTCGATCTCGGTGGCGAGCTCCAGCAGGGCCGTGTCGTCGAGCTTGGTCTCGCCGCCTATGGTCACGGCGCGCGCGGCGACGATGCCGGCGCAGATGGCGGCCGACGAGGAACCGAGGCCCCGGCCGTGCGGAATGCGGTTGGCGCAGACGATCTCGAGTCCGCGCGGCTGGCCGCCGAGCAGATCGAAGGCGGTGCGCAGGGAGCGTACGAGAAGGTGGCTTTCGTCACGCGGCAGCGTCTCGCTGCCCTCACCCGCGATGTCGATGTGCAGTCCGGTGTCGGCCACCCGGACGACGACGTCGTCGTAGAGCCCCAGCGAGAGGCCGAGGGCGTCGAAGCCCGGGCCGAGGTTGGCGCTGGTGGCGGGGACGCGCACCCGGACGGCAGCGGCGCGGAACGCTGGACCGGCCATCGCTCGATGACTCTCCTTGAGCTGCGTGATTGTCGAAGACATTCGATGACGTACGAACACCCCTGGGGCCGCTTCCGGGCCGCGGAGACGGCGCGGCACCGCACCCCATGCGGAGGCATATGCGGCGGGCGGGTTCGGTACAGCCTATCGAAGGTAGGTTCTGTGGCGACATAGGGCGCACAGGAGGCGCACGATGCGTGTCGTATGCCCCCTGTGCACCCCCGTAGGGAAGGTCCCCAGGTAAGCGCCCTCGTACCCGCGGACGCGAGCCCCGTACGACGGGGTGTGGCCCGCTTGCGCCAGTGCTTACGCCAGTCCGAGCCGCTCGGCCGCCGTGGCCGCGTCGACCGGGACGGTGACGGGCTGCGGGGCGCCGGCGACGGCCCAGTCGGGGTCCTTGAGGCCGTTGCCGGTGACGGTGCAGACGATGCGCTGGCCCGGGTCGACCTTGCCCTGCTCGGCGGCCTTCAGCAGACCGGCGACGGACGCGGCGGACGCGGGCTCGACGAAGACACCCTCCTGCGCGGCCAACAGCCGGTAGGCGCGCAGGATTTCACGGTCCGTCACCTCGTCGATGAACCCGCCGGACTCGTCCCGTGCGGCGAGCGCGTACTGCCAGGACGCCGGGTTGCCGATGCGGATCGCGGTGGCGATGGTCGACGGATCCTTGACGACCTCGCCCCGCACGATGGGTGCCGAGCCGGACGCCTGGAAGCCCCACATCCGCGGGGTCCGCGTCGCGACACCGTCGGCGGCGTACTCCTTGTACCCCTTCCAGTACGCGGTGATGTTGCCCGCGTTGCCCACCGGAAGGACGTGGATGTCGGGGGCGTCGCCCAGCATGTCCACGATCTCGAAGGCGGCCGTCTTCTGCCCCTCGATACGGACCGGGTTGACCGAATTGACCAGCGCCACGGGGTAGTTGTCGCTCAGGTCGCGGGCGAGCGCGAGGCAGTCGTCGAAGTTGCCGTCGACCTGGAGGATCTTCGCGCCGTGCACGAGGGCCTGGCCCATCTTGCCGAGCGCGATCTTGCCCTGCGGGACGAGAACGGCCGAAACCATGCCCGCGCGGACGGCGTAGGCCGCGGCGGAGGCGGAGGTGTTGCCGGTGGAGGCACAGATGACGGCCTTCGCGCCCTCCTCCTTGGCCCGCGTGATGGCCATGGTCATGCCGCGGTCCTTGAAGGACCCGGTCGGGTTCGCGCCCTCCACCTTGAGGTGGACCTCGCAGCCCGTGCGCTCGGAGAGCACCTGCGCGGGCACGAGGGGCGTGCCGCCCTCACGGAGCGTCACGACCGGCGTGGTGTCGGAGACGGGCAGCCGGTCCCGGTACTCCTCGATGATTCCGCGCCACTGGTGGGTCATTGCTGGTTACTCTCCTTCAACCCGCATGATGCTGGCGACACCCCGCACGGTGTCGAGCTTGCGCAACGCCTCGACGGTCCCGACGAGGGCCGCGTCGGACGCACGGTGGGTGACGACGACGAGGGAGGCCTCGCCGTCCTTGCCCTGCTGGCGAACCGTATCGATCGAGACACCGTGCTCTGCGAACACGGTCGCCACCTGGGCGAGAACACCCGGTTTGTCCGCCACGTCGAGGCTGATGTGGTAGCGGGTGACAACCTCACCCATCCCCGACACGGGCAGGGCGGCGTACGCCGACTCGCCGGGCCCCGTTGCCCCGCTGAGCCGGTTGCGGCAGACGGCGACGAGGTCGCCGAGCACGGCCGAAGCGGTCGGGGAACCCCCCGCGCCGGGGCCGTAGAACATGAGCTGGCCGGAGGCGTCGGACTCGACGAACACGGCGTTGTAGGCGCCGCGCACGGAGGCCAGCGGGTGGCTCAGCGGGATCATCGCGGGGTGCACGCGCGCGGTGACGGACGCACCGTCCCCGGCCCGCTCGCAGATGGCGAGCAGCTTGATGGTGCAGCCCATCTCCCTGGCGGAGGCGAAGTCGGCCGCGGTCACCTCGGTCATGCCCTCGCGGTAGACATCGTCGAGGCGCACGCGCGTGTGGAAGGCGATACCCGCGAGGATCGCGGCCTTGGCGGCGGCGTCGAACCCTTCGACGTCGGCGGTGGGGTCGGCCTCCGCGTACCCCAGGGCGGTGGCCTCGTCGAGGGCCTCCTGATACCCGGCCCCGGTCGAGTCCATCTTGTCGAGGATGAAGTTGGTGGTCCCGTTGACGATGCCGAGCACCCGGTTGACCTTGTCACCGGCGAGGGACTCGCGCAGCGGGCGGATCAGCGGGATGGCTCCGGCGACGGCGGCCTCGTAGTAGAGGTCCTTGCTGTTCGCCTCCGCCGCCGCGTGGAGGGCCGCCCCGTCCTGGGCGAGCAGCGCCTTGTTCGCGGAGACGACCGACGCGCCGTGCTCGAAGGCGGTGGTGATGAGGGTGCGGGCGGGCTCGATGCCACCGATGACCTCGACCACCACGTCGATGTCGCCGCGTTTGACGAGGGCGGTGGCGTCGGTGGTGATGAGCGCGGGGTCGATGCCCTCACGCACCTTGGAGGGCCGCCGTACGGCCACGCCCGCGAGCTCCACGGGCGCCCCGATCCGGGCGGCGAGGTCGTCGGCGTGCGTCGTCATGATGCGCGCCACCTCTGAGCCGACCACTCCACAGCCCAGCAGCGCCACCTTCAGCGGACGCGTACGCATCATCCGACCTCGTTTCCTCTTACCGTCTACGGTTGCACCAGTCTCACTCACCGGACGGGACTTTCTGCCCTTCGTCCGGATCGTGAGATATCTATTTCATTTCTACCGGGTGGCAGACAGGAGATCTTCCACCTCGCGTTCGTGCGGCTCAGCCGACGTCGAGACGAAGGAGGTCCTCCTCCGTCTCCCGGCGGACGATCACCCGGGACTCGCCGTCGTTCACGGCGACGACGGGCGGCCGCAGGACATGGTTGTAGTTGCTGGCCATGGACCGGCAGTACGCACCCGTCGCCGGTACGGCGATGAGGTCACCCGGCGCCAGGTCGGCCGGCAGGAACGCGTCCTTGACCACGATGTCCCCGCTCTCACAGTGCTTGCCGACGACACGGGCGAGCATCGGCTCGGCGTCGCTCGTCCGGGACACGAGGGCGACGCTGTACTCGGCGTCGTACAGCGCCGTACGGATGTTGTCCGACATGCCGCCGTCGACGGAGACGTACGTCCGCAGCCCCTCGAGCGGCTTGATGGTGCCGACCTCGTAGAGCGTGAAGGCGGTCGGCCCGACGATGGCGCGCCCCGGCTCGACGGAGATACGAGGCGTCTGCAGACGGGCGGCCTCGCACTCACGGGTGACGATCTCGGTCAGCGCCTTGGCGATCTCGTGCGGCTCACGGGGGTCGTCGTCACTCGTGTAGGCGATCCCGAGCCCGCCCCCGAGGTCGATCTCGGGCAGCTCGACGCCGTGCTCGTCACGGATGTCCTTGAGGAGCGAGACCACCCGGTGGGCGGCGACCTCGAAGCCCGACATGTCGAAGATCTGCGACCCGATGTGGGAGTGGATCCCGATGACTTCCAGCCCTTCGAGCTGGAGCGCCCGCCGCACGGCCTCGGCGGCCTGCCCGCCGGCCAGCGGGATCCCGAACTTCTGGTCCTCGTGGGCGGTCGCGATGAACTCGTGGGTGTGTGCTTCCACGCCCACGGTGATACGGATCTGGACGCGCTGCCGCTTGCCGAGCTCCTGCGCGATGTGCGCGACGCGGACGATCTCCTGGAAGGAGTCGAGGACGATACGTCCGACGCCTTCGGTGATCGCGCGGCGGATCTCCTGCGCGGACTTGTTGTTGCCGTGGAAGGCGATGCGGTCGGCGGGCATGCCGGCGGAGAGGGCGGTCGCGAGCTCGCCCCCGGAGCACACATCCAGGTTGAGCCCTTCCTCGTGCAGCCATCGCACGACGGCGCGGGACAGGAACGCCTTGCCGGCGTAGAAGACGTCGGCGTCGGTCCCGAAGGCGCTGCGCCAGGCGCGGGCCCGGGACCGGAAGTCGGCCTCGTCCATGAAGTAGGCCGGGGTGCCGTGCTGTTCGGCGAGGGACTTCACGTCGATACCGCCGACGGTGACGACGCCGTCGGCATTGCGGGTGACGGTCTGGGACCACACCTTCGGGTCGAGGGTGTTGAGGTCGGCGGGCGGCGCGGAGTAGTGGCCCTCGGGAAAAACGTCGGCGTGGCGGGGCCCGGCGGGGTGTGCGGAACGGCTCATGACTTTCGTGGGCTCTCTCAGATGTGGTCGGGTGCGTCGATGCCGAGCAGGGACAGGCCACCGGCCAGCACCGTCCCGGCGGCTTCGGCGAGCGCGAGCCGGGCGCGGTGGGTGGCCGAGGGTTTCTCCGCACCGCGGGGAAGGACGGCGGGCAGCAGGGGCAGGACGGCATCGGCGACGGTGACGAGGTGCCGGGCGAGACGGTCGGGGGCACGGTGGGCTGCCGCCTGGGCCAGGACGCGGGGGTGATCCGCGAGCAGGGCGGCGACTTCGTGCCGTACTTCCCCGGGTTCGGCGTCGAACCCCAGGTCGGCGGCGTTACGGCTGAGAGCCCGGGTGCGGGCGTGGGCGTACCGGACGCGGAAGAGAGGGTTGCTCTCACGCTGGACGAGGTGCTCGTCGGTGATACGGGGCCGGTCGTGACCGGCGGGGTGAAGCAGGGCCCAGCGGGCGGCGTCACGGCCGAGCGGGACGGGGTCGACGGGGGCGGGCACCGGACGCACGTCGCAGTAGGGCAGCGCGGGCGAGTCCTGCATACGACGCCTGTCGACCCGTACGCCCAGGATGTCGACCCAGCGCGGATCGAGGGGCGCCTCGCATCCGGTGCGGACGGCGGCGCCCTGGGACTGCAGAATCCGAGCGAGGGCGTCCATCACGACGACGGCCCGCACCTCGTGGGGGCAGTACAGCGGGATGAAGTCCGCCGAGGGGCCGTTGGCGTACCCGTACCGCGTGCCGCGCCGCAGGATCTCCGCCACGAGGGCGGCTGAGGCGGTGTCGCCGAGGCTGATGTTCAGAAACCCGGGCCCGGTGACTACGACGTCGGTGATGCCGTCGGTGCTGAGCAGGTGGGCCTGCAGGATCGCGGCGACGTCCCTCGCCTGCTGTCCGGCCGGGCGCGCCAGCTGGAGCGCGACGTTGGTGGCGTAGTCCCCACAGCCCCCGGGCCCGGGAGCACTGACCACGACCCGCTCGGGCACGGCGACCTGCAGCTCCCCGTCATCGACAGCACGACGCACCGCGCGCAGCACGGTACGGGAGAGCTCGACGGGGGTCACGGGACAAGCGTATGGGAGGAGGGGGGTGGGTATGCGAACGGGTTTGGGGAGGGTCCGGGATGTGGACGGGCGGGCGGCCGGGCGGTGGGGCGGGCGGTGTGTGGGTGCCGGGGCTACCTGGGGGCTGGGGGCGCTGGGGTGCGCCTGGGCGCGCGGGGTGCCCTGGATGCGCCTGGGTGCGCTGGGGTGCGTCTGGGGGGCTTCTGGTTGGCAGGGGTGCCGGGTCGCTGACGCGCTCTTGTGCCGATCCGGAAACGCCCGGCGTCTCAGCTTCCGGTGCGCCCCGCGGCCTCGCCGGCTGCCCCCAGGATGCCTCCGAACACGGCGGTGTCCGCGGCCCTGTCCGCGCTCCCGGCGTCGCCTTCCCCGACCCGTTCCCGGGCCCGTTCCCCAGCTCGCCTCACCTCGATCAACCTCCCTACGAGGCTGACTAGTTCGGCGGGCTCGAAGGGCTTGGCGAGGAAGGCGTCGACGCCGACGTCGAGGCCGGTGTCGACCTCGTACTGCGTGCAGGCACTGATGATGGCGAGGGGGAGATCACGGGTACGGGGATCGGCACGCAGCCGAGCGGCGGTGCGCAGTCCGTCGAGCCGCGGCATGACGACATCCAGGGTGACCACATCGGGCCGCACCTGATGAATGACTTCCAGACACTCGGCACCATCGGCCGCGGTCACCACCTCAAGCCCCTCCAGCTCGAGATTGACCCTGATCAGCTGCCGGATGACCTTGTTGTCGTCCACAACAAGCACCCGGCCCGACGCGCCTGGCACAACTCGAGAGTAGGTCCGGACCGGCCACGGCGTCCGGGTTTTCCCCACTTCCACCCCCTGCGAGCAAGCCACCCCAGGTCACACCCCGTGCCGCGACCCCGCAAACCCGTTCATGAACACCCCACCGAAGCTGGTAGGGTTCTACCCGTCGCCGCCAAGCAAGGCGCCCGACACGCCCCCGTAGCTCAGGGGATAGAGCAACGGCCTCCGGAGCCGTGTGCGCAGGTTCGAATCCTGCCGGGGGCACTTCGCCTCAACCAGCACGATGATGTGGTTGACCAGCGCAGGTGCCATGCATGAAGAGCGGGAACCAGTCTCACTGGGTCCCGCTCTTTGTCATTGCTGGGCGCTGATCTCGTGTGAGCGGCGTGTGGGGACGACGAGCCTTGTGCTGCTCGGTCTCGCGGTCAGGCCACGCGCCTGTGTTGCGGCACGATGACGCCATGGATCTTGAGGTGATAGCCGCGCTTTCCGCTGCCGGAGTGGCGTTGATCGGAATACCCGCCACGGTGCTCATCGGCCGATGGCAGATGAAGGCCGCCATGCGCACTGCGGAGGCCACTCTTGAGGCGGGCTTGGCACAAGCCGATTCTTCCTACCGTGCAGCATTGGACGCTGTCCGTGCCGAGACGTATGCCGCTCATTTGCAGTGGCGTCGTGGCATCCAGCGGGAGGCGTACGCCTCCTTCCTACTTGCAGCTCACCGCGTAGTTGAGGTGGGTGAGCGATTTGTCGAGGACAACGCGCAAGAACTGCCACGGGAGAGCATCAGAGCAGGGAGAATCGCTATTGACGATGCTCTCGCGACGCTCAAGGCGACTCAAACGATCATCGAGCTAGAAGGCCCGGATGACGTAGCTGCGCCTGCCGCAGGGATGACCAACGCTGCTAAGTCGATGGCGATCTACCTCGGCCACCAAGCCACGTTCGAGAGGGCCCAGGGTAAGATCCATAGACTGTTGGATCATCAGCCACAGCCCGTCAGTGCCGCCGCTGAGCGGCTCATACAGGCGCTTTCTCGTCTACGCCGTCTCCAATCGACGGCTTCTTCCGATTCATCAGACTGGGACGAGCACGAGACTCAGGAAACCCGAGCAGCGGAGCGGTCCTGCCGCGAAGCCGGGAACGCCCTGCCCACCAACGCCCTCGACTACGAAGAGTTCGAGGCACTCGTCGAGGGGCACTTGCGCCGCCCTCCCATGCTAAGCAGCAGGTACCTCGATGCTGCTCGGCAATTCGACGACGAGGAAGTAGCTTTCGTTCGCGCCGCAAAAATAGAGCTGCACAGTCGGGTTTCCTGAGGTGCCTCGGCAGCGGCGCATTTAACGGTCAAGCACTGTACGCGAGTTGGCGCGGAAAACTGAACGAGCGCCGAGGAGACCGCTCAGCTTTTCTCGCCATCTCTAGGCAGCTAGTCATCGAGGCCTGCCCGACCCATAGCCCTCTCACCTTCTGGTTGTTCTCCGCCTCGCTGTCGTCGATGCAGCCTGCATAACGACGATGGATGACCTCCGGGGAGACGCCAGCACGCCTGGCCACTTCGGCTACAGGCAGGCCGGCGCGGAGCCAGTTCGTGATGCACGTGGCCCGGAGGTGGTACGGCTTCCGAGCCAAGGGCGAGTCCGCCTTATCCGGCAGGAGCGCAAGAGGTCTGGCTTCCTGCCACACGCGCCACTAGCTGGACGTACCGAGCAGGTCGTGACCTCGAAGTCGTCAAAACCAGGAGGCCGCTGTGGACTTCCAGACTTGTCCGCTGACTCCGATCGCGGACAGATGGCCCCCGCAGACGCCGGCGAAGACCAGCGCGATCGGTTCGCCGTCGATCGGAGCGGGGCCGTACTCACGGAAGTGCTCCACCGACCTGATCGGCTGCAGCGTCATGGGTTTTCTCGGTACTCCACAGCGCGGCCGATGAGTTTGTGGCTCCCTGCCGGTCCAAGCTCGTGACACCCTAGGAAAGGACACCGCCATGTCGGAGCTTCTCGTCGACTTCATCACCTCCCTCGACGGCTACGCATCGGGAGAGGGATGGCCCGGGTTCTGGGGCCTTGAGGGCCCGGAGTACCTCGCTTGGCTCGGCGAGCAGCCCGAGGCCACCTACCTGATGGGGGCGAACACCTACCGTCTGATGTCGGGTTTCGCCGCAGGCGAGGTCCCGACTGGCCAGGACGAGTTCAGGCCCGAAGAAGAGGCGTCCGTCGACGAGCTCACGCAAGCGTCCAAAGTGGTGTTCTCCTCCTCACTCGAGGAGCCACTGACCTGGGCCAACTCCACGCTCGTCCGTGACGACGCCGTCGAGGCGGTCCGCGCCATGAAGTCGAGTGGCTCGGGGCTCCTCAGCACGATCGGCAGCCTCAGCCTGTGCCGGTCCCTGCTACGAGCCGGACTCGTCGACCGCTTCCGGGTCGTGATGTTCCCGGTGATCACCGGGGCCACGGGCGAAGAACGCATCTACGACGGCTATCCGGACGTTGCCCTCGAGATGATCGAGCACCGCACCTTCGACGGCCGCATCCAGCTGGTCGAGTACAAGCCCCGCGTGCTCGAGCACCCGCCGCTCGGCGACCCTGCGTGACGTCGCCCCGTCCGCCGGTCCGGACGGCCGCCAAGCCGGCGCCAGCGGGCGCGGAGCAAGACCTAATAGGGGGCGAACAGCCAACGTCAGGACACTGCCGCCGCGACGCGGAGAAACAGCGCAACCAGGAACGCGACGAACTGCGGGCCGGGCGACTCGGCGAACAGCAGCCCCGAGTCGCGTCCGGCGGCCGTGCCTCGGGGCGGGCCTGCCGCCACCGCTCAGCCGAAGTGAGGGTGACGTTGGTGTCCCGTCGGCTGGTCCCGGTGAGGAGCTTCCGGGGTGGTCAGGAGTTCTGCTGCCTGGTGCTCGGTGTGTGCGGCTGCTATTTGCGCTTCCGTCACGACGTCTCCGCGTTCGCGCACCAGGTCTTCATAGATCGGCAGGTGATCGCTTCCGGTGGGAGTGTGGGGAGTGGGTGCCATAAAGCTGGTCCTTCGCTGGGTAATGCCGTCAGGCCCTGTTGAGTCGGGCGGCAATTCCGTGCCCGAGGAGCAGATAGAGGACGGCGGGGAGGCCGTAATTGAGGAGGACGCGCAGCCCCTCTGTGTCCATCGTGAAAATGTCCTGTGCCCATCCGGACAGCCAGTCCGCCGATCCGTGCACGAATTCCACGAACGCGTTGCCCTGGTTCGCGTCGAGCAGGTACAGCACGATCCACAGGCCTAGAAGACCTGCGGCGACGTCGGCAATCGTACAGATTGCCAGGGCCGCTCTGCGTCCGGTGTCCTGGTTGCGCTGGGAGGGGTCGGGGGGTGCCGGCTGGCCGTAGGGCTGGTAGCCGGGAATCGGGTCGGTGTTCACGAGGAATCCGTTCTGACGCGTTGCCGGGCGGAGAGGTGTAAGCCATCCCGCGAAACCGGAATCGGACGTCGCGGATGACCTGCTTCTGCCTGGTTCTGCGTCATGCGGGCGCGACCGCGTTACACCACTGCCCTGATCGTCCCCAAACGGCGGCAATATGGCGGCCTATTCGGGTACTTGCCTCAATAGGCGCGTGCGGCCGTACATTTGCGGCACATTTGCGGATGCACCGACGGCTGGGTCCCGGAGGGCGGGTCAGGCCTGCGTGGCCGTCGGCAGCATCGCCCAGACCGTCTTGCCCGCCGGCTGGCGTCGGGTCCAGCCCCAGTGTTCGGACAGGGCGTCGATGATGCGCAGCCCCCGGCCGTGCTCGTCGAAGGGGTCGCCGGCGTGCGGGTAGACAGGCGGGTGGTCGCTCGGGTCGGCGACAGCGCAGACGAGGTGGGCCGGGCGCCGGAGGCTGAGCCTCAGCCAGATCTCGCCCTCGGGGCGCGAAAGGGTCGCCTCGGCAGAGGGGGGCGTTACGGCGTGCAGTACGGCGTTGGCCAGCAGTTCGGTGACCACCGTGAGGGCGTCGGCGCTGCAGTGGTCCAGTGCCCAGTCGTCGAGCGTGCGACGGACGAAGTCGCGGGCTCGGCCGCAGCCCTGTTCGGCACCGACCAGGAGCAGGGCGGCGGAACGAGGCGAGGTGCGCGGGACTTCGGGGCCGGTGAGCCTACGGGGGCCCAAGGGGGCGCGGTGCGCTTCCGGCGTCACCGTCAGCCCCGCACGGGGCGCAGCGCTGCCGGGCAGTTGGAGCCCTTCGTACGCAGGTAAGGACACAACGTCTCCCTGATACACGGTCAGGACGTGGCGCCCGCGCGGCCGTTGACGCCACGGACTATTATCCACGTCGACGGCGCCTCCGTGCAATTTCACGGGAAATTGCGCAAGGGTGTCGGCGCAGAACACGTGATGCGGTCCGGGCCCGGCGGGGCGACGGAGCGCACGCGTGGCCGAACGTGAGCAAGGAGAGTGCAGTGCCAACAGCACAGAACGGCGTACGGGCAAGCTCGTTGGGCGTCCGCTGGATCAAGAGCCGGCACAGCAATGCCGAGGGCAACTGCGTCGAGGTGGCCAGCCTGGTCGACGGCAGCATCGCGATGCGCAACTCCCGTGACCCCGACGGACCGGCCCTGGTGTACACGCCGGCCGAGATCACCGCGTTCCTGGCGGGTGCCAAGGAGGGAGAGTTCGACCACCTCGCATGACCGCGACACAGGACCGGAAAGGAAGCGAAACACCGCTGGGAAGCGGAAGTTGAGCCTTTCAATTGCCGCGGTTTTGGCGGCAGGAGGCGGCGGGATGCGATAATGCGGTCTGTCGTATGCCGGTCTACGGGGAGTCAGGATGTCCGCCGAGTCACCTCGCATCTCCCGCCTCGAGCCCTATCTGAGCCGGACCGAACCCGCGCCGACCCTGCTGAAGATGCTGGTCGGCGTCCAGCTGGCGGGTATCCGCGAGGACGCGGGCCTCTCCCAGGACCAGGCGGCGCGTGCCGTGGGTTTCAGTCCGGCGAAGCTGTCGCGCATCGAGGCGGGCAAGGGGCGTCGGCCCCCGACGGAGGCCGATGTCCGCCTGCTGCTGAACGAGTACCGGACCGAGGAGTACGAGGCCTCGGTGCTGCTGCAGTTGCTGAAGCGTGCCGGTGAGCCGGGGTGGTGGCAGCGCTATGACAAGCGGCTGATGCCCGAGTGGTTCGACCGGCTGGTCGGGCTGCAGGAGGCCGCGACGGCCATCCGTACCTTCGAGATCCAGTACGTGCCCGGCCTGTTGCAGACCGAGGCATACGCGCGCGCCGTGGTGGAGCGCGGGCTGCCGTCGGCGCCCGGCCGCGAGGTGGAGCGGCGTGTGGAGCTGCGGATGCGGCGGCGGGAACTGGTGCGCCGCGCGGACCCGCCTCAGTTGTGGGCGATCGTCGATGAGTCGGTGCTGCTGCGGATGCTGGGCAGCCGCGAGGTGATGCGCGAACAGCTCGAGTACCTGGAGGAGATGGCTCGGCTCCCCCATGTGACCCTGCAGATCGTGCCCCTGGACGTGACCAACGCGTCCGCGCCGGCCATTCCCGTCACCTATCTGCGTTTCGGCGGCGTCGATCTGGCCGACATCGTCTATCTGGAGCACATCAAGAGCGCCGCCTTCCTGGAGGACCAGGACGAGACGGAGGAGTACCGGATCGCCCTGGACCGTCTCGGCGACGAGGCCCTCAACCCGCGCGAGTCGCTGGAGCGGCTGCGCGAGACGAAGGCCCGGTACTCCCCTGCCCCGTAGGGCACTGCGCCCCGTAGGGCACTGCGCCCCGTAGAGCACTGCGCCCCGAAGGGCGGAGCTTCGTTACGGCAGGCGGCCGACACCTCCGAACTCGATCCACTCCTGGGTCAGTTGACGCGGCGCCACCTCGGTGTCGGGGCGCCAGGTGGAGACCTCGACCAGGCCGGGTTCGAGGATCTCCAGACCCTCGAAGTACTCCGCGACGTCCTTCTCCTGGCGCACCCGGCCCCAGTGCCCCTGTGTCGCCTGGTCCATGAAGTCCGTGACGAACTCGCGGACCTTGGCGTCCTCGCTGACGAGCTGGCACATCAGCATGAAGCTGCCGGGCGCGAGGTGCTCGCGCACCCGGCGGGCCACGGCGAGGGGGCCGTCGGTGTCGCTGTCGGGGATGCAGTGGAAGACCGAGTTGAACAGCACCGCCACCGGCTGCGAGAAGTCGATCAGGCGCTCGGTGTCGGCGTGGGAGAAGATCGCGTCGGTCTCACGCATGTCGGCGTGAATGACGGCCGTGTTGTCGTTCTGGTCCAGCAGGGCGCGGCCGTGGACCAGGACCATCGGGTCGTTGTCGACATAGACCACGCGCGAGGACGGGTCGACGGACTGGGCGACCTGGTGGACGTTGTTCTGGGTGGGCAGACCTGAGCCGTGGTCGAGGAACTGCCGGATGCCGTGGTCCTCGGCCAGTGTCCTGACCACGCGCTGCAGGAAGCGGCGGTTGTTCAGGGCGAGGGCGCGGGTGCTGGGGACGACCTTGTCCAGCTCCTCGCAGGCGGCTCGGTCGGAGGCGTAGTTGTCCTTGCCGCCGAGGTAGTAGTCGTACATGCGCGCGGCTGTCGGAATCGTGGCATCGATCGACGTGGACAGCTGCTTTCCAGGCTCCATCGTTTCCCCCAGTCACAGGGCCGGCCGAGGAGATCACCTCGCCGACAACACATCCTAGGGAGGGGGAAGTTGGTGGGGCCAGTCCATCGGTCAACCGCTGGAGAAATGACCCCTCGGCGACGGGCCGCCGACGGAATCCGCAGGCCGGGGAACCAACTCAACCCGGCCACAGAACGGCGCAATTGTCCGGAGAAGGCGCCTCTCGTCCCGGATGTCGCCATGTCGCCGTGTCGCCGTGTCGCCAAAGATGCGTAGATGCATACGACGCACTCCAGTTCGACGCCAGTCGGAGCCTGCCCTCACGGCCATGGAGTCGCACCCGTGAGGGCTTCTCGGACGCCTTTCATGATCGGGGCTGTACGGCGCGCCACTTCGAACTAGGGTTCTTGGTCGGAAGCCACATTCGACGGGGGTACGCACGTGGCCGATTCGGCGCGCTCGCTCGACGACACCGCGCAGGACGGGGGAAGGCCGGGCCGGTTCAGCGGCATGGGCCGCTTCATGCTCGTCTGGAGCGGGCAGGCGATATCCCTGGTCGGTAACTCCGTCCTGCGCTTCGCCTTCGTCTTCGAGACCTGGACCGCCCCTTCGACGAGAAGGCGGCCGGCACGGTGCCGGGCAGCGGGGTGGGCGTGCTGGTGCTGCGCCGACTGGAGGACGCGCCGGCCGACGGTGACCCGGTGCGCGCGGTGATCCGGGGTACGGCGGTCACCAACGACGGTTCCGGCAAGGTCGGTTTCACCGCCCCGGGGGTGGACCAGCAGACGGCCGCGATCACGGAGGCGTGGGCGGCGGCGGGGCTGGAGCCGTCGGCGGCGCAGTACGTGGAGGCACACGTGACCGGGACGGAGCTGGGAGACCGGATCGAACTGGAGGCGGCGAGCGCGGCCTTCGCAGGCGGTCGTGCGGGCGATGTCCGCATCGGCTCGGTGAAGTCGAACATCGGGCATGCGGACGCGGCAGCCGGGGCGGCGGCGCTGATCAAGACAGTCCTCATGCTGGAGAACGCCACGCTGGCCCCGACGGTGGACGTCACCCGCCCGGTCACCGCGCTCCGGGACTCCCCGCCGCGGCTCGTGACCGAGGCCGAGAAGTGGCCGGTCAGGGCGGGCCTGCCCCGGCTGGCGGGCGTGACGTCGGTGGGAATCGGCGGCACGAATGTGCACGTGGTGGTGCAGGAGGCGCCGGAGCAGCGGACCCGACCGGGCAGTCCCGCGCACCCGCTGGTCCTGCCGTTGTCGGCCCGCACCGAGCACCAACTCGCCGCACTCGCGGACCGGTTGGCGCGGCGCCTGCGCGAGGCGGACGCCCCGTCCCTGGCCGATGTCGCCCACACCCTCCGCACGGGCCGGGTGGCGATGCCCGTACGCGGCTATGTCGTGGCCGCCGGGGCACGGGAGGCCGCAGACAAACTCACGTCCCTGGCCGGGGGCCGCCGGGACACCGTGACCGACCCCCGGGGCGAGGCATGGCTCAGCGGCGAGGAGGTGACCTGGCCGGCCCTCGACGGTGACGTACGGCGGGTGTCACTCCCGACGTACCCGTTCGCGGGTGAGAGCTACGGCGCACTGACGCCGAGGCGGCCGGCGACGGCGGACAGGACGGCGGAAGCGCCCGACCTGCCGAGCCCGACCCCGGCGTCGGCTCCGTCGCCGTCGCGGTCGCCGTCGCCGTCGCCGTCGCCGGAGAACGAACTCGCCTCCAAAGTGGCCGAGTTGGTGATCGAGGCACTGGAACTCAACGGCGCCCCCGACCTGGAGAAGACGTACTTCGAAGCGGGCGGCGACTCGCTGACGGCCGTCCACCTCGCCGGAAGGCTCCGCGACGAGCTGGGCATCGACGTACCGATCCAGCTGTTCCTCGAACCGATCACACTGAAGGACATGACGAACCGCATCGTCGAGACGAAGCAGAACGGCGACGCCGACGGCGCACTCGACACCCTCCTCTCCGAATTCGAGGCAGAGTCATGACCGTCCCCCTCCCGGACAGCCGGACCCGATGGCTCAGGGGCGTGAGCGCGCCCGGCGCGAGAGTCCGCCTGGTGTGCTTCCCCCACGCGGGCGGCGCGGCGGGCTTCTTCCGCGACTGGGCCAAGCTGACGCCACCGGAGATCGAGGTCATGTCGGTGCAGTACCCCGGCCGCCAGGACCGGCTGTCCGACCCCTGCGCGAGCACGATGGAGGAGCTGGCGGGCGCGATCACGACAGCCCTGCTGCACGAGCTGACCGACGACGTGCCGTTGGCCTTCTTCGGCCACAGCATGGGTTCGTCGGTGGCGTACGAGGTGGCCCGCCGTCTGGAGGACGTTCCCGGCCGCACCCTCACCCGCCTGATCGTGTCGGGCCGCACCCGGCCCCTTGTCCGGCAGGAACAGGCGCCGCGCCCGCTCCAGACCGACACCGAGATCCTGGACCACGTCCGGCGGCTGGACCCCGAGGGCGCCGCCGTCTACGAGCACCCCACGCTGCGGCCGTTGATCATGCCGGCCCTGCGCGCGGACTTCGGGCTGCTGGCGACGTACCGCCCGGATCGTCTGCACCGGCTGGGGGTTCCGGTCACGGCCTGCGGCGGCGACCGCGATCCCGCCTGCTCGATCGAGGACCTCTCGGCATGGGCGGACGTCACGACCGAGGGGCTGGACGTCCGGGCCTTCGAGGGGAACCACTTCTATCTCACCCCGCGCCGAGAGGAGCTGATCGCGCTGATCACCTCGCTGCTGTCGTGAGCGGCGCGTCGAACGGACGTACAAGTGGTGAGGTGCAAGAGCTGAGAGAACTGGGCATGTTTCCCTTTCAACGACCTGAGGGGGCATGCCCCGATGAGCGAGGCCGCCGCACGCGAGGCCGCCGCACCCACGCCGGCACCCCGGAAGGTCGTCGTGACCGGCCTCGGGGCGATCACACCGCTGGGCGTCGGGGTCGCCGAGCTGTGGCGGGGGCTGCTCGACGGGCGGCACGGGATACGGGAGTTGGAGGGGGAGGAGTTCGCCGGGCTGCCCGTGCGGATCGCAGGGGTCGTGCCCGTGGACCCCGCCCGGCTGCTGCCCCGCCCGGTGGCCCGACGGATGAACCGGGCCGCTCAGTTCGGGGTGCTGGCCGCCCGGGAGGCGTGGGTCGACGCGGGGTTCGCCGTGGGCGGCACGCGGGAGAGCGAAGTCGAGCCGGAGCGGGTCGGGGTGAGCCTGGGGGCCATTCTCGGTGACGCGTCCGTACTGGTCGGCGGGGACCGGAAGTTGCGGGAGAAGGGGCCGCGCGCGGTCTCGCCGCTCACCACCCCCATGACGGTGCCGTCACAGGCCGCCTCCCAGGTGTCGCTGGACCTGCACATCACGGGTGAGGCGAGGACCGTGACGAGCGCCTGTGCGTCGGGAACCGAGGCGATAGGGCAGGCGATCGACCGCATACGGTACGGCCAGCTCGACGTGGCTCTGGCGGGCGGCGCCGAAGCCGTCGTCACCCCCGCCATCATGGCGTCCTTCGCGGCGATGCGGGCCCTGGCCGACGGGGACCCCTCGACCGGCTCGCCCTCCCGGCCCTTCGCCAAGGACCGGGACGGGTTCGTCAACGGCGAGGGTGCCGGGATGCTCGTCCTGGAGGCCGAGGAGCACGCACGGGCGCGTGGCGCGCGGATCTACTGCGAGGCCGCGGGCTGGGGCCTGTCGGCCGACGCCCACCACATGGCCGCCCCCGACCCGTCCGGCAGCGGCGTCGCGCTGGCCCTGCGCCGTGCCCTGCGCGATGCCGGGGGGCGGGTCGCGGACGTCGTCCACGTGAACGCCCATGCCACGGCCACGGTCGAGGGCGACCTGGCGGAAGCGGGCGCGCTGCGGGCGGTACTCGGGCAACGGCACGTACCCGTTACGGCGCTCAAGGGGCACCTGGGGCATCTCCAGGGTGCGGCGGGCGGGGTCGAGGCCGTCGCCGCCGTCCTGACGCTGCATCACGGGGTGGTGCCCCCGACCGTCGGGTGCGGGGAGGTCGACGACGCGATCGGGCTGGATGTGGTGAGGGGGGTGCCGCGGGCGCTGCCCGTGGACGGGGACCTGGTGCTCAGCAATTCGTTCGGGTTCGGGGGGCACAACGCGGTGTTGGCGCTGCGGCGGAGATAGGGCGCGAAGTCTTCAGGCTGTGCGCTTGCGCGACGCGGCCTTCTTGGCCGTGGTCTTCTTCGCGGTGCTCTTGGCGGTGCTCTTGGCGGTGCTCTTCGCCGTCGTCCTGGCCGTCGACTTCTTAGCGCCCTGGCCCGGCTTCGCCGTCGACTTCTTGGCCGACGACGCGGTCTTCTTGGCCGCCGCCTTCTTCGTCGCAGCCGTCGACTTCTTGCCCGCCGCCTGCTTGGGCGCCGCCCGGGCCGTCTTGCGCTGGGGCAAAGACCTGACCTCCGCCTCCCCCGGCTCTTCGCCGCGTGACTTCTTCGCCGCCCGCACGCTGTTCTCCAGAGCCGCCATCAGGTCGAGGACCTTGCCGGACTTCGCCGGTTCGGGCAGCTCGGGCGGGGCCTCGCCGGCCGCCTTCGCGGCGACGACCTCCTCCAGGGCCTCGCGGTACTCGTCGTGCAGTTCGTCGAGCTCGATCTCGCCGAGGGTGTCCATCAGGGCGTCCGCCAGGTCCAGCTCCTTGTCGTTCACGGTGACGTGCGTGTCCGGTGCGACGCCCTCCGGGGTCCGGACCTCGTCCGGCCACAGCAGCCCGTGCATGGCGATGGCGTCCTCGACCACGCGCAGCATGCCCAGGCGTTCCCGGCCGCGGAGGGCGTACTTGGCGATCGCCACCTTCTGGCTCCGCTTCAGCGCCTCCCGCAGCAGGGTGTACGGCTTGGCCGCGGGCGCGCCGCCCGCCGCGAGGTAGTACGCGCTGTCCATCTGGAGCGGGTCGATGCGGTCGGCCGGCACGAACGCCACGATCTCGATCGTCTTCGCGGTCGGGAGCGGCAGGTGGGACAGGTCCTCGTCCGTGATCGGGATGACCGTGCCGTCCGCGTCCTCGTAGCCCTTGCCGATCTCGGCCTGGGTGACCTCGCGGTCCTCCAGTTCGCAGACCTTGCGGTAGCGGATACGCCCGCCGTCCTCCGAGTGGATCTGACGGAAGGAGATCGAGCGGTTCTCCGTGGCGTTCACGAGCTTGATCGGGATGCTGACCAGGCCGAACGAGATGGCGCCGTTCCAGATGGATCGCACGTGCAGCACCCTTTCGATCGTTTTGCCAGGATCACCCGGACATCCCTCAGATTTTCTGGAATTCTCATCGTATGACGCCGATCACAGAGGTGGAGGGGCGACGGCTGGCGCTCAGCAATCTGGAGAAGGTGCTGTATCCGGCGACCGGCTTCACCAAGGGCGAGCTACTGCACTACTACGCCACCACGGCCGACGCCCTGCTGCCGCACCTGCGGGATCGGCCGGTGTCCTTCCTGCGGTACCCCGACGGTCCGGACGGCCAGGTGTTCTTCACCAAGAACGTTCCACCGGGCACTCCCGAGTGGGTCACCACCGCCGAGGTCCCTCGTGTCGAGGGGCCGGCGCGCATGGTGTTCGTGCAGGACCTCGCGAGTCTGATGTGGGCGGCCAACCTCGTCACCGAGTTCCATACGCCCCAGTGGGTGATCGACGCTCCCGGCGAGGCCGACCGGCTGGTCTTCGACCTCGACCCGGGTTCGCCCGCCGGCGTGGTCGAGTGCTGCGAGGTGGCGCTCTGGCTGCGGGAACGACTGGCGGCGGACGGCATCGAGGCGTATGCCAAGACGTCCGGCTCGAAGGGGCTGCATCTCGCTGCGGCCATCCGTCCCGCCTCGTCCGAGCGGGCCACCGAGTACGCCAAGGAGCTCGCCGTGGAGGCCGAGAAGGCCATGCCCCGGCTGGCGATCCACCGGATGACGAAGAGTCTGCGGGCCGGCAAGGTGTTCGTGGACTGGAGCCAGAACGCTGCCCGCAAGACGACGGCCACGCCGTACACGCTGCGCGCTCGGCGTGAGCCCGCCGTGTCCGCGCCGGTGACGTGGGACGAGGTGGAGGGCTGCCGCTCGCCCGAGGCCTTGACCGTTCTCGCGCCGGACCTGGCTGCGCGGCTGCAGGAGCACGGCGACCTGCTGGCTCCGCTTCTCGACGGGGACGGTGCGGGTTCACTGCCGTGAGTTTTCCTCGCCCCCGCCGCCCCTACCCGTCCCGTCCTTGAAGGGGCTCCGCCCCATCGACCCGCCAGGGGGCGCTGCCCCCTGGCCCCTCGCTCCTCAAACGCCGGAGGGGCTGAATATCCGGCCCCGACCCCACGACTCAGCCGGCGGCCAGCCACACCCCCCGGTCCCGGGCCATCGCATGCAGCGCCTCCACGTCCGCGGGCTTCAGCACCCCGCCCGTCCGGGCCAGCCCCGCCACCTCCGTGTCCTCGAGGACGCGGACCTCCCGCAGCGGCCCGGTGATGGTCACGTCGGACGGGGCGACCAGGGCGAGGACGGGATGGACCTCGGCGGTGAGGGCGTAGGACGCGCGGTCGGCGTCGGCGCGGACGCGGCGCAGCAGCGGGTGGGAGTCACGGCGGCCCAGGGTGACCATCGGGTCGGCGACGGTCACCTTCTGCTTACGGGCGTACAGGGTGTGCAGCGCGAACAGCCCACCGGGGCCGATCAAGAGGTGATGGATGCGGTCGCCGCCGGGCAGCGGCACGGAGTGCAGCGTGTGCCAGCCCGCGCCGTCGAGGCGGTCCAGCGCCTCCCCGACCGTCTGCTGCGCTGTCAGCGCCCGCTGACGCGGGTCGGGACGGCGGAGTCGGCCGACTGGTCCCGGGTCGCGGTCGAGGGAGACCAGGAGCGCCTCGCCGGGACGGTTGGGCGCCAGGTCGTCGTCCGGATGCAGGGTGAGCCGGGCCAGCTCGGCGGGTGTGGGGACCGGGGGCGGCCCCACCGTCACCGGGCCGGTGACGAAGGGCCCGAGCGCCTCCAGCACATCCTCTCTGCGGTCTTCGCTGAGCAGGTTGATCCGGGCCGCCTCACGGTCGTACCAGGCGATGTTCCGCCCGTCCGTGAGGCAGACGTAGAGCCGCTCCTGACCGTGTCGCCAGGTCGGTATGACGCGCAGTCCGCTCATGCACCATCACCCCACTGACCATGGGAACAGGCGGGGTGCTGCGCGGGCAAGAACCCGGTTACCTTTGAGAGGAGTTGGGCAGACCGCCCTGGGGGTGGTTGGGGAGGCGCCGTTGCGTACCCGCAGGAAGCAACCCGACGTACCGGCTCCGGACAGCCCGTGGAGCGAGATCGTGCCCGGCCTGTGGATGGGCGGGCACGAGTTCCGGGGGCGGTCGGGCCAAGTGGAGTTCGCCGTCGTACGGGACGAGTTCGATCTCGTCCAGACTCTGCTGCGCCTGCCCGGCCACGGGCCCGATCCCGGCGTGCAGCACCATGTGTGGCCGATCCCCGACGGGCCGCTGGACGGCACCCAGCTCGCGGGGGTGATACGGCTCGCCGAGGCCGCGTGCGAGGCGCTGGACGGGGGCCGCAGGGTGCTCGTGCGCTGCTACCACGGCTACAACCGCTCGGGGCTCGTCATCGCCCACGCCCTGGTCCGCCGGAGCCACTCCGCCGAGCAGGCGATCCGCCTGATACGCTCCCGCCGCTCTCCGTGGGCCCTGCACAACGAGCTGTTCGTCGACTACCTCCGCGCCGGGCTGTCGACCGCCCGGCTCCTCGAGGAGCTCACCGAGTAATCGTTTCGCCCGTCCGCCCACCGGGTGCGCAAAAAGGACTTCCGTCCGAATAGTGTGTACGGGCCGACACCACTCGATCCCCAGGAGAACCGTGCCCCGCAGCCGCCCCGCGCGCTTCGTCGTGCTCGTCGCCCTGCTGCTGGCGGCCGCGACCGCCTGCGGTGACGCCGGGGAGCTCCAGGGGGCGGGCCCGACCGAGGTCGCGGTGAGCCCGGACAAGCTGTGGCCGAAGCTGACGCCGGCGTCCAGCCCCGCCTATGTCGTGGGCGAGGTGAACAGGGAGGTCGTGAAGGGCGTCGACCTTCCCAAGGGCGACATCCGCGATGTGCAGCCGGTGGCGGTCGTGCGCAAGGAGATCGCCGGCCACCGGGACGAGTACAGCGGCAAGGACGCGATGTACCGCGAGACCGGCAGCCTGATGGCCGAGTGCGACCAGGGTGCCGGGCGCGGCAAGTGCCCGGTGCTGCGGCCGTACTACCGGGACCTGACCGGCGACGGGCGCCCCGAGCTGACGCTGGGCTTCCGGCTGATGCCGGGCAAGACCACCGCGGTGCGCGTCTACACCGTGGAGAAGCACCGGCTCGTACAGGTGATGGCCTGGGACGACGCCGTCAGCGGCGTCGAGCTGGCCGGACGGTCGGTGATCATACGCTCGCCGTCCGAGGTCGCCGGGTACGAGTACCGGCTGCAGTGGACCTGGGACGCGGACCAGAAGGCGATGCTGCTCACGCACGACGAGATGCTGCGCACCGGCCACAAGAAGACGCCCCGCCCCTCCCCCTCACGCTCGGCGTCGCCTTCCCTCTCCCCGTCCGTCACCCCGTCGGCGAGCACCCCATGAGAGTCGGGCTCCCCCAGTGGGCCGGTCCGCTCGCGGTGAAGGCCGCCCTCTTCATCACGGTGATGTGCTGCGCGCTCGCCGCGCTGCTCGGCATCCTCGTGCACGTCTCGGTGACGAACCAGACCGTCGGCCAGGCCCGCGACCAGGCGCTGTCCCGGCTGGAGGACGCGACGACCGCGTTCGAGGCCGGGGACACCCTCCCGTCCGGCGTCGGCCTGGATCCGCCGGAGCTGCCCGAGTCCCTGCGGGAGCTGGCGGTGGCCGGGGAGCGCGGCACGATGGTCGCCGAGCACCGGGATCGCCCCACGATGTGGGCGGCGGGCCCCGCCGACGGCGAGCGGGCCCTCGCGGTCGAGGTCGACTACTCGCAGCAGGCCCGCACCATCGACGGGCTGGACCGGGCGATCGTGTGGTCCTCGGCACTGGCGATCGGGGCGACGGTGCTGGTGGGCGCGTTCGCGGTGACGCGGGTGACGCGCCGGCTGCACGCCACGTCCCGGGTGGCCCGGCGGATCAGCGGGGGCGATCTGGACGCGCGGGTCGACGATCCCCGTACGAAGGATCCGACCCGGCCGCAGGACGAGGTGGCCTCCGTTGCCGCCGCCCTCGACTCCATGGCGTCCTCCCTGCAGAGCAAGCTGCTCGCCGAGCAGCGCTTCACGGCGGACGTGGCACACGAGCTGCGCACGCCCTTGACCGGACTGCACGCGGCGGCCGAACTGCTCCCGGCGGGGCGCCCGACCGAGTTGGTGCAGGACCGGGTGGCGGCGCTGCGCACGCTGACCGAGGATCTGCTGGAGATCTCGCGGCTGGACAGCGGGCGTGAGCGGTCGGAGCCGGACTCCGAGCCGCTGGGCGCGTTGGCCGAGCGGGTGGTGCGGGCGTCCGGGACCGGGACCGAGGTCGTCGTCGTACGGGACGCCGTGGTGGAGACCGACCGGCGGCGGCTGGAGCGGGTGTTGGGGAATCTGGTGGCGAACGCGCACAAGCACGGGCGCGCGCCGGTCGTCCTGACGGTGGACGGGCCCGTGGTGACCGTGCGGGATCACGGTGCGGGCTATCCGGAGTACCTCGTCGCGCACGGGCCGCAGCGGTTCCGCACGGAAGGCGGTTCCAAGGGGCACGGGCTGGGGCTGACCATCGCGTTGGGGCAGGCGGAGGTGCTCGGCGCGCGGCTGACGTTCACCAATTCGGCGGACGGCGGAGCCGTTGCGACGCTGACGCTCCGCTAGACGCGTCGCGGACGGGGCGCACCGCCTGGTCTCCCCCGGGGCCTCCCCAACACCTCCTGGCTCCCCTCCCGCGGCCCGGCACCGCGCGCGACGACGCACCGTTGCTCCAACGGTGTCACCGGACCCAAGCCACGCTGGCGCTGAGCCGTAAGGCACACAAGACGGACTAATTGGGTAAGTTCCGGACATGACCAAGGCCGGAACCACCCTGGTGGCAGCGGACGCGCCCGCTCCCGCCGCACGTCTCCCCCGGCGCCGTGGCATCGAACTGTCCCTCATCGTCGTGGCCGTCCTGCTCTCCGTGTACGGCTACTGCGCGGTCGGCCTCGCCAAGAACGGCACCGTCCCGCCCGGCGCCGCCGGCTACGGCGCCGGGCTCGGCGTACTCGCGTTCGTCGCGCATCTGGCGGTGCGTCTGCGCGCCCCCTGCGCCGACCCGCTGCTGCTGCCGATCGGCGTGCTGCTCAACGGCCTCGGCCTGGTCCTGATCTACCGGCTCGACCTGGAGACACCGGGCGACCGGGCGGCGCCCGCCCAACTCGTGTGGTCCACGCTGGGGGTGGCCCTGTTCATCGTGGTCGTCCTCCTGCTGCGCGACCACCGCGTGCTCCAGCGCTACTCCTACGTCTGTGTCGTGGCCGCGCTCATTCTCCTGACCCTGCCGATCTTCTTCCCGTCCGTGAACGGGGCCCGCATCTGGATCCGGATCGCCGGATTCTCCATCCAGCCCGGCGAGTTCGCGAAGGTGCTGCTCGCGGTGTTCTTCGCGGCGTACCTGGCCGCCAACCGCAGCGCGCTGGCCTACACGGGCCGCCGGGTCTTCGGCGTCAACCGGCTGCAACTGCCCACCGGGCGCGTCCTCGGCCCGATCGTCGCCATCTGGCTGCTGAGCGTGGGCGTACTGATCCTCGAACGAGACCTGGGCACCTCGCTGTTGTTCTTCGGCCTGTTCGTGGTCCTTCTCTACGTCGCCACCGGCCGCACCGGCTGGATCGCACTCGGCCTGCTGCTCGCGGCGCTCGGTGCGGTGGCCGTCGGGCAGTTGGAGCCCCATGTGCACGGCAGGGTCGAGGACTGGCAGCATCCGTTCGCGTCGATCGAGGCGGGTGAGGGCCCGAACCAGCTGTCCCAGTCGCTGTTCGCCTTCGCGGCCGGCGGCATGCTCGGCACCGGACTGGGCCTCGGCCACTCGATCCTGATCGGCTTCGCGGCCAAGTCCGACTTCATCCTGGCGACGGCCGGGGAGGAACTGGGCCTGGCGGGCCTGTCCGCGATCTTCCTGCTCTACGGCCTGCTCGTGGAGCGCGGCTACCGGGCGGGCCTCGCCCTGCGCGACCCCTTCGGCCGGCTGCTCGCGGTGGGGCTCGCCTCGATCGTGGCGCTCCAGGTGTTCGTGATCGCCGGCGGGGTGACGGGCCTGATCCCGCTGACCGGCATGGCGATGCCGTTCCTGGCGCAGGGCGGCTCGTCGGTGGTCACCAACTGGGCGATCGTGGCGCTGCTGATCCGCGTGAGCGACCGGGCGCGCAGCCGCCTCGGCGTCCCCAAGAGCGAGGAGGCCGCCGTGCCGACGGAAACCGGTGTCACCGCGGAGGCAGCCCGATGACCCGGCACATCCGGCACGCCGCCTTCTTCTGCGCGCTGCTGCTGATCGCGCTGCTCGTCAACGCCGCCCGCATCCAGGTCTTCGAGGCGCCGTCCTATGACGACAACATCGCCAACCGCCGTACCACGATCGCCCGTTACGGGCAGCCGCGCGGCGACATCCTGGTCGACGGCACACCGGTCACCGGCTCCCGGGACACCGGCGAGCACCTCCGCTACGAACGGACGTACACGAACGGCCCGATGTACGCCCCCGTCACCGGCTTCGCGTCGCAGGTGTACGGCACGACCCTGCTGGAGCACACCGAGGACGGCGTCCTGTCGGGCACGAGCCCGCTGCTGACGCCGTTCCCGCTGTGGAACGGCGTCGCCGTCCGCGACCGCAATCCCGGCGGCAACGTCGTCACCACGCTCCGCAAGGCCGCGCAGGAGGCGGCTTACGAGGGCCTCGTGGGCCGCAAGGGTGCGGTGGCGGCCATCGAGCCGTCGACGGGCCGGATCCTGGCCCTGGTGTCCGCCCCGTCGTACGACCCGTCCGTCCTGTCCGGAAACCGCTCTGCGGTGGCCAGGTCCTGGTCGACGCTGAACCGCGACGCCGACAAGCCGATGCTCAACCGGGCGGTGCGCAAGACGTATCCGCCGGGTTCGACCTTCAAGGTGATGACGGCAGCGGCAGCCCTGGACTCGGGCGTGGTCGAGGACCTGGACGACCGCACCGACTCCCCGGAGCCGTACACCCTGCCGGGCACCAGCACCTCGCTCACGAACGAGTCCAAGGGCTGCCGGAACGCACCGCTGCGCAAGGCCTTCGAGTGGTCGTGCAACACGGTGTTCGCCAAGCTGGGCGTCCAGGTCGGGGTGGACCGGATGGCGGCGACCGCGGGAGCCTTCGGCTTCAACGACCCGGACCTCAAGATCCCGTACTCGGTCGCCGAGAGCACCTTCGACACCAAGGTGGACAAGGCCCAGCTCGCCCTGTCGTCGATCGGCCAGTACAACACCCGCGCCACGCCGCTGCAGATGGCGATGGTCGCGGCGGCCGTGGCGAACGGCGGCCAGGTACGGTCGCCGTACCTGGTGGAACGCACGACCAGGGCGGGCGGCTCCACGGTCTCGACGGCCGGGTCACGCCCGATGCGGCAGGCCATGCGCCCGTCGACCGCCGTCCTTCTCAAGGAACTCATGGTGGACGTGGTACGGGAGGGCACCGGCACGAACGCCTGGATCCCCGGCGCGACGGTGGGCGGCAAGACCGGCACGGCCCAGCACGGTCTCGGCAACTCCGGCACGCCGTACGCCTGGTTCGTCTCCTGGGCGCAGGGCGACACCGACCTGGAGCCCAAGGTCGCCGTCGCCGTGGTGGTGGAGGACGCCGACGCCGACCGGGGCGAGATCAGCGGCGGCGGGGACGCGGCGCCCATCGCGCGGGCGGTGATGGAGGCCGTACTGAAATCCCCCTCCCCCGACGGCAGTTGACGCGGGCGACCGTGCCCACGTACTGAGACACCCCCTGTGGCCCCGGCTCCGCCCGACCTATCGTTCGGTCCATGACGACACCAACCGCGCAGGAAGCCTCCTACGAACTCGCCCAGGTCAACATCGCCCGCCTCAAGGCCCCCCTGGACTCCCCGCAGTTGAAGGACTTCGTCGACAGCCTCGATCCGGTGAACGCCGATGCCGACGCCGCCGACGGCTTCGTGTGGCGGCTGGAGGGCGACTCGGGCGACGCGACGGACGTGAGCGTCTTCGGCGACGACTGGCTGATCATCAACATGTCGGTGTGGCGGGACACGAACGCCCTGACCGCGTACATGTACCAAGGCCGTCACCGCGAGATGCTGGCCCGCCGCCGTGAGTGGTTCGAAAGGGTGCAGGAGGCGATGGTGACCCTGTGGTGGGTGCCCGCGGGGCACCGCCCGACGGTCGCGGAGGCCGAGTCCCGGCTCCTGCATCTGCGCACGAACGGCCCGACCCCCTACGCCTTCACCCTGCGCACGTCGTTCCCGCCGCAGGGGGCGCAGCCGCTGCTCGGCGAGGTGCCGGACGGCCTGGGCTGCTCGGTCTAGGACGGATCGGCCTCAGCGCCCGCCGCGATCGCGCCCTCGACCTCGGCGACCCGCTCGCGCTCCTCCGCCGCGAACCGCTCGGCGTCGAGCTTCTCGGCGATCTCCTCGTCCTGAGCCATCAGCAGGTCCAGATTCGAGTCCCCCATCTCGAACACCCCCAGGTCCACATAGGCCTGCTGAAGGCGCTCGCCCCACAGCCCGATGTCCTTGACGCAGGGGACGATGCGCGAGAAGAGCAGCCGCCGGAACAACTGCAGGAACTCGGACCGCTCACTGATCTGCTCGGCCTCGGCCTTCGGAATGCCGAAGTTCTCCAGGACCTCGACACCCCGCAGCCGGTCCCGCATCAGATAGCAGCCCTCGATGACGAACTCCTCACGTTCCCGGAGCTCGGCCTCGCTCAGCTGCTTGTAGTAGTCCCGAAGCGCCATCCGCCCGAAGGCCACGTGCCGCGCCTCGTCCTGCATCACATAGGCCAGGATCTGCTTGGGCAGGGGCTTGTCGGTGGTGTCCCGGATCATCCCGAAGGCGGCCAGCGCGAGCCCCTCGATCAGCACCTGCATGCCGAGATAGGGCATGTCCCAGCGGCTGTCGCGCAGCGTGTCGCCCAACAGCGACTGCAAGTTGTCGTTGATCGGATAGACCATCCCGATCTTCTCGTGCAGAAAGCGCCCGTAGATCTCGGCGTGCCGCGCCTCGTCCATGGTCTGGGTGGCCGAGTAGAACTTCGCGTCCATGTCCGGCACCGACTCCACGATCCGCGCGGCGCAGATCATCGCGCCCTGCTCACCGTGGAGAAACTGACTGAACTGCCAGGAGGCGTAGTGCTTGCGCAGCTCGCCCTTCTCCCGCTCGCTCATCTTGGCCCAGTACGGCGTCCCGTACAGCGCCATCGACTCGTCCGGCGTACCGAGCGCGTCGCACGGATCGACCTCCAACTCCCAGTCGATCCGCAGCTGCCCGTCCCACTGCTTGTCCTTGCCCTTCTGGTACAGGGCCAGAAGCCGGTCACGCCCGCCGTCGTACTCCCAGCTGAAACGGGCCGCGCCGGACGCCGGCACCTGCCAGATCGATTGCCCCGGATCCTTGGCGTACAGGTCGTATGTCGGCATGCCTCGCAGGCTCACACGCGATAGACGCGCGGTCAACAAGTCCTGCGCAAGGGATTGACGAGCTTGCTGACAAGCAGTCTCATAACAGTCGGACGACGTACCCCCGGGTAACAGAGGTGAGAGACCGATGACGACCCTGACGGAAGCCGACGCGCTCGACGGACTGCGCGACGCACTCGGCCTGCTCAAGGACCGCGAGCAGGTGGCCGAGCGGCTGCTCGCCTCTTCCGCCAAGCACTCCTTCGACCCCGACAAGGAACTGGACTGGGACGCGCCCTACGAGGAGGGCAAGTGGTTCTGGCCCCCCGAGCTGGTCTCGCTCTACGACACCCCGCTGTGGAAGCGCATGAGCGAGGAACAGCGCGTCCTCCTCTCCCAGCACGAGGCCGCGGCCCTCGCCTCCCTGGGCATCTGGTTCGAGATCATCCTCATGCAGCTCCTGGTCCGCCACATCTACGACAAGGCGGCGACGAGCGCCCATGTGCGCTACGCACTCACCGAGATCGAGGACGAGTGCCGCCACTCCAAGATGTTCGCCCGCCTGATCTCCCACGGCGACACACCCTGGTACCCCGTCAGCCGCGCACACCAGAACCTGGGCCGCCTCTTCAAGACCATCTCCACCACCCCCGGCTCCTTCACCGCCACCCTCCTCGGCGAGGAGGTCCTCGACTGGATGCAGCGCCTGACCTTCCCGGACGAGCGCGTCCAGCCCCTGGTCCGAGGCGTCACCCGCATACACGTGGTCGAGGAGGCCCGCCACGTCCGCTACGCCCGTGAGGAGCTGCGCCGCCAGATGGTGACGGCCCCGAGGTGGTCCCAGGAGTTCACCCGCATCACCTCCGGCGAGTTCGCCCGCGTCTTCTCCGTGGCCTTCGTCAACCCCGAGGTCTACACGAACGTAGGCCTCGACAAGCGAGAGGCCATGGCCCAGGTGAAGGCCAGCGGCCACCGCCGCGAGGTCATGCAGACAGGCGCGAAACGCCTGACGGACTTCCTGGACGACATCGGCGTACTGCGCGGAGCGGGCCGCCGCCTGTGGAAGTCATCGGGCCTCCTGGCGTAACCAGACGGGCACACCCTCGCGGCGCGGCACCCGCGTTACGGCGGCAAGGGGACGTGCCGGGGGTGTCCGCCCGCAGCGGCGGGCGTCAGGGAACGGAGCCTCGTGAGGTACGGCAACCGCCCGACCGAGGACGGACACCCCCGGCACGACCCCGACCCACCCACGGCCGCAGGCGCTACCCGCACCCCCACCGGACGACGACGGGCCGCCGCAGGCATCCCCGCCCGATCGCCGGAGGTTACGCTGCTGGTCATGACGCCCTCGGCCCCCACCCCCGCCTACCGTCGCCTGAGTGTCGAGGAACGCCGCACCCAGCTCCTCGACGCCGCCCTCACCCTCTTCGCACACCGGGCCCCCGAGGACGTCTCCCTGGACGACGTGGCAGAGGCAGCCGGCGTCTCCCGCCCGCTGGTGTACCGCTACTTCCCCGGTGGCAAGCAGCAGCTCTACGAGGCCGCCCTGCGCTCGGCCGCCGAAGAACTCCAGCACTGCTTCGACGAACCCCTCCAAGGCCCCCTCGTCCCCCGCCTGTCCCGTGCCCTGGACCGCTACCTGACCTTCGTCGACCAGCACGACGCCGGCTTCAGCGCCCTGCTCCAGGGCGGCAGCGTCGTGGAGACGTCCCGCACGACCGCCATCGTCGACGGCGTACGCCGCGCCGCGGCGGAGCACATCCTCCGGCACCTGGACGTCACCGCCCCCGGCCGCCTCCTGCGCATGACCGTACGGATGTGGATCACCGCGGTCGAGGCGGCCTCCCTCATCTGGCTGGACGAGGGCAAGCAGCCCCCCGTGGAGGAACTGCGGGACTGGCTGGTGGAGCAGTTCGTGGCCGCACTCTCCGTCACCGCGGGCCGAGACCCCCAGACCGCCGAGCTGACCGAGAAGCTGGCGGAGCAGCAGTCCGAGCAGCCGACCGCGGATAGCTGAGACTGGTGCCGTGAAGAGCGAAGACACCCCCTTCGAGGGCGGCCCCATGGACGGCCGGGTCCTGCCCGTACTGCTGGGCATCACAGGCCACCCGCCCAAGACGTACCGCATCCCCGTCCCCGACCCGCACGGCGGCGAGCCCACGGTCCTCGTCTACCGCCGCGTACCCCGCGCACCGGGCGGCCGTATGGGCCTCTCCCAGCGCTGGAAGTACGAGTACGACCCCGAGGGCAAGCACAGCCGCCGCCTGAACTGGCCCTGGTCCAAGCCAGACACCACGCCGCAGAGCAAGCCGCACGACTCGAACGAGTGAAGTGACTGAGCCGAGCCGCGCACACCTACCGCGCGAACCGGCCTCCCCCGCCTGATCCTCACGGTACGGAGCAGAAAGCCTCTCCGCACCGGAGGTGATGACGTGTCAGAAAGGCGAAGGCTGCTGCGTCGGGCACGCACGACGGCGGTGTCGGCGGCAACGGCGACCGCGACGATTCTCGCGTCGGCAGCCGCGTCCACACCCGCGACGGCGGCACCCGAACCCGCCCCCGACCCGCAAGAGCAATCCACCGCACGTCTCCTGACAGACCTTCAGCGTCTCTACCGCGAGACCGAGAAGGCGACGGAGACCTACAACGCCACCGAGGAAAAGCTCAAGAAGCAGCGCACCGAGGTGATCCGCCTGGACACCGCCCTGTCCCGCGCCCGCCTCTCCCTGCACGACAGCAGGGGCGCGGCCGGCCGCCTGGCCCGCCAGCAGTACCAGAACACCACCGACATCTCCCCGTACGTGCGCCTGCTCCTGGCCCGCGACCCCCAGCACGCCCTGGACCAGGGCCACGTCATCGGCCTGCTGGCACGCGAGCGCGCCGAGACGGTCGGCCGCCTGACCGGCACCGAACACAAGGCCGACGAGCTGGCCCGCAAGGCCCGCAAGGCCCTGGACCACCAACTCGTCCTCGCCGAACGGCAGAAGAAGAACAGGGACGCCGTGCACAAGCGGCTCAAGCAGGTCGAAGAGCTCCTGGCGTCCCTGACCGCCGACCAGCTCACCGCCCTGGCCTCATTCGAGAAGAAGAGCATCACCAGAGCCCAACAAGAACTGATGGCATCGGGCGAACTGGCCAAGGAGGACCACAAGCCGTCCTCCAAGGCCAACCGCGCGATCCGCTACGCCAGGAAGCAGCTCGGTAAGCCGTACAAGTGGGGCGCGGAAGGCCCGAAGTCATACGACTGCTCGGGCCTGACGTCCGAGGCCTGGGCCCACGCCGGCACCCGGATCCCCCGCACGAGCCAGGAGCAGTGGGCGCAGCTCGACCGCATCCCGCTGACGAAACTGCGACCGGGCGACCTGGTCATCTACTTCCCGGACGCCACGCACGTGGCCATGTACGTCGGCAAGGGCAAGGTGATCCAGGCCCCGCGTCCCGGCGAGAAGATCAAGGTCTCCCCGATCGCGTCGAACCCGCTCCTGGGGGCGGTGCGCCCCGAGGTCAGACCCCCGAAACCTCCGCGAGATAAGCCGCGGTCTTCTCCGGCTCATAAAAGAAGTTCTCAAAGTCGGCCGGGTCATTGAACCCGTTGGCGAACCGGTCGGCCACCGGCGGCAACTGTCCGGCCGCCCCGATGAGGTTGAGGATGTGCTCCGGCGGCGGCGCCAGCATCGCGTTCGTCCACTTGGTGACGTGCTGCGCGGTGGCCCAGTACCGGTCGAAGGTGGCGCGCATCCACGCCTCGTCGAACTCCTTGTCCCCGTGCTCGAGGATCGAGGCGAGATACGCGGCGGCGCACTTGGACGCGGAGTTCGAGCCCTGCCCGGTGATCGGGTCGTTGGCCACGACGACATCGGCGACGCCCAGCACGAGCCCGCCGCCGGGAAGCTGCCCGACGGGGTTGCGCACGGTGGGGGCGTACCGCCCGCTCAGCGTGCCGCCCGCGTCGGTGAGTTCGACCTTGGTCGCCCGGGCGTACTCCCAGGGCACGTACCTCTCCATGAGTTCCAGGGTCAGGGAGAGGTGCTCCGCCGGGTCCTTCACGCCGTCGAAGACGTCGAGCGGCCCGCCGGGTATGCCCTCCCAGAACAGGATGTCCGCCCGCCCGGAGGTCGTCAGGGTGGGCATGACGAACAGCTCGCCGACGCCGGGGACGAGGTTGCAGCGGACGCCCTCGGTGTCCGGGTGCTCGGGACGCGGGCCCAGGCCGTGGACGTACGCCACGGCAAGCGCGCGCTGCGGCTCGCTGTACGGGGACCGCTCGGCGTCCCGCCCGAACATCTGGACGAGCTCGCCCTTGCCGGCCGACACCAGCACCAGGTCGTACGTACGGGAGAAGTAGTCGAGGTCGCCGACGGCCGCGCCGTGGATGACCAGCTGGCCGCCGCGCTGTGCGAACGTCTCCATCCAGCCGGCCATCTTCACCCGCTGGTCGACCGACTGCGCGAAGCCGTCGAGCTGCCCCAGCCAGTCGATCGCCCGCGCCGCGGGGCCCTCGCCCCAGGAGCCGGGTGCCGCCACCGAGACGCCGAGTCCCTCGATCTTCGGGGCCTGGGACTCCCAGAAGTTCAGCTGGAGATCGCGCTCGTGCTGGAGTGCCGTGTGGAACATGCACTGCGTGGACATGACCCGGCCGGAGCGGATCTCGTCCGCCGTCCGGTTGGACATCAGGGTGACCTCGTACCCGTTCGACTGGAGTCCGAGGGCGATCTGGAGTCCGGACTGGCCGGCTCCGACGACGAGTATCTTCCGCATCCGGGGTTGTTCTCCTACTCGGGGGTGACGTCCAGCGCATGGCCGACGAGGGACAGGAGGGTCTCGATGACCGAGATCCGCCGCCGCGCGTCCATGATCATTACAGGTATGTGCGCGGGGATCGTCAACGCCTCCCGCACGTCCTCGGGCTCGAACCTCTCGCTGCCGTCGAAGTGGTTGACCGCGACGACGTACGGCAGTCCGCAGCTCTCGAAGTAGTCCAGCGCCGGGAAGCAGTCCTTCAGCCGCCGGGTGTCGGCCAGCACGACCGCGCCGATGGCGCCGCGCACCAGGTCGTCCCACATGAACCAGAACCGCTGCTGGCCCGGCGTGCCGAACAGGTAGAGCACCAGGTCGTCGTCGAGCGTGATGCGGCCGAAGTCCATGGCCACGGTGGTGGTCAGCTTGCCGGGCGTCGAGGTGAGGTCGTCGGTCTCCTCGCTCGCCTCGGTCATCAGCGCCTCGGTCTGCAGGGGCGTGATCTCCGAGACGGCGGTGACCAGCGTGGTCTTGCCGACGCCGAAGCCACCGGCCACGACTATCTTCGTGGCGATGGGGGCCCGGGTGCGGTCCGTCTGCCAGGGCTGTTCGGGCCCCTCTTGACCGAGGAGCGGGGAGACACCGCGAGCGGCGTCAGAGACGACGGAGTCCACTCAGCACCCTTTCCAGCAGAGCACGGTCCGGCCGGCCCGTGCCGTGGCCGGTTCCCGTGCCGTACACCCTGATCTTTCCCTGGTCCGCGAGGTCGCTGAGGAGCACCCGGACCACGCCGAGCGGCATCTTCAGCAGCGCGGCGATCTCGGCCACCGTGCGCATCCGGCGGCACAGTTCGACGATGGCCCGCAACTCCGGCATCACCCGGGTGTTGAGGGAGCCGTTCGTCAGTTCCTTGCGCTCCTGCGGGGCCTCCAGCGCCGCCACGAACGTCTCCACGAGGAGGACGTGGCCGAAGCGGGTGCGCCCGCCGGTGAGCGAGTAGGGGCGTACGCGGGCGGCTTTGCGATCGCCGCCGCGGACGGGGAGTTGCTGCCTGTTCTTCGGGGCGTTGCTCATCGGGTACTCCCTGCCGACGCGGCCTCTAGGGATTTCCGTAGCTCGCTGCGGAGTTCGGGGGTGAGGACGTGACCGGCGCGGCCGACGAAGAGCGCCATGTGGTAGGCCACCACGCTCATGTCGCAGTCCGCGGAGCCGTGCACGCCGAGCAGCGAGCCGTCGCTGATGGACATCACGAACAGGCTGCCCTCGTCCATCGCGACCATCGTGTGCTTCACGCCGCCGAACTGCATCAGCTTGGCGGCGCCGATGGTGAGGCTGCCGATGCCGGAGACGATGGTGGCGAGGTCGGCGGAGGAGCCGCGTGGGCCGGTGGGCCGGTCGGTCCTGGCTTCCCGGGCAGCCTCGTTGCGGGCGTGGTCCGAGGAGAGCAGGAGCAACCCGTCGGAGGAGACCACCGCGACTGACTGGATGCCCGGCACCTCCTCGACCAGATTCGTCAACAACCAGTGCAGGTTGCGGGCTTCACTGCTCAGTCCGAAGGTACTGGGCGCGGTCAACTGCTTGCCTCCTCGGCTGTGCCCCCCGTGGCTGCTTCGGTTTTCGTGGTCGGTGCCGGGCTCTGGCCCGTGTGTTCGGCGATCTCCGCCTGTACGTCGCGATAGCCGGCCGCCGCTCCCTGGCGGAAGCCGCCCAGCCTCCTGCGGAGGGCGTCGGCGTCGACCGTGCCCGTCCGCTGGCGCGGGGCCTGGGCGGGGGCGGTGATCTTCGGGGTGCGTTTGGGGAGGCCCTTGTCGGTGACGGGTTCGTCTGCCTCGTCGGGGACTCGTTCGTGCACCGCCTCGGCTTCGCCTGCGACGGAAGCGCCTTCGGGCGCCGGTGGCCCCTGTGGGACGTGCTCGCCGCCGGCGGCCCCGGGTTCGACGGCTACAGGTTCGGCCGCTGCCGGCGGTTCCTCCCCCGTCGCCTGCGCCGGGATCAGCAGCTCCATCGTCGTCTCGGCGGGATGCTCCCGCTCCTGCTCGGCCTCGGGTGCCACCGGCCGGCGTACGGGTTCCTCGGCGTAGCCGGTCTCCGGTACGGCCTTGTCGGCGTCCCCGGTCTCCGGTACGGCCTTGTCGGCGTCCCCGGCCTCCGGTACGGCCTTGTCGGCACCCCCGGTCTCCGGTCCGGCCTTGTCGGCGCCCCCGGTGTCCGGTCCGGCCTTGTCGGCGTCCCCCGCCCCTCGTACCGCCCGCTCCGCCAGCGCCACCAGCGGGTCCTCGCCCTTGGCGCGGCCGGGCAGGACGTTGGAGTTGGCCTCCGCGTCGGCGCCCGGGAGGGAGAAGGTGTGGGCGCCCGTGTGGTGCGGCGTGTCCGAGGGGACCGCGGCCGGCGGCGCCGCCGCCAGCAGGCCCCCCGGCAGGACCGCGACCGCCGCGACGCCGCCCTGCTTCTGCTCGCGCAGCTGCACGCGGACGCCGTGGCGTTGGGCGAGGCGGGCGACGACGTACAGGCCGAGGCCCAGGCCTTCGTCGCCCTCCTGGTCGTAGGAGTTCTCGGGGTCGAAGTCGGCGAGGCGGGAGTTGAGGCGGGACATGCGCTCGTCCGTCATGCCGATGCCCTCGTCCTGGACGGAGAGCATCACCTCGCCGCTCTCCAGCAGCCAGCCGGAGATCTCGACGGGCAGGTCCGGCGGGGAGAACGACGTGGCGTTCTCCATCAGCTCGGCCAGCAGGTGGGAGAGGTCGTCGGCCGCGAAACCCGCCACGTGCGCGTGCGGCGGCAACGCGGCGATACGGACCCGCTCGTACCGCTCGATCTCGCTGACCGCCGCGCGCACGACGTCGACCAGCGGAACCGGTCCGGCGTGCTGCTGGACGTGCTCGGTGCCGGCCAGGACGAGCAGGTTCTCGCTGTGCCGGCGCATGACCGTGGCGAAGTGGTCGAGCTTGAACAGGGTGGCGAGGCGCTCGGGGTCCTGCTCGCGCTCCTCCAGGCCCTCGATGACGGCGAGCTGACGCTCGACGAGGCCGAGGGTGCGCAGGGCGAGGTTGACGAAGGTGCTGCCGATGCTGTCGCGCAGGCGTTCCAGCTGGGCGGCGGACTCGGCGAGTTCGGTGCGCAGCCCCTCGCGGGCGTCGGCCATCCTCTGGCGCTGCCCGACGAGGTGCTTGCGGTCGGACTCCAGGGTGCCGATGCGCTCGTGGAGGGCGAGGGCGTGCGCGTGCAGGGCGTTGACGGAGTCGACGACCTGGGCGAACTCGTCCTTGCGCCCGGTGAACCTGACCGGCTCCTGAGCCGCCGGGTCCTCGGCCGCCGCGAGCCGGGCCGAGCCGAGGCGCAGTACGGCGAGGGGCCGGGTGAGGCTGCGGGCCATCCCCGTGGCGACGCCCACTGCGAGCAGCATCAGCGCGCCGAGGATCGCGATCCGGATCTCCAGCGCGGTGACGTCGTCGTCGCGCAGCTGCTCCAGGGCCTTGGTGCGGCGGTCGTAGAGGGCGGACTCGACGCCGCGCATCATGTCGACCCGTGCGGAGAGGGCGGCCTCGACGCGTCGGGCATCGGTGCCCAGGTCGCGGTCGGACAGCGTGGCCTGGTCGGTCAGTGCGGCGAGGTACCGCTCGGCGGTGCCGATCTCGGGGCCGGTGACCGTGGAGTCGTACGAGGTGCGCGCGGTCTTCGGGGCCGAGTCGCGGAAGTCGGCGACGGCGGCGTCGGAGCGCAGGCGGGCCTGCTGGGCGGCGGCGCTGAGGGCGGCACGCTGCTCGGCGTCGGCGTCCGAGGAGGTCTCGCGGGTGGCCGGGACCCCGGTGACCGGGTCGATGACGGTCTCGGTGGTGGTCGGCACGCTCAGCGCGGCGAGCAGCAGCCCCCGGGTGGCGGCGGCCTGCTGCACGGCGGAGTCCAGTTCGGCCAGCGCGTAGGCGCCGGAGCCCGCGCGGGGCGGCATCTGCTCGGCCAGCCGCTCGGCGAGCCGGTGCAGTTCGGTGATGGTGGCCGAGTAGGCGTTGTGCGCTTCGAGCGCGGTGCTCTTGCCGGTGAGCGCGCCCCTGCGCACGGCCGCGATGCCGTCGAGGTCGTCGTGCAGCGAGGCGGGCGCGTCGGTGTCGGCGCGCAGTTCCTCGACCTGCCGGTCGACGCGGACGCTGCGCTGCTCGCTGGGCGCCTTGGACTTGGGGCGGCCGGCGGCGACGTACGACGTGACCTCGTCGCGCTCGTCGGCCAGGGAGTGGGCGAGGGTGAGCGCGTCCTCGGTCTGCTCGGCGAGCGTCACCAGCTCCTGGGAGTCGTGCAGTTGCCCGGAGGCGGCGACGATCGAGGGGACGCCGGCCCCGGCGATGGCGGCGGCCACGACGGCGACGGCGACGATCAGCCGGTTCCGTACGTGGGTCGGGCGCCCCTTGCCGGCGGGTGTGGCGTCGTCGGTGGTGCCGGGAGTGGGCTGTGCGCCCCCCGTGGAGGCCGTCTTCTTGCCTGAGCGACGTGGCCGCATCTTCTGCACCGGTGCTCGCATTCCTGACTCGTGATACCCATGGGTCCGGATGACACTCCGTCAACTACCGTCGACCTCGCGTGCATCCCTTCCCCAAGCTCTCGCCACTGCTCGAGCTGGGGGTGTCCTCACCGGTCCCCGACCCTCCCAGTGCCGGTGGGCAACGGCCGCGCATCACCTGACCCGCCACCCGAAGGAGTGAACCCCGGAGGGGAGTTGGCGGGCAAGTTCCTCCGGCGCTTGCACCCGCCTTGTACGGCGGGCCGGTTGGACGTCTGGGGCAGGCGGTGGCAGTATTCGCCGCCACGCCTTCCCGGAGCGCTCCATTCCATCCCAAATCAGACGCCTGACCTGCGAGGCTGCGCTCATACAGCATCTCCTGCGACCCCTTCGTGACCCTTGTGAAGGGCTCGTGCAGACTGGCCGAATGCGAACAGAGCTTGTTTCGGAGCCCGGCGATCCGGCCCGCCCCAACGAGGACTTCGCGAGTGTCGGCCTTCCCGCCTCGGGACAGGGCGGCGTACTGGTGGTCCTGGACGGAGTGACCCCACCGAGGGGCGAGACGGGCTGTCTGCATTCCGTCCCCTGGTTCACCGCACGGCTCGGCGGAGCCCTGACCGAACTGACCGTTTCACTCCCTGATGTTCCGCTCGCCGACGCCCTGGCCCGTGCCATCGCACGTACCGCTGAGGCACACGCGCACACCTGTGACCTTTCTCACCCACGCACCCCACAGGCCACAGTGGCCCTGGCCCGCTGGTCGGCTGACGCGCTGGAGTACCTGATCCTGTCCGACTCGGCCCTCCTGGTGGAGTCGGCCGACGGCGCGATCACCCCGTACCTGGACGACCGCCTGACCCTCCTCCCCCGGGCCTCCCTGGCCACGGACGCCCTGATCGACGCCCACGTCCGCAACAAGGAGGGCGGTTTCTTCACCGCCGCCGCGGATCCGTCGGTTGCGGCGCGGGCGGTTACGGGGATGCTGCCGCGCGACCAGGTGCGGGCGCTGGCCGCACTGACGGACGGGGCGACCCGGTGGGTGGAGAAGTTCCGGGAGGGCGACTGGAGGGACTGCTTCACCCTCGTGCGTAAGGAGGGGGCGCAGGGGTTGGTGGACCAGGTACGGGCGCTGGAGCGGGCCGACATGGAGGAGCGGACGTTCCTGGGGCGCAGCAAGACGCACGACGACGCGACGGTCGTGTACGTGCAGTGGTGAGCGGAGAGGACGTCGAGGCGTGAGCTTCGGACACGTGCGGCCGTGAGCGGTGGACTCGGGGTGGTGTGAGCGGAGAACACGTTGGGCCGTGAGCAGCGGACACGGGGGGGCGCGAGCGGCCGACACGCGGCAGCGTGAGTGAGCGGCGAACTCGGGGGCGCCAGCGGCCGGCACGCGGCAGCACGAGCGGAAAACACGTCGAGCCGTGAGCAGTCGGCACGGGGGGCGGGAGCGGCCGGCACGATCCGGCCGGACAGCCCGCGGCTGCTGGTGAACTCGGCCCAGCGGCGTGCCGCGCGGGTGGCGGCGGGAAAGCCGGAGTATCCGCTCAAGGTCACGGTCAGCGCGTCCGGCGAGCTGGATCCGACGGCGAACTTCTGGCACACCGGCGGCGAGAAAGTCGTCTATACGACGGAGAAGGGCGCGGAGCGCCTGCGCCGGGCGCCTCTCGCGGCCGACGTGGTCGCGCTGGGCGCCGAGCTGGACTGGCGGGACCTGCTGCGGCACCCGCACGAGGCGTGAGCGGCGGGCACGCGGCAGCGTGAGGGGCGAGGCCGCACGCTCCGCGGGGCTACTTCTCCATCCCCCGGTTCAACTGGTTCAGCAGCCGCGCCAGCTCCGCGACCTCACGCCGGTCCCAGTGCGAGAGCTGCGCGACGTAACGCTCCCGCCGTGCCTCACGCACCTTGGCGACCCGGCCACGCCCCTCCTCCGTGAGGTGCACCAGCCACGCCCGCCCGTCGGCGGGGTCGGGTTCACGGGCGACCAGCCCGAGGTCCTCCAGTGCGCGCAGCTGACGCGACATGGTGGCCTTGCCGACACCGATGTACGCGGCGAGTTCGGTGGCCCGCAGTTGCCCGGACTCATCCAGACGGACCAACAGGCCGTACGCCGCCGACTCCAGGTCCGGATGGACCTCGCGGGCCATCTCACCCTGCTTGGCGCGGGCGCGCCGGAACAGAACCGTCAACTCGCGTTCCAGGTCGAGGAACTCGGGCCGGCCCGGACCACCACCGGACACTCCTCCGGCGGAGGCGCCCTGGGATTCGACTCGCGGCCCGTCGCCGTTTCGGTCTTCGTGCACGTCAGCCCCTGCCTCGATTTTCCCGGTCCTGAAAGTTTCCGCCGACCGCCGTGATTGCCGCAGCTCCGCCAGTATTTCGCAGGCGTGGACCAACGGCAGCCTCCGGACCCCCTTCCACCTGCTCTTCTACGCGCCTAGCGTCTGTGCCGGGGCCGTGCACCGAGGCCCGAATGGCATGCACACGCCACAGACACGCGCGTTTCCTCACCGAGCATCACCGAGCCTTCGGAGGCACGCTAATGCCCGTGCACAGACCCGAACCGCTCCGCCGCCGGCGCCCGCACCTCGCCGGGCTCCTGCTCGCCGCCGTCCTCTCCCTACTCCTCGCCGCCCACACCTCTCCCGCCACCGCCGACGACACCCCGCCCCGCGGCTCCGCGTACATGGGCATGGGCGTCCTGGCCCACGACGGCGAGGAGAGCCTCCCCGCCGATGTCCTGGCCACCCAGACGGAAGGCGTGGACGTCTCCAGCCACCAGGGCGACGTCGCCTGGCCGACCCTGTGGAACAGCGGGGTCAAGTGGGCCTACGTCAAGGCCACCGAGGGGACCTACTACACCAACCCCTACTTCGCCCAGCAGTACAACGGCTCCTACAACGTCGGCATGATCCGCGGCGCCTACCACTTCGCCACCCCCGACACCACCAATGGAGCAACCCAGGCCAACTACTTCGTCGACCACGGCGGCGGTTGGTCCCGCGACGGCAGGACCCTGCCGGGCGCCCTCGACATCGAGTGGAACCCGTACGGCGACGCCTGCTACGGCAAGACCCCGGCTGCGATGGTCACCTGGATCCGCGACTTCGTGACCCAGTACAAGACCCGCACCGGGCGCGACCCCGTCATCTACACGGCCACCAGCTGGTGGAAGCAGTGCACCGGGAATAACAGCGGCTTCGCCTCCGCCCATCCGCTGTGGATCGCGCGGTACGCCGCCGCCGTGGGCGAACTCCCGGCCGGCTGGAGCTACTACACGATGTGGCAGTACACGTCGTCCGGTCCGACCGTCGGCGACCACAACAGGTTCAACGGAGCGCTGGACCGGCTCCAGGCTCTGGCGAACGGCTGAGCCACACCCACGCCCAGCCCACGTCCAGGTCCACACCCACACCCCCCCACGCCCACGCCCACAACCGACTGCGGCGAAGGCCCGGGCCTCCCTCACGAGAACCCGGGCCTTGCCCATCCGGCCGCGTCCGTCACGCCGCGACCGGAACCTCCGGCGCCGCGCCGTTGGTGGCCGGCGACAGCGCCAGTTCCAGGACCTGGCGGACGTCGGTCACGGCGTGGACGTCGAGCTTGTCCAGCACCTCGGCCGGGACGTCGTCCAGGTCGGCCTCGTTGCGCTTGGGGATGATCACCGTGGTGACCCCGGCGCGGTGCGCCGCCAGCAGCTTCTGCTTCACGCCACCGATCGGCAGCACCCGGCCCGTCAGCGAGACCTCACCCGTCATCGCCACGTCCGTGCGGACCAGCCGGCCGGACAGGAGCGATGCCAGCGCCGTCGTCATCGTGATGCCGGCGCTCGGGCCGTCCTTGGGGACCGCGCCCGCCGGGAAGTGGATGTGCACGCCCCGGTCCTTGAGGTCGGCGACCGGGAGCTCCAGTTCCGCGCCGCGCGAGCGGAGGAAGGACAGGGCGATCTGTGCGCTCTCCTTCATCACGTCACCCAGCTGGCCGGTCAGCGTCAGACCGGCCGCGCCCGTCTCCGGATCGGCCAGGGACGCCTCGACGAACAGGACGTCACCGCCCGCGCCCGTCACCGCCAGCCCGGTCGCCACGCCGGGCACGGCCGTACGGCGCTCCGCCGGGTCCTGGGCGGACTCGGGCACGTGGTGCGGCCGGCCGATCAGGCCGCGCAGGTCGCCGTCCTCGACGGTGAACGGCAGCTCCCGCTCGCCCAGTTCGTGCTGGGCCGCCACCTTGCGCAGCAGCCTCGCGATGGACCGCTCCAGGTTGCGGACGCCCGCCTCGCGCGTGTACTCACCGGCGAGCTTGCGCAGCGCGCCCTCGCCGATGGCGACCTCGTCCTTGTCCAGACCCGCCCGCTCCAGCTGACGCGGGAGCAGGTGGTCACGGGCGATGACGATCTTCTCGTCCTCGGTGTAGCCGTCGAGGCGGACCAGCTCCATGCGGTCGAGCAGGGCCTCCGGGATGGCCTCCAGGACGTTGGCGGTGGCGAGGAAGACCACGTCCGAGAGGTCCAGTTCCACTTCCAGGTAGTGGTCGCGGAAGGTGTGGTTCTGGGCCGGGTCCAGGACCTCGAGCAGGGCGGCCGCCGGGTCGCCCCGGAAGTCGGACCCCACCTTGTCGATCTCGTCGAGGAGGACCACCGGGTTCATCGACCCGGCCTCCTTGATGGCCCGCACGATGCGGCCGGGCAGCGCGCCGACGTACGTACGCCGGTGGCCGCGGATCTCCGCCTCGTCCCGTACGCCACCGAGGGCGACGCGGACGAACTTGCGGCCCATGGCGTGCGCGACGGACTCGCCGAGCGAGGTCTTGCCGACGCCGGGCGGGCCGACCAGCGCCAGGACGGCACCGCCACGCCGGCCGCCGACGACACCCAGGCCGCGGTCGTTACGGCGCTTGCGCACCGCGAGGTACTCGGTGATGCGTTCCTTCACGTCCTCCAGACCGGCGTGCTCGGCGTCGAGAATCGCCTTGGCGCCCTGGATGTCGTACTCGTCCTCGGTCCGCTCGTTCCACGGCAGTTCGAGCACGGTGTCGAGCCAGGTCCGGATCCACGACCCCTCGGGCGACTGGTCGGAGGACCGCTCCAGCTTGTCGACCTCCTTGAGCGCGGCCTCGCGGACGTTCTCGGGCAGGTCGGCGGCCTCGACGCGGGCGCGGTAGTCGTCGGACTCCTCGCCGTCCTGCTCGCCGTTGATCTCCCGCAGTTCCTTGCGCACGGCCTCCAGCTGACGCCGCAGCAGGAACTCGCGCTGCTGCTTGTCGACGCCCTCCTGGACGTCCTTGGCGATGGTCTCGGCGACGTCCTGCTCGGCGAGGTGGTCGCGCAGCTGCTGGGTGGCGAGCTTGAGGCGGGCGACCGGGTCGGCGGTCTCCAGGAGCTCCACCTTCTGCTCGGTGCTCAGGAAGGGCGAGTAACCGGAGTTGTCGGCGAGGGCGGAGACGTCGTCGATGGCCTGGACGCGGTCGACGACCTGCCAGGCGCCGCGCTTGCGCAGCCAGGCGGTGGCGAGGGCCTTGTACTCCTTCACCAGGTCGGTGACCTGTCCGGGCAGCGGCTCGGGCACGCTCTCGTCGACGCGGGTCCCCTCGACCCACAGGGCCGCACCCGGTCCGGTCGTCCCGGCGCCGATCTGCACACGGCCGCGACCGCGGATCAGGGCACCGGGGTCACCGTCGGCCAGCCGGCCGACCTGCTCGACGGTGCCGAGCACACCGGTGCTCGCGTACGTCCCGTCGATGCGTGGCACCAGCAGCACCCGGGGCTTCCCTGGCTGTGACCTCGCGGCGGCCTCAGCGGCCTCCACCGCGGCGCGCACGTCGGCGTCGTTCAGGTCCAGCGGGACCACCATTCCGGGCAGCACCACCTCGTCGTCGAGCGGCAGCACGGGCAGGGTGAGCGGTGTGGACGTCGAAGCCATGATCTCCCCTTCGGCAGTCAAGTTGAGTTATGCCGACTCAATGCACGGGACGCTTCGAATGTTCCCCGGCCTCCGTTCGCTGTGAGCGATCGCTTACGCCACAGGACCTGACCTCGACTTCTTTCGGTAAACGGCGGGCGGGGCCTGATCCTTCCCGCGCCGTCTCCGCCTCGTTCAGCGGCCCGCGTGAGGGTCGAACGGAAAATCGGTCGCACGCCAGCGCGGCCGCCCCACCGCCCGCCCGGGCGCGGCGGGCTTCGTGCCCGAGGGCGAGGGCGAGGGCGAGGGCGAGGAGACGGTAGTGGTCGGACGCGCCGCGGCCATGGCCGACGACAGCCTGTCCTGCCCGCGGGCGTGACGCTGCGCCATGCCGGGGCGGCCCCGGGCGGGATCGCCGTCCATGTCGCCGACGCGCACGGCGAGGTCGTCTCCGCCTCCCGGCCGGCCTGCCGCGCCGATAGCGACTTCGCGAGCCTGTGCAGCGAGGCAACCCTGGTCGAACGGCGGGGGCCGGGGTTGGCTACCGCGCGCTGGTCGCGACCCGCGCGTGCGGCCGCCCGAAGCCGGTCGACCCCGCCGGGCACCACCCGCGCACGACCGGCCACATCGCGATCCCGATGGCCAGGGCCATCAGATGCCCCCAATTGGTCAGCGGGTCCGTGAGATTGACGAGGTCCTGGACCAGCATCCCGCCGAACAGCACCAGCACCGGCCACCGAAGCCACGGCCGCAGCAGCCCGCTCAGCGCGCCGATGGCCGTGGCGACGCCGAAGCTGACGCCGTAGTCGAGGCGGTGCAGCGAACTGTCGGGAAGGTGGCCGGCCAGCACGGCGAGTCCCACCGGGACCTCGGTCGCGAGGGTGGCCAGGACGTGCCCGGTCAGGAAGACGAGGGCCGTGCGCACGCCGCCGATCCGTCGCTCCAGGGCTGTGAGCACCAGCAGGAAGGCGAGCGTGTACGGCGTCACGAGCCCGCCCGCGATCCACAGCGCGCTGGCGAGCAGCACCGTCACGGGCGTCCCCACGAGGTGCGCCACGTCGGTGCTGGAGCCTTGGTGCAGAGCGTGGACGAGGGCGGGGTCGGCATACGCGGCGACGAGCGAAGTGACGGCCAGTACGGCTGCGTAGGCGAGAGTGAACAGCGTGCCGGTGGCGGTGGGGAGCAGACGCCAGGGGTGGCCGAGGCGGAGCAGGGGCGCGCAGGCTTCAGGGGGGATCGGCGAGGGCGCCGTCGCAACGGCGCTCGGCGCGGAGGGCGACGCAGGAACGGCGGTCGGCGCCGTCGCGCCCAGCGGCCCGCGCTGCCGCGGCATCCCGTCCAGCAGCTCCGCCACATCGGGCAGGTCCGCCACGTCGGGCAGGTCCGCCACGTCGGGCAGATCCGCCACCTCTCGCAGGCCCGCCACATCGGGCAGCTCCGCCACGCCTCGCAGGTCCGCCGCATCGGGCAGGTCCGCCACGTCGGGCAGATCCGCCACCTCTCGCAGCTCCGCCACCTCTCGCAGGCCCGCCACCTCTCGCAGCTCCGCCACCTCTCGCAGGTCCGCCGCGTCGGGCAGCTCCGCCACACCTCGCAGACCCGGCACGTCGGGCAGATCCGCGTCCCCGGGCATGGGAGCCGAGCCCGGCACGCCCCCAGCCGCAGTCCGTTCCAAGGTGAGGCGCCCCTTCCGTTTCCTCCACCCTTCGCCCGCGGCGCACCCGTGTCTGTGACCGGCGCCACAAGGGAGCCGATTCTCAGCAACCTCTCAACAAGCCCCCGAACCCGTTCCCCCCAACGGGGTACCTCCCGGCCACACACCCCCGAGGGAAAGCTTTCAGCCCACCGTGCAGGCCTGCCAGGATGGCCCGATGCCCACTTCGTACGACATCCCCGAAGTCCTGGACCGTCGCGAAGGCCCGCACGGTGAGGTCGTGCTGCGACGGCACGGTGAGCTGCTCCAGATCATCGCGAACGGCTGCTTCCTGATGGACACATCCGACGGCCGCTCGGAACGGCTGCTCGTGGACGCGGCACTCGGCGCACTGGACGGGCGGCCGCGGCCCCGCGTGCTGATCGGGGGGCTCGGCGTCGGGTTCTCGCTCGCACATGCCGCAGCCGATCCACGCCCGGGAAGGATCACCGTCGTGGAGCGCGAGCGCGCGATTATCGACTGGCATCTCGACGGCCCGTTGTCCGACTTCTCCCGCCGGGCCATCGCGGACCCCCGTACCGAGATTCTGGAAACGGATCTCGTGGCGTACGTACATGAGACTTCCGCCACGTATGACGCCTTGTGCCTCGACATCGACAACGGCCCCGGCTGGACTGTCACCGAGGGCAACGACAGCCTCTACTCACCGGCCGGACTGGCAGGCTGCGCAGGGGCGTTGAGGCCCGGCGGGGTGCTTGCCGTATGGTCCGCACAGCCATCTCCGGAATTCGAAGAAACCTTGTGTAATGCCGGATTCCAACAGGTGCGTACCGAAGAGATCCCCGTTGCCCGGGGCGTTCCGGACGTCGTACACCTCGCCGTACGACCTGGATAGCCGTGGCGCGGTGACTCCCCGTACTCTGCTCACCTGACGCGGATCATTCAAGCGTCAATCGCAAGCATGAGCAGGCATGGCCAGTTAGCGGGATCACCCCACGGATTCCGGAAAGCAACTTTGGGGCGGGCGATGGAGCAGACACACACCTCCCACAACGGCACGGCGGCAACCCCGGGCGCTCAGCGCCGGGTCCTCGTGGTCGAGGACGATCCGACCATCGTGGACGCCATCGCGGCCCGCCTGCGCGCCGAGGGTTTCCTCGTGCAGACCGCGGGCGACGGTCCGGCGGCGGTCGACACGGCCGAGGCCTGGCAGCCCGACCTGCTGATCCTCGACATCATGCTGCCGGGCTTCGACGGCCTGGAGGTATGCCGCCGGGTGCAGGCCCAGCGCCCGGTGCCGGTGCTGATGCTGACCGCGCGGGACGACGAGACCGACATGCTGGTCGGCCTCGGCGTCGGCGCGGACGACTACATGACGAAGCCGTTCTCGATGCGGGAGCTGGCGGCACGCGTGCATGTGCTGCTGCGCCGCGTCGAGCGGGCCGCGCTGGCCGCGACGACCCCGCGGTCGGGCATCCTGCGGCTCGGCGAGCTGGAGATCGACCACGCACAGCGTCGGGTGCGGGTGCGCAGTGAGGATGTTCACCTCACACCCACCGAGTTCGACCTCCTGGTGTGCCTGGCGAACACCCCGCGCGCGGTGCTCTCCCGTGAGCAGCTGCTCGCCGAGGTGTGGGACTGGGCGGACGCCTCCGGCACCCGCACGGTCGACAGCCACATCAAGGCGCTGCGCCGGAAGATCGGCGCCGAGCGGATCCGTACGGTGCACGGCGTGGGCTACGCCCTGGAGACGCCGACGCCATGAGCGACGGACCGGCCGCACGGAGAGGCCCTGGGGAGCCCTGGGGCGGCGTACGTCCGTTCTCGATCAAGACCAAGCTGGGCGCGCTGGTCATCATCGCGGTGCTGATCACCACCGGCCTGTCGATGATCGCGGTGCGCACGCAGACGGAACTGCGCTTCATCACGGTCTTCTCGATGATCGCCACACTGCTCATTACGCAGTTCGTGGCTCATTCGCTCACCGCGCCGCTGGACGAGATGAACGCGGTGGCCCGGTCCATCTCGCACGGCGACTACACGCGCCGGGTGCGCGAGAACCGCCGCGACGAGCTGGGCGACCTGGCCGGGACGATCAATCTCATGGCGGACGAGCTGGAGGCCCAGGACCAGCAGCGCAAGGAGCTGGTGGCGAACGTCTCGCACGAGCTGCGCACCCCGATCGCGGGCCTGCGTGCCGTCCTGGAGAACGTGGTCGACGGCATCGCCGAGGCCGACCCCGAGACCATGCGTACGGCGCTGAAGCAGACCGAGCGGCTCGGCCGGCTCGTGGAGACGCTCCTGGACCTGTCCCGCCTGGACAACGGCGTCGTACCGCTGCGCATGCGGCGCTTCGAGGTCTGGCCGTACCTGTCCGGCGTGCTGAAGGAGGCCAACATGGTCGCCTCCGCGCGCGGGGGCATGGCGTCGGGCTCCGGCAGCCACACCCGTACGGACGTCCATCTGCACCTCGACGTCTCCCCGCCGGAGCTGACGGCGCACGCCGACCCCGAGCGCATCCACCAGGTGGTCGCCAACCTCATCGACAACGCGATCAAGCACAGCCCGCCGCACGGCCGCGTGACGGTCAAGGCGCGGCGCGGGATGCAGCCGGAGTCGCTGGTGCTGGAGGTCCTGGACGAGGGGCCGGGGATTCCGAAGGCGGACTGGCACAGGGTCTTCGAGCGCTTCAACCGCGGCGCCGTCCGCCGGCCGCACGGGCCGGGCAGCGATGGCGGTACGGGTCTGGGGCTGGCGATCGCGCGCTGGGCCGTCGATCTGCATGGCGGCCGGATCGGGGTGGCCGAATCCGAGCGGGGTTGCCGGATTCTTGTCACACTTCCCGGGCAGCCATCCGTACCAAGTTGACGTAAAGTTCGAACCGGAGCATCAAGATCCACGTGCGTCCTGCCTGACGGACACGTGTGATCAGGTACGGACCTGCGCTTTCGGCGCGCCAGGTCGAGATCTCGTCGTCCCCTCTGCGGTCAACCCAAGCGGAACCACGCTTGTTTCCCGCCATTTCCAGGCCCGAAACACGCTTTCCGATGTGACTTACACGACGATGACCTTGCTCAGCCTGACCTTCTCGGCCATGGGGGCGTAGCCTTAATTCCCGCTGTCCATCACCTTGTGAAGCGGAAGAGGGCGGTTGCCGCCGTGTCGCCACAGTCCCCCAGTAACTCGAGCATCTCGACCGACACCGACCAAGCGGGCAAGAACCCCGCGGCCGCGTTCGGGCCGAACGAGTGGCTCGTCGACGAGATCTATCAGCAGTACCTCCAGGACCCGAATTCGGTAGACCGTGCCTGGTGGGACTTCTTCGCCGACTACAAGCCGGGAGCGCCTGCCGCCTCGGCTCCGGCGGGTACCGCGGCCCCGGGGGCGGCGGGAACCACCAGCACGGCTCCGGCGGCCCCCGCCGCCCCGGCTGCTCCGGCCGCCCCGTCGGTCCCCGCGCCGGCCCCCGCCGCCCCGAAGCCCGCTGCCGCCGCGCCCGCCGCTGCGGCCCCGGCTCCGGCTGCGGCGAAGCCCGCCGCGCCGGCCCCGGCCGCGAAGCCCGCTCAGCCGAAGAAGACCGAGCCTGCCGCCGCTGTCGACGGTCCCGAGCTCGTGACGCTGCGCGGCCCCGCCGCCGCGGTCGCGAAGAACATGAACGCCTCCCTGGAGGTGCCCACGGCCACGTCCGTGCGCGCCGTCCCGGTGAAGCTGCTCTTCGACAACCGCATCGTCATCAACAACCACCTGAAGCGCGCCCGGGGCGGGAAGATCTCCTTCACGCACCTGATCGGCTACGCGATGGTGCAGGCCATCAAGGCCATGCCGTCGATGAACTACTCCTTCGCGGAGAAGGACGGCAAGCCGACCCTGGTCAAGCCGGAGCACATCAACTTCGGCCTCGCCATCGACCTGGTCAAGCCCAACGGCGACCGCCAGCTCGTGGTCGCGGGCATCAAGAAGGCCGAGACCCTGAACTTCTTCGAGTTCTGGCAGGCCTACGAGGACATCGTCCGCCGCGCCCGTGACGGCAAGCTGGGCATGGACGACTTCACCGGCGTGACCGTCTCCCTGACCAACCCCGGCGGCCTCGGCACGGTTCACTCCGTGCCGCGTCTGATGCCCGGCCAGTCGGTGATCATGGGCGTCGGCTCCATGGACTACCCGGCGGAGTTCCAGGGCACGTCCCAGGACACCCTGAACAAGCTCGGCATCTCGAAGGTCATGACGCTCACGTCGACCTACGACCACCGGGTGATCCAGGGCGCCGCCTCCGGCGAGTTCCTGCGGATCGTCGCGAACCTCCTGCTCGGCGAGAGCAACTTCTACGACGAGATCTTCGAGTCGCTGCGCATCCCCTACGAGCCGGTCCGCTGGCTCAAGGACATCGACGCCAGCCACGACGACGACGTCACGAAGGCCGCCCGTGTCTTCGAGCTGATCCACTCCTACCGGGTCCGCGGCCACGTCATGGCCGACACCGACCCGCTGGAGTACCAGCAGCGCAAGCACCCCGACCTGGACATCACCGAGCACGGCCTCACGCTCTGGGACCTGGAGCGCGAGTTCGCGGTCGGCGGCTTCTCCGGCAAGTCCCTGATGAAGCTGCGCGACATCCTCGGCGTGCTGCGCGACTCGTACTGCCGCACCACCGGCATCGAGTTCATGCACATCCAGGACCCCAAGCAGCGCAAGTGGATCCAGGACCGCATCGAGCGCCCGCACACCAAGCCGGAGCGCGAGGAGCAGCTGCGCATCCTGCGCCGACTGAACGCGGCGGAGGCCTTCGAGACCTTCCTGCAGACGAAGTACGTCGGCCAGAAGCGGTTCAGCCTGGAGGGCGGCGAGTCCGTCATCCCGCTGCTGGACGCGGTCCTCGACTCGGCCGCCGAGTCGCGCCTGGACGAGGTCGTCATCGGCATGGCCCACCGCGGCCGGCTGAACGTGCTCGCGAACATCGTCGGCAAGTCGTACGCGCAGATCTTCCGCGAGTTCGAGGGCAACCTCGACCCGAAGTCGATGCACGGCTCCGGCGACGTGAAGTACCACCTGGGCGCCGAGGGCACCTTCACGGGCCTGGACGGCGAGCAGATCAAGGTCTCGCTCACCGCCAACCCCTCGCACCTGGAGGCGGTCGACCCGGTCCTCGAGGGCGTCGCGCGCGCCAAGCAGGACATCATCAACAAGGGCGGCACGGACTTCACGGTCCTGCCCGTCGCCCTGCACGGTGACGCGGCCTTCGCGGGCCAGGGTGTCGTGGCCGAGACGCTCAACATGTCTCAGCTGCGCGGTTACCGCACCGGCGGCACGGTCCACATCGTCATCAACAACCAGGTCGGCTTCACGGCGGCGCCCGAGTCCTCGCGCTCCTCCATGTACTCGACCGACGTGGCCCGGATGATCGAGGCCCCGATCTTCCACGTCAACGGCGACGACCCCGAGGCGGTCGTCCGCGTTGCCCGCCTGGCCTTCGAGTTCCGCCAGGCGTTCAACAAGGACGTCGTGATCGACCTCATCTGCTACCGCCGCCGCGGTCACAACGAGTCGGACAACCCGGCCTTCACCCAGCCGCTGATGTACGACCTGATCGACAAGAAGCGCTCGGTGCGCAAGCTCTACACCGAGTCCCTCATCGGTCGCGGCGACATCACCCTGGAAGAGGCCGAGCAGGCCCTGCAGGACTACCAGGGCCAGCTCGAGAAGGTCTTCACGGAGGTCCGCGAGGCCACCTCGCAGCCGGCCGCCGTGGAGCCCTCTGACCCGCAGGCCGAGTTCCCGGTCGCCGTCACCACCGCGGTCACCGCGGAGGTCGTCAAGCGAATCGCGGAGTCCCAGGTCAACATCCCCGACCACATCACCGTCCACCCGCGTCTGCTGCCGCAGCTGCAGCGCCGGGCGTCGATGGTCGAGGACGGCACCATCGACTGGGGCATGGGCGAGACCCTCGCGATCGGCTCCCTCCTGCTGGAGGGCGTCCCGGTCCGCCTCGCCGGCCAGGACTCGCAGCGCGGTACGTTCGGCCAGCGCCACGCGGTCATCATCGACCGTGAGACGGGCGAGGAGTACACGCCGCTGCAGTACCTCTCCGAGGACCAGTCGCGGCTGAACGTCTACAACTCCCTGCTGTCCGAGTACGCGGCCATGGGCTTCGAGTACGGCTACTCGCTGGCCCGTCCCGAGGCGCTCGTGATGTGGGAGGCCCAGTTCGGCGACTTCGTCAACGGCGCCCAGACGGTCGTGGACGAGTTCATCTCGTCGGCCGAGCAGAAGTGGGCCCAGACCTCCGGTGTGGTCCTGCTCCTCCCGCACGGCTACGAGGGCCAGGGCCCGGACCACTCGTCCGCCCGCCCGGAGCGCTTCCTTCAGATGTGCGCGCAGAACAACATGACGGTCGCGATGCCGACGTCCCCGTCGAACTACTTCCACCTCCTGCGGTGGCAGTCGCACAACCCGCACCACAAGCCGCTGGTCGTCTTCACCCCGAAGTCGATGCTGCGCCTGAAGGCCGCCGCCTCCAAGGCGGAGGAGTTCACGACCGGGCAGTTCCAGCCGGTCATCGGCGACGCGTCGGTCGACCCGGCCGCGGTGAGGAAGGTCGTCTTCTGCGCCGGCAAGGTCTACTACGACATCGAGGCCGAGCGGAAGAAGCGCGGCGTCACGGACACGGCGATCATCCGCATCGAGCGTCTGTACCCGCTGCCGGGTACCGAGCTCCAGGCCGAGATCGCCAAGTACCCGAACGCCGAGAAGTACCTGTGGGCCCAGGAGGAGCCGGCGAACCAGGGTGCGTGGCCGTTCATCGCGCTCAACCTGATCGACCACCTGGACCTCGCGGTCGGCGCCGACGTCCCGCACGGTGAGCGCCTGCGCCGCATCTCGCGTCCGCACTCCTCGTCCCCGGCCGTCGGTTCCGCCAAGCGGCACCAGGCCGAGCAGGAACAGCTGGTGCGTGAGGTGTTCGAGGCCTGAGCCTCTGCACGGTCTGATCGGAAGGTCCGGCTCCGAGTCCGCGTGACTCGGAGCCGGACCTTCCGGCATTCGCGGTCAACTCGCCTGCCGCGCGACTAGATTGAGGGACGCACACGCTGAACCGACCCGGTCGCCAATCGGGTTGTGACCTGTTGTGACCTGTTGTGACCCCTCGGGACCTACGGGGGAACGAATGGCCGAGCTACTGCGGATCGCCATGGACGACGAGGACGGCCGCACAACTGGTCGTGGAGGTCGAGGACGACGAGCCCGGCATGGTCCGCGCTTCCCGCGTGGGTGACCGTATGCGCGAGGCCTCCGTGTCCCTGGAGGAAGCCCTGGCCCCCATCAGACGGGCCGCCGAGACCACCCTGCGCACTTTTCAGGCGGCCCAGCCCACCACGGTGGAGCTGGAGTTCGGCGTGAAGCTGAACGCGAGCGCCGGCGCCGTGCTCACGAAGACGGGCGTCGAGGGGCATGTCGTCGTGAAGCTCGGCTGGCAGAAACGGGACTCCGGCGCGTGAGTCGCGCAGCCGGTGGCCGCTCGGTACTCCCGTACACGCGCGCGTGCCGGGCACGACATATCCTCACTGCATGTACTTCACCGACCGAGGCATCGAAGAACTGGAGAAGCGGCGCGGCGAGGAGGAGATCACCTTCGAGTGGCTGGCCGAGCAGCTGCGCACCTTCGTCGACCTGAACCCCGACTTCGAGGTACCGGTGGAGCGGCTGGCGACATGGCTGGCCCGGCTGGACGACGAGGACGACGACGTCTAGACGCCAAGCAGGGGGTCGGCCGGCCCTCTCGTCCTGACGGTGCTCCTTCGCGGCGCGTCCCGGCGGATGCCTTCCCCCGTGGGCGCCCCTGACGCGGCGCGCTCATCACGTTGCCCGGCCGCCCGAGCCTCACTTTGCACAGCCGCCCGAGCAACCATCGCCAGCGGAGCCACAGGACGCCGACCAGGAGGTCGGCCGGCCCTCCCGGCGTGACGGTGCTCCTTCGCGGCGCGTCCCGGCGGATGCCCTCCCCCGTGGGCGCCCTGACGCGGCGCGCTCATCACGTTGCCCGGCCGCCCGAGCCTCACTTTGCACAGCCGCCCGAGCAACCATCGGCAGCGGAGCCACAGCACGCCACAGGACTGTGACCGTACAGCGACGACCGACGGCATCGGAGAGCCCTCGGTCGACGCCGAGCAGGAGGTCGGCCGGCCCTCCCGGCGTGACGGTGCTCCTTCGCGGCGCGTCCCGGCGGATGCCCTCCCCCGTGGGCGCCCTGGGGCGGCGGGCTTATCACGTTGCACGGCCGCCCGGGCAACCATCGCCAGCGGAGCCACAGGACGGCGACTGGACAGCGACGACCGACGGCATCGGAGAGCCCTCGGTCCAGTGGCCGCACCACCGCCGTGGGCCCCCGGGGCCCTCCTCCCAGCGGCGCACACCGCCGCCACTCTCCTCCCGTTCCCGCCGCCGGCCCGTGGGTGCGGACCTCGCGCCGATGTGCGTCGATGTCTGTTCCCCGCGACCAGATCACCGTCACCCGCCTCGATCCATCCACGTTCGCCGCCGAGCCGAACCATCCTGCGCGGACCCCGCGCCGCCCACGGCCACAGACCCCTGCCAGGCGCGCACCGCGGCCCCAGACCCGCGCCAGGCACAGCACCCCGATGCCCCTCAACCCCGCCACCCCCGCTGACGTCTCAACCCCGCCGCCGCGCCACCCTCGCTCACGCCTCAGCACGTCCGCCCCGCACCCCCAGCCCCGTCAGTCCAGCGGCCGCACCGCCTCGTACGCCAGCCCCAGCGCACCGTGGGCCAGCAGCACCGTGCCCGCCGCGAGCCAGCCGCCGCTGCGGTGCCGTAGGCCCCAGACCGCGAGGGGCAGGCCGGTCGCGATCTGCGTCAGGGCGAGGGCGCGGGCCTTGGGGCCGCCGGCCCAGGGGAGCCAGGGCCCGAGTCGGCCGCCCTCGACGGCGTCGAGTTCCGCGCGGAAGGCTTCGCGCCAGCCCCACCACTCGATGAGGCGGATGTGCGGCTGTGCGCGGACGGCAGCGTCGAGGTTGTCGGCGCTTTCGCCGGGCGCGAGGCCGTCGGGCAAGGACACGCCCGCGCGCGTGAGGACGGCGACCAGGCCACGCATGCGGGCCCGCGCGTCGGACTCGGGGTCGGGGCGCGTCAGCTCGTCGAGGGACTGCATGTCCAGGACCGGATCGAGGCCGAGCCGGCCCGCGAACGTGCGCATGGCCTCGTCCTCGCCGACCGGGGTGCCGTTGGCGAGCCAGACGTAGCCGACGGGGCGGCGGAAGCCGGAAGCGAGGGTGTATCCCGCGCGGTCGGCGTCCCACCACAGGGCGAGGACAGGCCAGGGCGCGCCGACGGCGAGGGCGGTGGCCCAGCCGGTGAGGACGCGGTCGATCGGTTCGCCGCACTCCAGCCAGGGCCGCCCCTCGGGCACGAGCACGCTCCACTCCCCGCCGGCGGGCGCGAGCAGCATGTCCTCGCGCAGCAGCCGGGCGACGGGGCCGACGGACTCGGGGTCCGCGCGGCAGAGCAGCAGGGCGCCCGGGGCAGGACGGGCCTGGCGAGCGACGCTGGACTCTTCCGTCGGCATGCCAACACGCTAGGCCGATTTGTCCACCTCACGTCACTTGTGATCACCAAAACGAGTGCCTTGACTTTCCCCGGCCGCGATATATCGTGTTTAGCAAGAGACGCGATATGGCGTGTCGTTGCTCATTGTTCAGGTCCGCCCCGGCCCGCGCGGCCGTGTCCGGTCGCCCAGGAGGTCCGCACCATGTCCGAGTGGTCCGTAGCAGAGCCCAGGAAGCTCACCTTCGACGAGCCGGTGAGCGAGCTCCATGTGCGCATCGTCAACGGCACGGTGAACGTCGTGGGCACGGACGAAGGTTCCGCCCGCCTGCAGGTCTCCGAGATCGAGGGACCGCCTCTGGTGGTGACCCAGGAGGGCGGCACCCTGTCGGTGGCGTACGAGGACCTGCCCTGGAAGGGCTTCCTCAAGTGGCTCGACCGCAAGGGCTGGCGCCGCAGTGCGGTGGTCTCTCTCGCGGTTCCGGCCGACACGCGCGTCGAGGTGGGCGTGGTCGGCGCGGGGGCAGTGGTCTCGGGGATCCAGGGCCCGTCGGTGGTCAAGGGCGTAACCGGGGACACCACCCTCGTCGCCCTGTCCGGCCCGGTCCGCGCCGACACGGTCTCCGGGAACCTGGAGGCCCAGGCCGTCACCGGCGACCTCCGCTTCAACTCCGTCTCCGGCGACCTCACGGTCGTAGAGGGCTCCGGCTCCTCCGTGAAGGCCGACTCGGTCAGCGGCTCCATGATCGTCGACCTTGACCCGGACGGCCCGACCGACGTCCGGCTGACCAGCGTCTCCGGCGAGATCGCCATCCGCCTGCCGGCACCGGCGGACGCGGACGTGGAGGCCAACACCGCGAGCGGCACGATCTCCAACGCCTTCGAGGGGCTGCGGGTCCACGGCCAGTGGGGCGCCCACAAGATCACCGGCCGTCTGGGCGCCGGCACCGGCAAGCTCCGGGCGACGACGGTCTCCGGCTCGATCGCGCTGCTGCGCCGCCCACCGCGGGAGGAGGAGCCGTGGGAGGCAGAGGCCTGGGAGGACCCCGAGCCCACGACGGACACGACCGACACGACCCCGACGACGGACACGACCCCGACGACGGACAAGGCCCGGACGACGGACGAGGCCCCGGCGACAGACACCGCCGCGACGACGGCCCCGCTGAGCGACACACACCACAGCCCGGGGGACAATTCCGTCTCCGGCCAGGGCGATGAACCAACCGACGCCCCACCCCACGCCCCGGCCGACGGCACGACCGACAAGAAGGTGCTCTGACATGCCCCCCGTCTTCGCCCACGGCCGCCTCCGCCTGTACCTGCTGAAGCTGCTGGACGAGGCCCCGCGCCACGGCTACGAGGTGATCCGCCTCCTCGAAGAGCGCTTCCAGGGGCTGTACGCACCGTCGGCCGGCACCGTCTACCCCCGCCTCGCCAAGCTGGAGGCCGAGGGCCTGGTCACCCACACCACCGAGGGCGGCCGCAAGGTGTACGCCATCACCGACGCCGGCCGGGCCGAACTGGCCGACCGCAGCGGCGAGTTGGCCGACCTGGAGCTGGAGATCAGGGAGTCGGTGGCCGAACTCGCCGCCGAGATCCGGGCCGACGTACGCGGCGCTGCGGGCGACCTGCGCCGCGAGATGCGGGCAGCCGCGACCGAGGCCCGCACGGGCACGTCCGCCAAGACGGACACGCCCTTCGGTGACTTCTCCGACTACACCGACAAGGAGGCGTGGCGCGCCGCCAAGGAGGAGATGCGCCGCGCCAAGCAGGAGTGGAAGGAGCAGGCCCGACGCGCCAAGGACGAGAGCCGCCGGGCCCGCGAGGAGGCCCAGCGCGCCCGCCGCCAGGCGAAGGAGGCCCAGGACCACGCGCGCGCCCAGGCCCAGGAGGAGGTCCAGCGCATCGCCCGCCGGGTCCAGGAGCACGTACAGGACCACTTCGCCCGCGGCGACTGGCCCACGGGCGTCCGGGAGGGCCTGACCGAACTGGCCAAGGAGTTCGGCGACTTCGGCAAGGACTACAGCAAGGGGTTCGGCCGGGACTTCGGCTTCGGCCGCCCGAGCGCCCCCAAGTCGGCACAGCAGCCCCCCGACTACTCCGACACCCCCAAGGACTTCCCCGCCGACTACGAACCCACCTGGGCCCACGAGTCCCCCACCGACGACCCGGCCCGCGACCTCGACCGCCTGCTCGACCGCTTCCGCGACGACATCCGTGATGCGGCAAGGGACCACGGCGTGACCCCCGACCAACTCCACGACGCCCGCCGCCACTTGTCGACAGCGGCAGCCCACATCGGAGCCCTACTGCGCACACCCAGGCCCTGACACCACGCCCCTGGGCAGCACGGCGCCCACTTCAACGGCGCTGCACTGCCCAGGCAGGCCGGCTCAGGAACCGCGCACCGACGCCCAGCGGCGCACCGCGAAGGCTTCCCCGGCCCCGTCCCCGCTCCCCCTTCTCCCATCCCCCTCCCCCTCCTCACCCGGCCTTGGCCTCTCCCTCGCCCTCTCCCCCCAGCACCCGGGTGACAGCCTCATATGTCACCCCGTGATCGGCGAGGACCTCGGCGGGCACGCCGGGGCGGCCGGTCAGGGCCAGGAGGATGTGCTCGTCGCCGATGTGCCGGTCCCGGCGCGCGACGGCGATACGCAGCGACCGCTCCAGCACGTCCTTGGCCTCCCGGCTGAAGGAGCGGCGCCCCGACCACCACCCCTTGTCCTTCCGGTCCCCGGCCATCGCCCCGACACCATGGACCTCCTCGACCCGGGCGACGATCTCCCCCACATCGATCCCCAACCCGGCCAGCGCATCTGCCTCGGCCTGCGAAAGCCCACCCCGCCGGCGAGCCTCCGCCAATGCCTGCCGCACGGACTCCAACCACTCCCCACCGCCGAGCACCGCCAGCGCGAACGAGGCCCGGCTCCCCTCCCTATCGAGCAGGGCGAGCAGCATGTGCTCGGCGTCGACGGTCTGCGCCCCTCCCCTCTCGGCGTGCTCAACGGCCCCCGTGACCACGGCACGGGCATCCTTCGTGAACCGCTCGAACATCAACGCCTCCCGTACTTCTTGTGCACGGCCTGCCTGCTGACCCCGAGTTCCGCGGCGATCTCCTGCCACGACCACCCCTGATTGCGCGCACTGCGCACCTGTACGGCTTCCAGCTGCTCCAGCAGCCGGCGCAGCGCCGCAACGGCCCGTAGCCCGACCCGGGGATCACGATCGCCCGCACGCGCGGCAAGATCTGTTGCTTCGGTCATACTGTCAACGTAAGTTGACACAAGTCGATACGTCAACCCCAGTTGACAGATGGGCCGAACAAAACGGCGGGCCCGAGGCAAAGCCCCGAACCCGCCGCAAGCCGCAGGCGCCGTACTCGTACTCCGTACGCCGCACTCCGCACTATTCGTTGGTGAGCACGATCTTCCCGAACTGCTCCCCCGACTCCATCCGCTCGAAGCCCTCTCGGGCCCGATCCATGGGAAGCACCTCGTCGATCACAGGCCGCACACCGGTGGCGGCACAGAAGGAGAGCAGGTCCTCGAGCTCGTCCTTCGTCCCCATCGTGGACCCGACGATCTTCAACTCCAGGAAGAAGATCCGGGTGAGCTCGGCGTGCGAGGGCCGATCACCACTGGTCGCACCCGAGATGACGAGCGTGCCCCCGGGCTTCAGCGACTTGACGGAGTGCGACCACGTGGCGGCACCCACGGTCTCGATCACGGCATCGACCCGCTGCGGCAGCCGAGCCCCCGACTCCACGGCCTCCACGGCCCCCAGTTCCAGGGCCCGCTTCCGCTTGGCCTCATCCCGGCTGGTGGCGAACACACGCAGCCCCGCAGCCTTCCCGAGCACGATGGCGGCGGTGGCCACGCCACCCCCGGCCCCCTGCACGAGCACGGAGTCCCCGGGCCGCACCCCCGCGTTGGTGAACAGCATCCGATACGCGGTCAGCCAGGCGGTAGGCAGACAGGCGGCCTCGGCGAACGAGAGCTCCTTGGGCTTCGGCAGAACGTTCCAGGTCGGCACGGCGACCTGCTCCGCAAACGTCCCCTGATACCGCTCGGTGAGAATGGAACGGGGCTCCTTGGGACCCACCCCGTGCCCGCTCTGTCCGATCACGGAGTGCAGGACGACCTCGTTGCCGTCCTCATCGACCCCGGCGGCATCACAGCCGAGGATCATCGGCAGCCGGTCCTCGGGCAGGCCCACCCCCCGCAGTGACCAGAGGTCGTGATGGTTGAGGGAAGCGGCCTTGACGTTGACGGCGCTCCAGCCGGGACGGACCTCGGGGGCCGGCCGCTCCCCCAACTCCAATCCGGAGAGCGGCTGGTCGCGGTCGATTCGGGCGGCGTAGACAGCGAACATGACCTTGACGATAGGCTCCGCCGCCGACCGACGGAACCACGACGCCCTGTGAGACACACCCTCTTGCCAAGGCCCACGGGTCGGCGCAGGCATGGACGCAGACCCCTGCCCACCCGAACGGCCCCGACTCCGGGCAGAGAAATGACCCCGCCCGGACGGACGGGGCCATTCACTCAACGGCACATCAGCGCCGCGCAACACCTTCCGCCCGGGCCGCAGCGGCAACGGCCGCCGTGACGGCCGGAGCGACCCGCTCGTCGAACGGCGACGGGATGACGTAGTCCGCGGCCAGGTCGTCCCCGACGACCGACGCCAGCGCCTCGGCCGCCGCGATCTTCATGCCCTCGGTGATCCGGGACGCCCGGACCTGAAGCGCTCCGGCGAAGATCCCCGGGAACGCGAGCACGTTGTTGATCTGGTTCGGGAAGTCCGACCGCCCGGTGGCAACGACCGCCGCGTACTTGTGCGCGACATCGGGGTGCACCTCGGGATTCGGGTTGGCCATGGCGAAGACGAACGCGCCCTCGGCCATGGAGGCGACGGCCTCCTCCGGCACCGTGCCGCCGGAAACCCCGATGAACACGTCGGCACCCTCCAGCGCCGCCTCCAGCGACCCGGTGATCCCGGCCTTGTTCGTGAACCCGGCCAGCTCCCGCTTGACCGACGTCAGGTCGTCCCGGTCGGCGGAGACCACGCCCTTGCGGTCCGCCACGGCGACGTCCCCGATGCCGGCCTCGACCAGCATCTTCGCGATGGCGACACCGGCCGCGCCCGCCCCCGAGATAACGGCCCGCAGATCCCCGAGCCCCTTCCCGGTCAGCCGCGCGGCGTTCCGCAGCGCGGCCAGCGTCACGACAGCCGTACCGTGCTGGTCGTCGTGGAAGATCGGGATGTCCAGCCGCTCCTGCAGCTTCCGCTCGATCTCGAAGCACCGGGGCGCCGAGATGTCCTCCAGGTTCACACCACCGAAGGACGGCGCAAGGCGGACCACGGTCTCGACGATCTCGTCGACGCCCGTGCAGTCGAGCGCGATCGGCACCGCGTCGACACCACCGAACTGCTTGAAAAGAATCGCCTTCCCCTCCATCACCGGAAGGGAGGCCTCAGGCCCGATGTCCCCGAGCCCCAGCACAGCCGTGCCGTCGGTCACGACGGCCACGACGGACGACTTCCACGTGTAGTCGTGCACGAGCTCCGGCTGCTCGGCAATCGCGCTGCACACCTTCGCGACGCCGGGCGTGTACGCCAGGGACAGGTCGTCCTTGTCACGGACCGGCACGGTGGCCTGCACAGCCATCTTGCCGCCACGATGCAGCGCGAAGGCCGGATCGAAGGAATCGAGGGGTTCGACCCCACCGTCCTGATCGGTATTGCCTCCGCCGCGAGGATTGACGATCTCCGCTGCCACTTTGTCTGACCCCTTAAGTGTTCATGGTTTGAGGGTGGAACCACTCCTGGTGAGAAGTGGGCGGGACCGCGTATGGCCCTGCTCGTTGATACGTACGACGTACGACGTACGGACCCATACGCGACGGCGCGCCGCACACGCGCCATGAGCCCCGGATGAGGGGTGTAAAGAACCTTCTTACCGGACGGACCGCGCCGCCGACGAGCCCAATACGTGCAAGATCACATGACGGGAAGGAAAACACCCACAGTGACGACACGAATCGGACACGACCCGACGACGGAACCACTGCGATTCACGGCCCGCTAAGCGGACAATAAGCAGACAATCCACACTTGAAACCATGAAAGGCCGCCAACAGCCCGCACACCAGGCTCGCAGCCGGTCCACATCCTGAGAGTGGCCGAAGATCTTCCGGCCGGAAGGGCAGATTCCCGCAGAAGGTGCGGTCAGGATGTACCGACCTGAGGCGGTTCGGGGGTAACCCGTTATCCGATTTTGACATCGCGAGCGCCCTGAATGCCTCAGTCCGAATGGCAAGATGCCGTAATCACACGAGGTCGCGACACTCGAAGGCGTGTGCTCTCGTCGGCCTATGAAACCAAGGCACCTGCCGAGTCCCGGCGGGCGCCCGCCCCATCGGCAACTCCACCCATCCGCCGGAGGAACCCATCATGACCGCAAGCTCCACCCGTCGTACGACCGCCACGCGCTCCCGGCTGGCAGCGGTCGCCTCGATCGCGGTCGCAGGCGCCCTGATTCTCACCGGTTGCGGTGACCAGACGAGTGACGGCGGCAGCGAGGGCACCAACGAGACGGGGAACGCCAACAGCGCTCCGCTCTTCTCCAAGCTGCCCAAGAAGATCCAGGACGCCGGCGTCATCAAGGCGGGCACGAACGCCGAGTACGCCCCGATGGAGTTCCAGGAGGGCGGCAAGATCGTCGGCGTCGACCCCGACATCGCCGCCGCCCTGGGCGAGAAGCTGGGTGTGAAGGTCCAGTTCACCTCCGGCTCCTTCGACGGCCTGATCACGGCCCTGAACTCCGGCCGCTACGACATCGCCATGTCCTCCATCACGGACACCCCGCAGCGCCAGGAGGGCCTGGACGACAAGGGCAAGAAGCTCGGCCCGGGTGTCGACTTCGTCGACTACTTCACGGCCGGCACCGCCGTGTACGTGCAGAAGGGCAACCCGAAGAAGATCAACTCGATCGAGGACCTCTGCGGTCAGACTGCGGCCGTACAGCGCGGTACGACGTACGAGAAGGCGCTGCAGACCCAGTCCAAGGCCTGCACGGACGACGGCAAGAAGAAGATCAACATCGAGTCGTTCGAGAACGACACCGAGGCCCAGACCCGCGTGAAGTCGGGCGGCGCCGTCGCCGGCGTGAACGACTACCCGGTGGCCGTGGACCTGGCCCGCAAGTCCGGTGGCGGCAATGACTTCGAGGTCGTCGGCGAGCAGGTCGACGCCGGTCCGTTCGGCATCGCGGTGAACAAGGACAACAAGGAGCTCACCGCTGCCCTCGAAGAGGCCGTCAACGCCATCATCGAGGACGGCACGTACGAGGAGATCCTCAAGAAGTGGGGCGCCGAGTCCGGCGCGATCGACAAGGCCGCGATCAACGGCGGCAAGTGACCGTCCCGGGCAAGACTGAAGGGCAGTCACAGTGACTGACAAGTTCGACAAGGAGCCGGCCGACGCGAAGCCGTCGGCCGCCGTCTCCAAAGAGGGCGGGGCCCTCCCGCCCGAGGCGATCAAGGCCATCCCGGTCAGGCACTACGGCCGCTGGGTCAGCGCCGTCGTCGTGCTGGCCCTGGTGGGCCTGCTCATCAACGCGTTCGCCAGCGCCGAGAAGATCCAGTGGAACGCAGTCGGCGACTACGTCTTCGACTCCACGGTCCTCGCCGGTGCCGGCCGCACCCTGCTGATCAGCGTCCTCGCGATGGTCATGGGCGTGGTCCTCGGCGTGATCCTGGCCGTGATGCGCCTGTCCAAGAACCCGGTGACGAGCTGGGTGGCCTGGGTCTACATCTGGTTCTTCCGCGGCACGCCGGTCTACGTCCAGCTGCTGCTGTGGTTCAACCTGGCGCTGATCTTCCCCGTGCTGGATCTCGGTCCGATCTACAAGGACGAGATGGTCGACGTCATGACCCCGTTCATGGCCGCCCTGCTGGGGCTGGGCCTGAACGAGGCGGCGTACATGGCGGAGATCTGCCGCGCAGGTCTGATGGCCGTCGACGAGGGCCAGACCGAGGCCTCGCACGCGCTCGGCATGAGCCACGCGAAGACCCTGCGCCGCATCGTGATCCCGCAGGCGATGCGGGTGATCGTGCCGCCGACCGGCAACGAGTTCATCAACATGTTGAAGACCTCGTCGCTGGTGTACGCGGTGACGTACAACGAACTGCTGCGCGCAACCTCCACCATCGGCTCCACGTCGTACGCCGTGATGGAGATGCTGTTCGTGGCGTGCATCTGGTACCTGGTCATGACCAGCGTGTTCAGCGTCTTCCAGTACTACCTGGAGCGCCGTTACGCCCGTGGCTCGCTGCGGAACCTGCCGCCGACGCCGTGGCAGCGGGTCAAGGTCAACCTGATGGCCCTCGGCAGCGAAAGGGGCGTGTGAGATGACCGCCATGGTGAAGGCCGAGGGCGTCCACAAGTCCTTCGGTCCCGTACAGGTCCTCAAGGGCATCGACCTGGAGGTGAAGACCGGCGAGGTGTTCTGCCTCATCGGCCCCTCCGGCTCCGGCAAGTCGACGTTCCTCAGGTGCATCAACCACCTGGAGAAGATCAACGCCGGTCGGCTGTACGTCGAAGGCGAGCTGGTCGGCTACCGCCAGAAGGGCGACAAGCTGTACGAGCTCAAGGACAGCGAGGTCGCGCAGCAGCGCCGGGACATCGGCATGGTGTTCCAGCGGTTCAACCTGTTCCCGCACATGACGGCGCAGGAGAACGTCATGGAAGCGCCGATCCAGGTCAAGGGCGTGGGCCGGAACCAGGCCAAGGAGCGTGCCCGGGAGCTGCTCGACCGCGTCGGCCTGGCCGACAAGGCCGGCGCCTACCCCTCGCAGCTCTCCGGCGGCCAGCAGCAGCGCGTCGCCATCGCGCGGGCGCTCGCGATGGACCCGAAGCTGATGCTGTTCGACGAGCCCACGTCGGCCCTCGACCCGGAGCTGGTCGGCGACGTCCTCGACGTCATGCGCGACCTCGCCGAGTCCGGCATGACGATGGTCGTCGTCACCCACGAGATGGGCTTCGCCCGCGAGGTCGGCGACAGCCTGGTCTTCATGGACGGCGGCGTGGTCGTCGAGTCGGGCGACCCGCGCGAGGTCCTGACCAACCCGCAGCACGAGCGGACCCAGGCGTTCCTGTCCAAGGTGCTCTGACGGTCGATCGCAGGTGAAGGGGCGGTACGGGATTCCCGTACCGCCCCTCTCCCATGCTGCGCCTCCCGCGGCGCTACTTGAGAGCCAGCAGCAGCGTGTCCGAAGGCGAGCACCACACCGGCCGGGCCTCCCCGAAGCCCTTCTCGCGCAGTACGCGCGCGTGCCACTCGACGGACGGCATGTCGCCCTCGGCGTGTTCGCCGTAGATCTCGAAGCGGCGGGCCGTGGGTTCGGCGAGGACCGGGTCCTTCGCCGCCAGCTGCCACCACTCGGCCCAGTCGAGGGCGCCGTCCGCCTTGGCCTGATCCATGCGGGTGTGGCGCTGGGCGCGCTCCGCCGCGTTGATCCGGGGCGTCGACTCGTCGATCATGTGGTCCGCGTTCAGGAAGACACCGCCGTCGCGGACCAGCGCCGCGACCTGACCGTAGAGGGTCGCGAGGGGTTCACGGTGCAGCCAGTGCAGGGCCGTGGCGGTCAGGACGGCGTCGTAGGAGTCGTACGGCAGCTTCGACGGCCATTCGGGGTCCTTGAGGTCGGCCGTGACGAGGGAGACCCGCTCGTCGTTCGCGAAGGTGCCCTCGGCGATGGCGAGGAGCGCGGGGTCGAGGTCGACGCCGGTGCTGGTGGCCTCCGGGAACCGCGCGAGCAGCCGGGCCGTGATGGTTCCCGTGCCGCAGGCGAGATCGAGCACGCGCGGGGCAGCGCCGACGAGCGCCTCGACCATGTCGAGCATGAGCCGGAAACGCTCCTCACGGTCGGGCATGTACCACTCCTGCTGCCGGTCCCAGCTCTCCTGCCAGGCGGCCCAGTCGGCGCCGGTCGTGGTGATGTCCGTGTCCGTCATCGAACCCTCCATCGCGCATGTCACGTAATACCCTGGAAGCACGATCAGTTGTTACCCGACCGCACCACGACGATAGAACGCCTCCGTAAGGACTACAAGTGGAACTGGCCTATTACTCGGACTACGCCGTACGTCTCGTCAACAGCGAGGACCCGGCCCGGGGCAAGGACTCACTGACCTCGGTCGAGGCCGTCCGCGACCTGTTCGGCGGCAACCAGTCGGCGGCCCGCCGCGCCACCGACGCCGACGTCACGCGGTTCCGCGCGGTCCGGGCCAGGCTGCGCTCGGTCTTCGCGGCGGCGGACACCGGCGACGAGACCCTGGCCGTCGACCTGCTGAACTCCCTGCTTCTGGAGTTCCCGGTGAGCCCGCAGATCTCCGGCCACGACTTCCGGGACGACGACGGCCGCCCCCTGTGGCACATGCACCTCGCGGACCACCCGTCGAACGCGACCGCGGGCTTCGCGGCCATCGCATCGATGGGCCTGGCGTTCCACCTGACGGAGTACGGCGTGGACCGTCTGGGCCTGTGCGAGGCGGCCCCGTGCCGCAACGCCTACCTGGACACCTCCACCAACCGCTCCCGGCGCTACTGCTCGGACCGCTGCGCGACCCGCGCGAACGTGGCCGCCTACCGCGCCCGCAAGCGCCTGGAGGCCGACCGGTCGGCGAGTACGGGCCGCACGGCGGACAGCGCCCAGCGCGCCAGCGCGAACGGCGAGCGCTGATCCGCCTTGCGCGGCCGGTACCGCAGACGCACCCTGCCCAGGATCAGCTCGTCCGGCACGACTCCGTAGTCGGTGCTGTCGCCGCCGGCGTACGCGTTGTCCCCGAGCACCCACCAGCCGCCCTCGCGGCGCTCCGCGGCGCGCTTGACGACCAGCAGGTCCTGCTGGAAGGGATGACGCAGGACGACGACGTCACCGGGCCTGATCCGGCCCCGGTGCGAAACGACGAGCAGGTCGCCGCTGTACAGCGTGGGCACCATCGACGGCCCGGTCACCTCGGCCCACCCGAAGGGCCGGTCCGCCCGCCCGCGCTCGGTCTCCTGCGACAACTCCGGCATCCCCGGCACCTCCCCGGTACGGTCCTCCACCAGTCTCAGTCTGACCCTGGACTTTTGTCCTAAGCCCATGGGGGCACTCGCGAAATCCCGTCTTGCAGGGAGTAATGTCCCACCTGAGAAGACGATCACGAGGAAGGAATGCTCCATGCTTTCCCGCCTGTTTGCCCCCAAGGTCAAGGTCAGCGCGCACTGCGACCTGCCCTGCGGCGTGTACGACCCGGCCCAGGCCCGCATCGAGGCGGAGTCGGTGAAGGCCGTGCAGGAGAAGATGGCCGCCAACGACGACCCGCACTTCCAGGCGCGCGCCACCGTCATCAAGGAGCAGCGTGCCGAGCTCGCCAAGCACCACGTCTCGGTGCTCTGGAGCGACTACTTCAAGCCTCCGCACTTCGAGAAGTACCCGGAGCTGCACCAGCTGGTCAACGACGCCCTGAAGGCCCTCTCGGCCGCCAAGGCCTCGACCGACCCGGCGACGGGTCAGAAGGCTCTGGACTACATCGCCCAGATCGACAAGATCTTCTGGGAGACCAAGAAGGCCTGACTCAAGGCTCTTTCGTCGCTCTCCCGACCCTGAAGGGGCCCGACCGGTTCGCCGGGCGGGCCCCTTCGGCGTGGGTTGCTCCCGCTGCGGGGAGACGTCACGCACGGTCCGGTCGCTGTGGCGGATGAGGCGGCCAGGGCCCGAGAGCAGGCAGCGCCTCGGCCGCCGACGGTGCGACGGTGGGCGTGCATCCGGCCAGCCAGGCCGCCAGGTCGCGTACGCGTCCGGTGACCACTGTGTCCGGCGGCCCGTCGCCGACGGACCACTGGCGTCGCGCGTCGTCGGCGTGGAGGTGGGTGCGTTTCGGAAGGCGGCCGAGGAGAAAGTCGATGGCGTGTGCGGCCAGGTCCTCGGGCCAGTCGTCCGGCCGTACACCGAGATCGAGGTCAACCATGTGGATCCAGGCCTCGCGCCAGCGAACACCGTGGCGGCGAGGTCCGCGTTGCGGAAGGTGACCGGACGGCGCCAGTCCTCGTCGTCGGCGCGAGCCCAGGTCGCTTCCAGCGCGGCTGTGTGTGCGGCGAGTTCCCCGCGGTGCTCGGCGGCGCCGCGCCCCGCAGTGGCCTCGATGATCGCGTTCCGCTCGGCCGTGCCGCCGTCGTAGCCCGCTACGAGTTCACCGCGCAGTGCATGCTCCGCGAGCCGGCCGAACATTCTCGTGTTGTCGGTGAGATGGGCCAGGACGTGGCCTCGTGACCAGCCCGGAAGCCCGGATGCCTCGGTGACCTGCTGGTCGTCCAACCGGGCCACGAGCCTTTCCAGGGCACCGTGGGCTTCGATCACTGCTGCGACAGGAGGTTGCATGACCCCGTCCTACGAGACCGAGGTCCCGTTGGGAACAGCCGGGACCCGGCCGGCGAGGTCCCTGAGGGGCTCACCGCTCAGCCGGCATATCCGCCACTCGTCCAGGAACTCCACGCCGAGCGACTTGTAGAAGTCGATCGTCGGCTCGTTCCAGGCGAGGACCCACCATTCGAAGCGCTCGTAGCCCCTCTGTTCACAGATCGCGGCCAGGGAGGCGAGCAGGGCCTTGCCGTGTCCACCGCCACGGGCGGACTCACGCACGTAGAGATCCTCCAGGTGCATCCCGCGCGTGCCGGTCCACGTCGAGAAACGCGGGAACCACAGGGCGAACCCGACCGCCTCGCCCGTCTCGTCGTCCTCGGCGATCAGTACGAAGGCGGCGGGATGCTCTGCGAAGAGCGCCTCGCGAAGCTGCTCCTCGGTCGCCCGCATGTGCTCAACAGCCCGCTCGTACTCGGCGAGTTCACGGATCATCGCCCGGATCGTCGCGACGTCGTTCACAGTGGCGGCACGGATCATGCCGAAGATCATCGGTCACCGTGCCGACCGTGTCCATCCAATTCCGCGCCTGCTCGGCGGACCGGAGCTGGAGCGGTGTGTCACGGCGCTTCGCCCGCGAACGGCTCGGTGACGGTCTCATCCGAGTTCCCGGGGCCCGTACAGCGCCCTTTCGGCATCGGTGGCAAGGGCCCAGTAGCGGTCGCCCTAGGACCAAGTGCCACCACTCCGTGGGGTAGTTCACCAGGCCCGCAGCGCTCAGCGCGGCACCGAGCACCCGCCGGTTGGCCCGCGCCTCGGGGCCGATGTCGCCGGCGTCGGTGTAACAAGCGCCGTCGCTGTCCTCGGGGCCGGCGTTCACGCGGGTCCCCATGTCGGCCTCCCGGCCGTCGGCGGAGATCAGAGCGAGGTCGACGGCTGCGCCGGCGCTGTGCGGCGCGATCTCCGGCGGCGACACGTACCGGCTCGCGGCGTCGCGGATCCGACCGGTGGTTCGCCGCAGTCGACCACGGGGATTGCCGCAACCCTGGGATCCGACATCAGCACGATCTCGTCCGTGCCCCGATCATGGCCGACCGCACCGGGCAACCGGGCAACCGGGCAACCGGGCAACCGGGCACCAGGTTCCCTGAATTCGCGGTGATTGTGTTCACGCGGTAAACGGTGGCCGGGCATCGTTGACGTCCCGTAGGTTCTGAAAAGTCCACCCTGAGGTCGAACGCCCTTGCGGGTGGGCCCACGGGGGAAGGTCAGCGGCACTCGGCTCCCGTCTCGGCCTGCGTGGCCGAGGCGTTGTCCGGGGTGCTCTGCGACAGCGGGCGAGTGGAGATCACATCATCCGGCGGTCTGTCTCCCGACGGACGGAATGCCGATCCCCTGGGAGATACCCCTGCGCCGCCCCCTGCTCCTTTGGCCGATCCCCCTGCTGTGGACCCTCGCCCTGGGGCTGTGGGGACTGTCCCGGCAGGACAGTGTGTGGCGGGACGAGGCCGCGACCTGGCAGGTGGCCCGCCGGTCCGTCGGCGACATCTGGCACATGCTGGGCAACGTCGACTCCGTGCACGGGCTCTACTACCTGCTGATGCACGGCCTCTTCGAATGGTTCGGGGCCGGCACCACGACCCTGCGGCTGCCCTCCGTGCTGGCCATGGCGGTGGCGGCGGCCTGTGTGACGGCCATCGGCGATCGGCTGGCCGGCGCCTGGGCGGGCCTGGCGGGAGGGCTGGCGTTCGGGCTTCTTCCGGCCGTGCAGTTCTATCTCCAGGAGGGCCGCCCCTACGCGCTGATCGCGGCCGGCGCCGCAGTCTCGACCCTGCTGCTGGTGACCGTCCTCGAAGGGCGTGGCCGAGCGCTGCACTGGGTCGCGTACGGCGGCACGGTCGCGGTGTGCGGGCTGCTGAACTGGCTTTCGTTGCTGATCCTGCCCGCGCACCTGGCGACGCTGCTGTGGACGCGGGCCCGGCGCGGGACCTGGATGCGCTGGGCGATGGCCGCGACGGTCGCCGTTGCCGCCGTACTGCCGCTGATCCTGTTCAGCCGGCGCCAGTCCGCCCAGGTCTCCTGGATACCGCCGCTGAGCTGGCACATGCTGATCGGGCCCGCCGTCCTGCTGGCGATCGGCGGGCTCGGGGCCCTGCTGGACCGGCCTCGCGCGGGACGGCTGTCGGTGGCGCCCGTCGGGCTGCCGCTGCTGGCCGTGCCGCAACTCGCCCTCATCGGGGTCTCCCTGGTCAAGCCTCTCTTCCTGGACCGTTACGTGCTGTTCAGCATGCTGGGACTGGCCCTGCTGATCGGCTCGGCACTCGGCACGGCCGTACGGGCGGCCCGGCCGCGGTTCCCGAGAGCGGCGCCGTGGCTCGTCCCGGTGGTGGTCACCGTGGCGGTCGTCGCGCTGTTGCCGCAGTCGCTGGCCAAGCGGTCCCCGGAGAGCCGCGTGGACGACGTCCTGGCGGTGGCGGCGGACGTGCGGCGGCTGAAGCAGACCGGGGACGCGGTGGTCTACATACCGGCGGCCCGGCGCGACTCCGCGCTGGTCTCCCCCGACGACTTCGCCGGGCTGCGGGACGTCGCGCTCGCGCAGGACCCCGTGACGTCGGGGACGTTGAAGGGCGAGGAGGCCGGACCGGAGCGGATACGGGCCGAGATGCTGGCACAGCGGCGGATACTGCTGGTCACCGACGCGCCCGACGTGGCTCGCCCACTGGCGGGGAAGCGTGACCACGCGAAGACCGCAGTGCTGAGGAAGCACTTCAAGGTGGTGGCGGACGTGCAGGTCCGCGGGCGACGGCTGACGGTGTACGAGCGGCGCTGAGAGGCCCGGCCGACGCAACGCCGGGCCAGGCCCCTTCAACCGCCGTCCGCGCCCCGGTCAGTGGAACTGCCGCGCCCCGGTCAGTGGAACTTCCGCGCCCCGGTCAGTGGAACTGAGGCACGATCAGATAGATCCCGTACACCACCACCGCGGCGCAGGCGACGAAGCACAGTCCGGCCTGGGTGAGGCTCAGCGCGGACGTGCCGCCGCCCTCCTCGCGTGCCCCCTCGTAGCGGGCCAGGCCGAGCACGCCGAGGGCGAAGACGCCGACCACGGCCACGGTGACGGCGAGGCTCACCGCGGCGACCTGGCCGAGTGCGGTCCAGTCGAGGCTCATGATGTGAACTCCCTTGTCTCAGAAGGTCGCTGTCTCAGACGATTGCCGTCCCGGACGATCGATGTTCCAGACGGGCGGTGTTCCGAACGGTCGATGTTCCAGACGGGCGGTGTTCCGGACGGTCGATGTCCCGGACCATCGATGTTCCGGACGATCGATGCCTCAGGCGGCCGCGCCGACCTTGGGCGGCTCCGTGCTGCGGACCGTGACCTCGTGGGTGTCGTTGACGTTGTGCGCGGACACCGGGTTGCGGCGGGAGATCAACACGATCCCGGCGGCCACGGCCGCGCCGACCAGGGCGACCACGGCCGTACCGATGTCGCCGCCGTGCTTGACGACGCCCGCCGAGACGCCGCCGACCAGCGCGGCGGCGGGCAGGGTGACCAGCCAGGCCACGACCATGCGTCCGGCCACGCCCCAGCGGACCTCGGCCAGCCGGCGCCCCAGACCCGCGCCGAGGATGCTGCCCGAGGCGACCTGCGTGGTGGACAGGGCGAAGCCCAGGTGGGCCGAGGTGAGGATCACCGTCGTGGAAGCCGTCTCGGCGGCGAAGCCCTGCGGGGACTGAATCTCCGTCAGGCCCTTGCCCATCGTGCGGATGATCCGCCAGCCACCGAGGTAGGTGCCGAGGCCGATGGCCAGACCCGCCGATGCGATCACCCACAGCGGCGGGCCCGCGTCATGGCCCAGGGCGCCCGCCGAGATCAGGGTCAGCGTGATGACGCCCATCGTCTTCTGCGCGTCGTTGGTGCCGTGGGCCAGGGAGACGAGCGAGGCCGAGGCGATCTGACCGACGCGGAAGCCCTTGGTGACGGACTGCTTGCGGGCGCGAGCAGTGAGCTTGTACGCCAGGTACGTGGCCAGCAGCGCCGCGATCCCCGCCACGAGCGGCGAGGCGACGGCGGGGATCAGTACCTTCTCGACAACCTTGTCAAAGTGCACGCCGTGCGACCCCGCGCCCACCCAGACGGCCCCGATGAGTCCGCCGAACAGTGCATGCGACGAACTGGAGGGCAGCCCGACCAGCCAGGTGAGGAGATTCCACAGAATCGCCCCGACCAGCCCCGCGAAGATCATGCCCGGGCTGACGAGTGTGTCGTCCACGATGCCGCCGGAGATCGTCTTGGCGACCTCGGTGGACAGGAAGGCGCCGACGACGTTCAGGACACCGCTGATGAGCACGGCCGTCCTTGGTTTGAGCGCCCCCGTGGCGATGGACGTGGCCATCGCGTTCGCCGTGTCGTGGAATCCGTTGGTGAAGTCGAAGGCGAGGGCCGTCACGATGACGACCGCTACCAGGAACGTGATGTGGTCCATTCCCCAATGCAAACAAGCGCGGGCCAATTCGCGGAGAACCGATGGCAAAGCGTGTCCCAGGGACCGGCGCGCGGTTGGTAAGGGTCCTGCAAAGCCCGCGTGGCGCAGCTTGCGTGCGCCGTACGGCCGCCGCGGGCCGTGGCCGCGCAGGCGGATCTACGATCGCCCCATGAGCATCCGCTGGACCTACGCCTTCGTCGACCGCCCCGTCGCGTCCTTCACCCGGGCGCACACCTTCTGGACTGCGGTGACGGACACCCGGTTGTCCGAATTCCGGGGAGAGCAGGGGGAGTTCGTGACCTTGCTGCCGGGCGGCGGGGCCGACCCCTGCGTGAAGGCCCAGGGGGTCGAGTCGGGCGCCGGTGGCGCGCATCTCGACTTTGCCGTGGATGACGTACCGGGATTCGTGACGTCGGCGCTCGCGCAGGGTGCGGGTGTCGCCGCCGAGCACGAGGGGTGGGCGGTACTGCGCTCGCCCGCCGGGCAGTTGTTCTGTGCCGTCCCCTGGTACGGGGAGTCGGTGCGGCCGCCCGTGGTGCACGGCAGCCGCCTTGACCAGGTCTGTATCGACGTACCGCCGTCGCTGTACGAGTCCGAAGTCGCCTTCTGGAGCGCTCTGTTGGACGGCTGGGAGTCGGCGTCCGGCTCCCGCCCCGAGTTCCATGTGCTCAAGCCACCGTCCGGGCTGCCCATCCGCATCCTGCTCCAGCGGCTCGGCGAGGAGCGGCCCGGTCCGGAGTGGCCCGGTGCGGAGCCCCGGGCCTCCGCCCACCTGGACCTCGCCTGCGCGGACATCCCGGCGACCCGGGCCCGGCACGAGGACCTGGGCGCGAGCTTCGTCGCCGAGGGCGCCCACTGGACGGTGATGCGCGATCCGGCGGGCGGCACGTACTGCCTGACGGGGCGCGATCCCAAGACCGGCGGACTGGCCGGCTAACGGGTCACGACGAGGCAGGCTCCCCGGCCGTTCTCGTCGGGCGTGACGCTCGCGCACGCCGACTCCCAGCCCTGCGGCAGCGATGGGCTCGGATCGGCATTCTCCCAGCGGGGCGGTCCCGGCGGCTGCGCCGAGTCCTGCAACCACAGCGTCAGCGCGCCCGCGACGACGACGGCGATCACCCACACCGTCACGACCCAGCGCCATAACCGGCGGCGTCCCGTCACCCCCACGGCTCCACATCCACCACCGCGTTCACCGGAATGGGCCCGTACACATGCGGGAACTCCTCGCCGCCCGGCTCCGGCGCCTCGTACTTGAGCGGCACGTCGAGCCGGGCCGGGTCCACGACCAGGACCACCAGTTCGTCGGGGCCGTCGTAGGAGCCGTACAGGAAGCCGGCCACGGTGGGGAGTTGGGCGCGGGTCGAGCAGTGGATGAAGCCCTCGTCCCGGAGCGTGCGACCACGCGTCGACATCTCGTACGTGCCGCGCGCGCGGGCCTCGTCCCAGAGGGAGCGTTCGGTGATGTGGAGGATGTACGTGTGTTCGGGCATGGGGCGAGGTTATGGCTTCAGCCGTGCCGCCCGCGCGTGCAAATAGCGCTGCTCCGGCAGGCTCAGCGTCTTGGCTGCGGCGGCCTCGTAGGCGGCGCGGGCCTCGTCGTTCGCGCCGGCCCGCTCCAGGAGGTGGCCGCGGACCGCGTCCAGGCGGTGCCCGGCACCCAGTTCGTCCTCCAGCGCGGCCAGTTCGGCCAGCCCCGCGCGCGGGCCCCGGGCCATGGCGACGGCCACCGCGCGGTTGAGGCGCTCGACGGGGCCGGGGACGAGGCGTACCAGGACGTCGTAGAGGCCGAGGATCTCCTGCCAGTCGGTCTCCGGCGCGCAGGGCGCCTCGTCGTGGACGGCGGCGATGGCGGCGCGCAGCTGGTACGGTCCGGCCGGGCCCCGGGACAGGGCGCGGGTGACCAGGGCGACGCCCTCGTCGATGGCGGCCTTGTCCCAGCGGCTGCGGTCCTGTTCGTCGAGAGGGACGAGTTCGCCGTGCGGGCCGGTGCGTGCTTCGCGGCGGGCGTCGGTGAGCAGCATCAGCGCGAGCAGGCCGGCCACCTCGCCGTGACCGGGGAGCAGACGGTGGACCTCGCGGGTCAGCCGGATCGCCTCACCGGCGAGTTCACGCCGCAGCAGGCTCGTGCCCGAGGTCGCCGTATAGCCCTCGTTGAAGATCAGGTACAGGGTCTGCAGGACCGCGGGCAGGCGGTTCTCCCAGTTGTCGGGCCGCCCGAAGCGCACCCCGCGGACCTTCTGCTTGGCCCGGCTGATGCGCTGCGCCATGGTCGCCTCGGGGACCAGGTACGCGCGGGCGATCTCCGCCGTGGTCAGACCTCCGACGGCACGGAGGGTGAGGGCGATCTGGGCGGGCGGGGTCAGGTCCGGGTGACAGCAGAGGAAGAGCAGGGTGAGGGTGTCGTCCTCGCGGGGCGCCCGGTCCGAGCCCGGCGCCGGGGCCGTGAAGGCGTCCCTCGGCGTCAGCGCCGCGACCTTGTCCTCCCTGGCGCGGCGCGACTGCTCCGCACGCAGCGTGTCGGTCAGCCGCCGCGCCGCGACCTTGATCAGCCAGCCGCGCGGATTGTCCGGCACCCCGGTCCGCGGCCACTGCTCGGCCGCCGCGAGCAGGGCCTCCTGTACGGCGTCCTCGGCGCTGTCGAAGTGGCCGTAACGCCGTACCAGCGCGCCGAGGACCTGCGGCGCGTGGCGGCGCAGCAGGTCCTCGGTCTCGGGTGTGGCGCTCACTTATGGCTCGGCCGGTGTCTCAGCCCACGTCCCCGGACCCGTCGTCGATGGGCCGGATCACCACCGGGTACACAGGGGCCCCGGCGGGCTGGGGGCACTGCAGGACGCGCTCGGCGATCTCCGTGACCCGCTCCAGGCTCGCGCAGTCCAGCACCCAGTAGCCGGCAAGCAGCTCCTTGGTCTCGCTGTACGGGCCGTCGGTGATCACTGCCTTGCCGTCGTCGCCCAGGGTGACATGCCGGCCCTTCGCGGGCTCGGTCAGCCCCTGTCCGTCGACCATCTCGCCGCTCTCGGCGAGGTCGTCGTTGAGGGCCTGCATGAAGGCGTACATCGCCTGGATGTCCTCCTGGCTCCAGGCGACGGAGTGCTCGGACCCCTTGCCCTGCATCGCCTCGTAGTCCGCCTGCGTGCCCTGCACCATGACCAGGTACTTCATCGGTCCGCTCCTTCTGCTTCCGTCGGCTCGGGCCGCCCTTGGCGGGCGGCTCTCACAGGGGACGTCGGAGCCGGGCCGGGTTTCTCGACAGGTGGCTCAGGAATTTTTCGCGGTGGGTTTCACGGTGGGTGCGCTCGGGCTGTCCGGCTGCTCGTGCTTCTCCTCGTGCGCGGCGCCTTCCTCCGCGTACGCCCCGCACTCGGGGTTGCGGCACGGGCCCGCCACCCAGGTGGGGACCCAGGCGCCCAGCGTCTTGTGGCGCCGGACGACCGTCTCTACGGGCTGTCCGCAGTCGGGACAGTGGTGCTCTTGGCTGCCCATGTCCTCAGGGTAGGGCGGGAGAGGGCTCAGCGCTTCCTGCTGTACGTACGAACAACGGCGCCGTTGCCGAACGAGCGCACCTCCCCGAGAGTGAACTCCGTGATGGCGAAGTCCGATCCGAACATCGGCATGCCCGTGCCGTACACGATGGGGTAGGTCTTGATCACGAGCTCGTCTATCTCGTCGATCAGCGCGCCGGCGAGCTGCGCGCCGCCGCACAGGTAGATGTCGAGCTCGCCGTCCTCCGCCTTCAGTTCGCGGACCTTGCCGACCACGTCGTCCGAGACGATCTCGACCTGCGGGTCGGGCGACTCGGTGAGCGTGCGCGAGGCGACGTACTGGCGCAGATGGGCGTACGGGCTGGTGAGGCCCTCCTTCAGGGCCAGGTCGTAGCTGCTGCGGCCCTGGATGATCGTGTCGAACTGCCGGTTGGGCAGGTCGTCGAACCCGAGGGCGCGACGGGCTGGGGTCGACACGGTCTCCGGGTGCTCCGCCTTGAGGAACTCCAGGAACTCCTCGTCGACGAAGGTGTACATCGAGGTCGCATCGCCGCTCGGGTCTCCGATGAAGCCGTCGATCGAGCAGGCGATGAAGTACGTGAGCTTTCGCAAGCCGGTCTCTTTTCGTAGGGTGTCGCACAACCACTTCGGTTGTAGTGCTTCAGTTGTAGTACTTCGCTTGTAGTGGTTGCAAGGGCATTTCCCGGACCGACTGAAAGTGAGAGAGGGGATTCCGAATGGCGGGCAATCCGGAGCGCCGGGCCGCGCTCGTCGACGCGGGCGTAGAGGTGCTCGCCCGCGAGGGGGCACGCGGACTGACGTTCCGCGCGGTGGACGCCGAGGCCGGGGTGCCGGTCGGCACCGCCTCCAACTACTTCACCGGGCGCGACGACCTGCTCCGCCAGATCGACACCCGGCTGCACGTGAGGCTCGCGCCCGACCCGGAGGTGATCGCCGGGCTGATGACCCGGCCGAAGGACCGCTCCCTCGTCGCCGCCTTCATGCACGACCTGATGGCCCGCGCCACCCGCGACAGAACGGGCTATCTGGCCCTGCTGGAGATGCGCCTGGAGGCCCAGCGGCGCCCCGGACTGCGCTCCTCCTTCACCAAGTCGGTGCGCGGCGACCTGGACGAGGCACTGGAGTTCCACCGCAACGCCGGACTGCCCGGCGGCGACGAGGTCGTCACCGTGCTCTATCTCGCGGTCCTCGGGCTGCTCCTGGAGCACCTGACGCTGCCCGACGTCCTGGACGGCGTTCTGCCCGGGGTCGGCGTGCCGGACGGGCTGGTCGAGCGGATCGTGGCGACCATCGTGCCGGAGGAGTAGGTCAGGGCCGCCGACGGCGGCTCAGCCGCGCGGTTCGCGCCACATCGGCCACATCCGGGGGCCGTCCGGGAGGTCGAGGGGACGGCCCTTGAGCTCGAAGCCGAGACGCTCGTACAGCTGCCTGCTGCGGTCGCTGCTCGCCTCCAGGTAGGCGGGCAGGCCGTCCCGGTCACAGCGGTCGAGCACCGCGTTCAGGAGCGCGGTGCCGAGCCCCTCGCCCTGGCGCCCGGGGGCCGCGGCGATCATCCACAGGTATTCGTGCGCACGGCCCGTGGGATGGATACGGGCCGTCAGGCGGCCGATCATCTCGACGCGCTCGTTGTCCGGGTCGACGTCCTGGCGCAGCAGCGCCGGACCGTCGTCGTCCTCGTCGTGCTCGACGGCCGGAACGGACATCCACAGCGCGCACGCCGTGCCGTCCTCGGTGACGTCTATTCGGCCATGCGCCAGCACGATGTCGGTGAACGCGGCCATCAGCCTCCGGTGGGTCGCACGGCGGTACGCCTCGCCCGGGAACACCCAGCCACTGACCGGATCGTCCTGGAAGGCCGCGTCCAGCAGCCGGACCACCGACTCCCGGTCCGCCTCGCCCGCCGTCCGGATCGCCACGCCCATCTCCACCCGCCCCTTCGCGTCAACCGGCCTTGATCGTAGGGCGATGAGCGCCTGCGTGCGGTCCGAGGGCCGACTTTGTCGAGATACGGCCGCCCCCAGCAACCCGGTTGATCGGTGCGGCCGTTCACGGGGACCCGGTACGCGAAGGCGGGCCCCGCACACCGTGGGGATGTGCGGGACCCGCCGGTCCGGAGCCGCTCGGCGGCCGTACGGGGTCAGGAACCGTACGGCCCCGAGGGCTCCGGGGTCTTCAGGACCGTCGGCCGCCTCGACCGTGACGAGTACGGCCGTCGGCTGCCGTGGTTTTCAGTTGCTGCGCCGCGTCACGAACTCGGCAAGGGCCAGCAGTGCGCCCGCCTCCTCCGGGTCGGGCACCGCGCGGGCCAGCTCCTGCATGGCGCGGGCCATCCGCTCGGCGGCCTGGGCCTGCGCCCAGTCGCGGCCACCGGCCCGCTCGACGGCGAGCGCGGTCCGCTGCAGGTCCTCCTTGTCGTAGGGCACTTCGTACAGCGCGGCCAGCTCCGCCGCCGCCGGACCGCCCGAGGTCAGCGCGGCGACGACCGGCAGGGACTTCTTCCGGGCGGCGAGGTCCGCACCGGCCGGCTTGCCGGTGTGGCTGGGGTCGCCCCATATGCCGATCACGTCGTCGATGAGCTGGAAGGCGAGCCCGGCCTCACGGCCGAACGCGTCCAGCGCCGCCACGTCCTCGTCCGCCGCGCTCGCATACAGCGCGCCGAGGGCACAGGCGCACCCCAGCAGTGCTCCGGTCTTGGCCTCGGCCATGGCGAGCACCTCGTCGAGGCCGACCTCGCCGGGGGCCCGCTTCTCCATCGCCGTGTCCGCCTGCTGCCCGGCGCACAGTTCCACGACGCAGTCCGCCAGCCGGGCCGCCGCAGCCGCGGACGCCGGGTGCGGGTCCTCGGCGAGCAGCCGCAGGGCCAGCGCCTGCAGGGCGTCCCCCGCGAGGATCGCGTCGGCGTCACCGAACACGGTCCAGGCGGTGGGGCGGTGCCGGCGGGTGGCGTCCCGGTCCATCACGTCGTCGTGCAACAACGTGAAGTTGTGGACCAGTTCCACCGCCACTGCCGCTCGTACGGCGGCCGCCCGCGCCTTCGGTCCGCCGAGTGCGGCGGCCGCGGCGAGGACGAGTGCGGGCCGGATCGCCTTGCCTGCGTTGCCCGTAGCCGGGGTGCCGTCCGGGTGCTCCCAGCCGAAGTGATACCGCCCGATCCGGCGCAGGGCAGGCGGCAACGACTCGATGGCGGCGCGCAGTTCGGGGTCGACCGAAGCCCGGGCGCGCTCCAGGATCACCCCCGCCTCGGGCCCGTCGAGTGGGCCCGGCCCGCCGTCCGTCCCGGTCGCGATGGACCCTTGCCTTTCGAGCGTCTCGGTGGACGGCCCCGCCCCGGCGGGGCGTGGCTGCGTCTCCGTCATGAACTCACCCATGGCATCGCCTCGGAGAGTCGGCGGACGGTGGCCCTTCCGCTACGGCTGGGCGCCTACGCCGAGGGTCTACCCATACGGGGAGCGCGAGACACGGCGTAGTGGCGGCGAAGGTCACCGCCAGCGCCCGATCTCGACGTTCTCCAGCACACCGAGGGCGTCCGGCACCAGGACCGCTGCCGAGTAGTAGGCCGTCACCAGGTACTTGATGATGGCCTGTTCGTTGATGCCCATGAACCGGCAGGACAGGCTCGGCTCGATCTCGTCCGGGATGCCCGCCTGCTGCAGACCGATGACGCCCTGCTCCCCCTCGCCCGTACGCATGGCGATGATCGAGGTCGTACGGGCGTCGGAGACCGGGATCTTGTTGCACGGGAAGATCGGCACGCCGCGCCAGGTGGGGATGCGGTTGCCGGCCATCTCGATGGTCTCGGGGACCAGGCCGCGCTTGTTCAGCTCACGACCGAACGCGGAGATCGCGCGCGGGTGGGCGAGGAACAGCTTGGTGCCGCGCCGCCGGCACAGCAGCTCGTCCATGTCGTCGGGGCTGGGCACGCCGTCGTGGGGCTGGAGCCGCTGGTCGTACTCGCAGTTGTTGAGCAGCCCGAACTCGCGGTTGTTGATGAGCTCGTGCTCCTGCCGCTCCTTCAGGGCCTCCACCGTCAGGCGCAGCTGCTGCTCCGTCTGGTTCATCGGCTGGTTGTAGAGGTCGGCCACGCGCGAGTGGATGCGCAGCACGGTCTGGGCGATGCTCAGTTCGTACTCACGGGGCCGGGCCTCGTAGTCGACGAAGGTGTGCGGGATGTCCGGCTCACCGCTGTGGCCGGCCGCGAGGTCGACCTCCTTCTCGCCGTACTTGTTGGTGCGCTGCGCGGGGATCGACCGCAGCTGCTCGAGGTGTTGGCTGAGCGACTCCGCACGCTCCGCGACCTGCTCGACATCCTGGCGGGGCAGGACGAGCACCGTGCACGCGGTGGCGGCACGGACCGTGTACTCCCAGATGGCGTCGGAGTCGAGCAGCGCCTGGTCGCCGAGGTAGGCGCCGTCGGCGAGGACGCCGAGGGACTCGTCCTCCCCGTAGGGACCGGTGCCGAGCTTCTCCACCCTGCCGTGCGCCAGCAGGAACACCTCGTCTGTCTGGCTGCCGAACGAGGCGATCACGGACCCCGCCGTGAACTCGCGCTGCTGGCAACGCTGGGCGAGCTCGGCCAGCACGTCCTCGTCCTCGTACGACCGCAAGGCCGGCAGTTCGCGCAGTTCGGCAGGGATGACCTCGACGCGGTCCCCGGTCTTCACGAACGTGACACGGCCGTCCCCGACGGCGTAGGTCAGACGGCGGTTCACACGGTACGTGCCGCCCTGCACGTTCACCCACGGCAGCATGCGCAGCAGCCAGCGGGAGCTGATCTCCTGCATCTGAGGTGCGGACTTGGTCGTGGTGGCCAGGTTCCGCGCGGCCGCCGTGCCGAGACTCTGCTGCGGCTTGCCCTGCTCAGTGCGGACCTCTTCGCCTACCGACATAAGGAATTGCCCTCCCGGTCGTGCACCGGCGCCTGTCTGGCGCCACGTATCGCGATCTCCGCGACCGAGCCTTCCATCACTGAGGGTGCCGGTGCTATTACCCGAAAGAGCGGGAATGGATCACGGTCCGCTGGGCAAATAGAGGGACCTTGTCCACTGGTGCCGTCCCTGCGGTTGGCCAAAACGACTCGTACACCGTGCGATTCGAGGAGTCCCGTGAGGCCGTTTTCGGTAAAGCACCGATACGAGCCGGCCGCGGTGGGCGGTCGGCGCACGGCGCGAAGGGGGCGGTCATGGCCTCACCCATGTCCGCGAGCAGATTCCTGGAGAGACTCCGGGCGGAGGGTGCGACTGTCGTCGAGGTCGGCGACTGGGAGCACCACAACCGCAACCACGTGGGGCCGTGGGGTCCCGTCCACGGCGTGATGATCCACCACACGGTGACCAAGGGCAGCGCGCACACGGTGGAGCTCTGCCGCAAGGGCTACGAGGGTCTGCCCGGGCCGCTGTGCCACGGCGTCATCACCAAGGACGGACGAGTGCATCTGGTCGGCTACGGCCGTGCCAACCATGCCGGGCTCGGCGACGACGACGTCCTGCGTGCGGTCATCGCCGAGACCGCGCTGCCCGCCGACAACGAGGCCAACACCGATGGCAACCGGCACTTCTACGGCTTCGAGTGCGAGAACCTGGGTGATGGACAGGATCCCTGGCCGGCGGCTCAGCTGGAGGCGATCGAGCGGGTGTCGGCGGCCGTGTGCCGTCATCACGGGTGGACGGAGCGGTCGGTGATCGGACATCTGGAGTGGCAGCCCGGCAAGGTGGATCCCCGGGGGTTCACCATGGCTTCGATGCGGGCGCGGATCCGGGAGCGGTTGTCCTAGGGCGGGATGCCTGCGGTGCGGCCCGTGCCGGTGAGTGGGGTGCGCCCGCTGCCGGGGCAGCGAGCGGGCGACAGGCGACAATGGACTGGTGAAGCGCCCTGACCTGACCGATCTGCAGCCCCGGCTCCCCTCGCCGGTGCAGGAGGTTGTGGACTCGCGGTTCGGACGGGTCGGTGTTCGGCTGATCCTCAAGCGGGACGATCTCATCCATCCGGAGCTGGTCGGCAACAAGTGGCGCAAGCTCGTACCGAATCTGATGGCGGCGGGCGGGCGTCCCGTCGTCACGTTCGGGGGTGCCTACTCCAACCATCTGCGTGCCACCGCTGCCGCTGGGCGCCTCCTCGGGATCGGCACGGTTGGTGTGGTGCGCGGCCAGGAGCTTGCTGAGCGGCGCCTCAATCCGTCGCTGGAGCGGTGCGTGAGCGACGGTATGCGGCTGCATTTCATCGACAGGGCGACTTATCGACGCAAGGCCGAGCCGGAGACGCTGGCGTCCGTTCTGCGTGCGGCGGGTGCGCAGGCGGCGTACGTCGTGCCGGAGGGCGGGAGCAATGCCCTCGCCGTACGGGGGTGCCGGGCGCTCGGGGAGGAGTTGCGGGGGCAGGCGGATGTGGTCGCCGTGGCCTGCGGGACGGGCGGGACGCTGGCAGGGCTGGCCGCCGGGCTGGGGCCTGAGCAGCGGGCCTTGGGTGTGCCCGTACTCAAGGGTGGCTTTCTGGGTGATGAGGTACGGGGGCTTCAGGCGGAGGCGTTCGGGGGGCCGCGGGGTGACTGGTGGCTCGATGAGCGGTTTCACTTCGGGGGGTATGGCCGTACCACTGCTGAGCTCGATGCCTTTGCCGAGGATTTCGAGGAGCGGCACGGGGTGGCTGTCGAGCGTCTCTATGTCGCCAAGTTGTTGTACGGGCTTGTGGTGTTGGCGGAGGAGGGCGCTTTTGCGCGTGGGGCGACTGTCGCCGCCGTTGTCACCGGGGCTCCGTTCGAAGCTCAGCCCGCCTCGCGATAGGCCGCCGCCTCCTCCAGGTCCAGCCTGCGCAGCAGTGTCCGCAGCATCTCGTCGTCGATGAAGCGGCCGTCCCGTAGTTTCACGAACACCGCTCGTTCGGTGCCGATCACCTCTCGGGACAGACGGCGGTAGGTGTCGTCGACGGACTCGCCGGTGATGGGGTTGGCCTGGCCGAGGCGTTCCCAGACGGAGTTGCGGCGGCGTTCCAGGACGGCTCGCAGGCGGTCGGCGAGGGCCTCGGGGAGGGCGTTGCGGTCGTCGGAGAGGAGTTCCTCCAGACGCCGTTCGGCGGCGCGGGAGGCCTGCGCCTGGGCGTTGGCCTCGGCGAGGGTCTCGGCCCGGATGTCACGGCCGGGGAGTTTCAGCAGGCGGATCAGCGGCGGCAGGGTCACGCCCTGGACGACCAGCGTGCCGATGACCGTCGTGAAGGTCAGGAAGAGGATGAGGTTGCGCTCGGGGAACGGCTCGCCGCCGTGCACCGTGAGCGGGATCGAGAAGGCGATGGCCAGGGACACCACGCCTCGCATGCCGGCCCAGGAGATGACGAACGCGCCCTTCCAGGTCGGGTTCTGCTCGCGTTTTCGGATCCGCGCCGACAGCATGCGCGGCAGGAAGGTCGCCGGGTAGACCCACACGAAGCGCGAGGCGACGACCACCGCGAAGACGGCGAACGCGTACCAGGCGGCGCGGCTGCCCTCGTACTCGCCAAGCCCCTTGAGCACCACCGGCAGTTGCAGTCCGATCAGGGCGAACACCGCCGACTCCAGTACGAACGCGACCATTTTCCACACGGCCTCCTCCTGGAGCCGGGTGGCGAAGTCGACCTCCCACGCGCGGTGTCCCAGGTACAGCGCCACGACCACGACCGCCAGCACTCCGGAGGCGTGCACCTGCTCGGCGGCGGCGTACGCGACGAACGGGATCAGCAGCGAGAGGGTGTTCTGCAGCAGCACCTCCTTCACGTGCGTGCGCAGCCAGTGGATCGGCACCATCAGCACCAGGCCCACGCCGATGCCGCCGAACGCCGCGAGCAGGAACTCGCCTATGCCGCCGGCCCAGCTGGCGCCCTCACCGACGGCGGCCGCGAGCGCCACGCGGTAGGCGGTGATCGCGGTGGCGTCGTTCACCAGGGACTCGCCCTGCAGGATCGTCGTGATCCGGGAGGGCAGCCCCACCCGGCGCGCGACCGCCGTCGCGGCGACCGCGTCCGGCGGCGCCACCACCGCGCCCAGCACCAGCGCCGCGGTCAGCGGAAGACCCGGCACGACCAGATACGCGATCCAGCCCACGGCGAAGGTCGCGAACAGCACGTACCCGACGGACAGCAGCATCACGGGCCGCAGCTGAGCCCGCAGATCGAGATACGAACTGTCCGTCGCCGCGCTGTGCAGCAGCGGGGGCAGCACCAGCGGCAGGACGATGTGCGGGTCGAGGGTGTACTCGGGCACACCCGGCAGGTACGACACGAGGAGGCCGACGGCGACCAGCAGCAGCGGCGCCGGCACGGGCGCCCGCCGAGCGGCCGCGGCGACAGCGGCACTCCCGGCCACCAGCAACAGCAGCGGCATCACATCCATACGCCTCGCCCACCCTCGCCCTCGTGCATCGTCGTCGCGGCCCGCCCTCGATTTTCCGCGCCGTCGTGCGCGTGGCCGTCGTAACCTGGCAATCATGAAACAGTGCACGCACGCCGACGCGCTGCCGCACCCGGAACCCGTTCCGCTCAACGAGACATGTCCCAAGTGTCTGGCGGAGGGCTGGCACCCGGTACAGCTGCGGCTCTGCCTCACCTGCGGTCACGTCGGCTGCTGCGACTCCTCGCCGGGCCGGCACGCCACGGAACACCACAAGGAGTCCGGCCATCCGATCATGCGGACCTTCGAGCCCGGCGAACTCTGGCGCTGGTGCTTCGTCGACCACGTACTCGTGTGACGGGGACGTACGCTGGACAACCGAGGATCCGGACGGTTCGACCGTCTGACGCCTGGGTACGTCAAACCGGCGCGCGCTCTTCCCAATTGGGCCCGCAGACCCCCTAGCCACGGAGCGTATCCGTGTGTTTACTATGAGTGACAGCATGGGGTTGGGGTCCTGGGGACAGGAAAGTTCAGAGCGCGATAGCGTCACCGCTGAACCACAGATCGCGTTACCCCGGGGGGCGACCCTCGGCCCCGAGAAGCTTGTACCACCTTGGAGGTGAGGGTGTCCCAGATCGCAGGCGAGCCCGCGACCCAGGACTTCGTGGAAGTCCGGCTGCCGGCTGCGGGTGCCTACCTGTCGGTGCTGCGTACGGCGACTGCCGGCCTCGCGGCCCGTTTGGACTTCACCCTCGACGAGATCGAGGACCTGCGCATCGCGGTGGACGAGGCCTGCGCGATCCTGCTCCAGCAGGCCGTGCCCGGCTCGGTGCTCAGCTGTGTCTTCCGCCTCGTCGACGACTCGCTCGAGGTCACCGTCTCGGCCCCGACAACGGACGGCCACGCTCCCTCCAGGGACACCTTCGCCTGGACCGTCCTGTCGGCTCTGGCGGGCAAGGTCTCTTCCGCCGTGGACGAGGACAAAACCGTTTCGATCAGCCTCTACAAACAGCGCGGCGCGGGACCCGGGCCGGCGTGAGGAACGGGGACGGGCCGGTGCGGGACGAAGAGCGCGGCACACGGGAGCTGCCGGACGGCGCTGCCCCCTGCTCGGACGGAGCCGAGAGCCCGGGAGCGGGCCCGAGCGGTCCGAGCGGTTCCCGGCGTATGGCGGACGGCATCGACGGCATCCCCGAGCAGGCCCGGCCGCACCCGGAGGACAACTCCGCGGAGACCGGCTTCCTGGCCGACGGACGGGATGACGAAGGCGCCGTGCAGGGCGCGCCACCGGGCGGGCGGATCGGGGTCTCCCCAGTCCGAGCGGGGGCGAGGGCTCGGGAGAGGGCAACGGGCGGGACGATGAGCGAGCACCAGCGAAACGCCGAGGACGAGGCGATGAGCGCGCACAGCGTGCAGGCCACGCAGCACGACCCTCAGGACCGCAGCGGGGCGCGCGCCATGTTCGTCGAGCTGCGCAAGCTGCAGGACGGCAGCCCGGAGTACGCGGACCTGCGCAACCGGCTGGTCCGCATGCACCTGCCGCTCGTCGAGCACCTCGCGCGCCGCTTCCGCAATCGCGGCGAGCCGCTCGACGACCTCACCCAGGTCGCCACCATCGGTCTGATCAAGTCGGTCGACCGGTTCGACCCGGAGCGTGGCGTCGAGTTCTCGACGTACGCGACCCCGACGGTCGTCGGCGAGATCAAGCGGCACTTCCGCGACAAGGGCTGGGCGGTGCGGGTGCCGCGGCGCCTCCAGGAGCTGCGTCTCGCCCTGACGACGGCCACGGCCGAGCTGTCCCAGCAGCACGGGCGCTCCCCGACCGTCCACGAGCTCGCCGAGAAGCTGGCGATCTCGGAGGAGGAGGTCCTGGAGGGCCTGGAGTCCGCCAACGCGTACTCCACGCTGTCCCTGGACGTCCCCGACACGGACGACGAGTCCCCTGCGGTCGCGGACACCCTCGGCGCGGAGGACGAGGCGCTGGAGGGTGTCGAGTACCGCGAGTCGCTGAAGCCGCTGCTCGAGGATCTCCCGCCGCGCGAGAAGCGGATCCTGCTGCTGCGCTTCTTCGGCAACATGACCCAGTCGCAGATCGCGCAGGAGGTCGGCATCTCTCAGATGCACGTGTCCCGCCTGCTGGCCCGCACGCTGGCGCAGCTGCGGGAGAAGCTGCTGGTGGAGGAGTGACGGCTGCCTGAGAGCCGCCGGCGGCTACTTCTGATCCGGTGCGTTGCCGGGTCCCCGGATGCCGAGGGCCTGGGTGGTCGCCGGGTTGATCAGGAGCACGAGCGTGGCGATCGCGACCGCCGCGATCGCGATGCCTGCGGGGATCGCGATGCTGTCGGCCTGCAGCAGGCTGTAGGCCACCGGCAGCGCCATGATCTGCGTAATGACGGACGGCCCCCGGCTCCAGCTGCGCTGAGCGAACAGCCCTCGCGCGGCGAGCAACGGCAGCAGGGCGAGGACGGCCAGGGTCACGCCGAGGGTGACGGCCTGCTGCCGATCGTCCGGATCCCCGGCGAGCCCGAGCACCAGCACCCAGACACCCCCGACGGCCAGCGCCAGCCCTTCCAGCGCGGTCAGTGCCGCCGCATACGTCAGCCGCCGCGGACGCGGACCGGCGGTTTCCGGGGTGGTGGGGGTCTGCTGCTTGGTCACCCTTGAAGGGTAGCCCTCCGCGATATGGCCGCCGGAGAGGGAGCCTCCTGCCCGACGTCGGCTGACACCAACCAGCCCGTCCGGCGTTTGAGGACAAGGCACCTTAAGGGCCGAAGCGGGGGCCTAGGGGCGGCAGCCCCAGCACGCCTTGCAGCAACGCCGCCCACCCAGGAACCGGCAGCACACAAACGCACAGTCAAGCCGACGGCAGTCACCTCGTGTCGAGACTCACCCCTCATCTCTTACTAGATCCCCACCTCGACCTGTGCCCGGGTACCCCCCAGTAGGTACGCTGCCAGTCATGCGTGCACTTCTCGTGGTCAATCCGGCAGCAACCACCACAAGCGCACGTACGCGCGATGTCCTGATCCACGCGCTCGCCAGCGAGATGAAGCTGGAGGCGGTGACCACCGAGTACCGCGGCCACGCGCGTGACCTGGGCCGGCAGGCGGCGGACAGCGACGACGTCGACCTGGTGGTCGCGCTCGGCGGCGACGGCACGGTGAACGAGGTCGTCAACGGACTGTTGCACAACGGCCCCGACCCGGACCGCCTCCCTCGCCTCGCCGTGGTCCCCGGCGGCTCCACCAATGTCTTCGCCCGCGCCCTCGGCCTGCCCAACGACGCCGTGGAGGCGACCGGCGCCCTGCTCGACGCCCTGCGCGAAGGCAGCGAACGCACGGTCGGAATGGGCATAGCGGCCGGCACTCCGGGCACGGAGGACGAAGCCGTACCCGGAAGATGGTTCACCTTCTGTGCGGGCCTCGGCTTCGACGCCGGCGTCGTCGGCCGGGTCGAGCAGCAGCGCGAGCGGGGCAAGAAATCCACGCACGCTCTTTACCTGCGCCAGGTGATACGCCAGTTCCTGCAGGAGCCCAACCGCCGGCACGGCACTATCACGCTGGAGCGGCCGGGCCAGGACCCGGTGACCGATTTGGTGCTGTCCATAGTCTGCAACACCGCTCCGTGGACGTATCTGGGTAATCGCCCAGTGTACGCGGCGCCTAAGGCCTCGTTCGATACCGGCCTCGACGTACTCGGTCTCAGCCGTATGTCCACGGTCGCGGTTGCCCGGTATGCAACCCAGTTGCTCACTTCGTCCCCCGAGCGCGGAGCCCATGGCAGACATGCGGTCACGCTGCACGACTTGGACCAGTTCACCTTGCATTCGAAGGTCCCGTTGCCCCTTCAGATGGACGGCGACCACCTGGGGCTGCGCACGAGCGTGACGTTCACAGGCGTACGCCGTGCACTGCGTGTGATTGTGTGAGCGGAACGGGCTAAAGTCCTTTCACTCGAACGTTTAGGCCAGGATCCACCCCATGGAAGTACGGCTGTGACCTAGTCGACACCGAGGAATCAAAAAAAACTTTCCGGAAGGGGTTGTATCCGTCGCTGAGGTTTGCGAGTCTCTACGTGGCGATCGGGACGGCCCGCAAGACCAGCCTCCACTGATCACCGGAACCCCTCTTCAAATCACAGGACCTCGCCAGGGAACCTGGCGGTCGGCCCTTCACTTGTTGAGGGATTCGTGAAAGCGTTCACATTCACAAGCAACCAGCACGTAATACCAAGGAGAGGTAGCAGCCATGGACTGGCGTCACAACGCCGTTTGCCGCGAGGAAGACCCCGAGCTCTTCTTCCCCATCGGCAACACCGGTCCTGCGCTGCTGCAGATCGAGGAAGCCAAGGCCGTCTGCCGTCGCTGCCCCGTTATGGATCAGTGTCTGCAGTGGGCGCTCGAGTCCGGCCAGGACTCCGGCGTCTGGGGTGGTCTCAGCGAGGACGAGCGTCGCGCCATGAAGCGCCGTGCCGCCCGCAACCGGGCCCGTCAGGCCTCCGCCTGACAACACCCGCCCCGCAAACAGCCTGAGCTTGGCGGCGCGTACAGCGAGTACGCATCTCCCGCCCCCGAGCCGCAGCGCGCAGTACCCCTGCTTAGCGATTGCAGAGCAGCAACGAGCACTAGCCCTGGACCAGATGGTCCAGGGCTCTTTGCTGTCCACGCCTGCCTGGGTCGCTGCGCCGCTACTTGTGCGCCCGCACCTGCTTGGGTCGCTGCCCGCCCCTACTTGTGCGCCCGCACCTGCTTGGGTCGCTGTCCGCCGCCACTTGTGCGCCCGCGCCTGCTTGGGTCGCTGTCCGCCGCCACTTGTGCGCCCGCGCCTGCTTGGGTCGCTGTCCGCCGCTACTTGTGCGCCCGCACCGGGATGTCCAGGATCACCCTGGTCCCCCGCTCCGGTGCCGGGACCATGTCGAAGGTGCCGCCCAACTCGCCCTCCACCAGCGTCCGTACGATCTGCAGGCCGAGGTTGCCCGCGGTGTGCGGGTCGAAGCCCTCGGGGAGGCCCACTCCGTCGTCCTGGACGGTGACCAGAAGCCGGAGCTGCTTCGTCGTACCGCCGCGGACGGCCGAGACCTCGACCGTGCCGGTGTCGCCCTCGCGGAAGCCGTGCTCCAGCGCGTTCTGGAGGATCTCGGTCAGGACCATCGACAGCGGGGTGGCGACCTCGGCGTCCAGGATGCCGAAGCGGCCGGTGCGCCGGCCGGTGACCTTGCCGGGCGAGATCTCGGCGACCATCGCCAGCACCCGGTCGGCGATGTCGTCGAACTCCACGCGCTCGTCGAGGTTCTGGGAGAGCGTCTCGTGCACGATCGCGATCGACCCGACCCGCCGTACCGCCTCTTCGAGGGCCTCACGGCCGCGGTCGGACTCGATGCGGCGGGCCTGGAGGCGCAGCAGGGCGGCCACCGTCTGGAGGTTGTTCTTGACGCGGTGGTGGATCTCCCGGATCGTCGCGTCCTTGGTGATCAACTCGCGCTCGCGGCGGCGCAGTTCGGTGACGTCCCGGAGCAGCACCAGCGAACCGATGCGCGTGCCCTTGGGTTTGAGCGGGATCGAACGGAACTGGATCACACCGTCGCCGGACTCGATCTCGAACTCGCGCGGTGCCCAGCCGCTGGCAACCTTGGCGAGCGCCTCGTCCACCGGTCCCTGCGTCGGGGCGAGTTCGGCGGTGGTCTTGCCCAGGTGATGGCCGACGAGGTCGGCGGCGAGGCCGAGGCGGTGGTAGGCGGACAGTGCGTTCGGGGAGGCGTACTGGACGATGCCGTCGGCATCGACCCGGATCAGGCCGTCGCCGACGCGGGGCGAGGCGTCCATGTCGACCTGCTGATTGGCGAACGGGAACGATCCGGCCGCGATCATCTGCGCGAGGTCCGAGGCGCTCTGGAGGTACGTCAGCTCCAGACGGCTCGGGGTGCGGACGGTCAGCAGGTTGGTGTTGCGCGCGATGACACCGAGGACGCGCCCCTCACGTCGTACGGGAATCGACTCGACGCGGACCGGGACCTCCTCGCGCCACTCGGGGTCGCCCTCCCGCACGATCCGGCCCTCGTCGAGCGCGGCGTCCAGCATCGGGCGGCGGCCGCGCGGCACGAGGTGGCCGACCATGTCGTCCTGGTACGAGGTGGGGCCGGTGTTGGGCCGCATCTGCGCGACGGAGACATAGCGGGTGCCGTCGTGGGTGGGGACCCACAGGACGAGGTCGGCGAAGGAGAGGTCGGAGAGCAGCTGCCACTCCGAGACCAGCAGGTGGAGCCACTCGAGGTCGGAGTCGTCGAGGGCCGTGTGCTGGCGTACGAGTTCGTTCATGGAGGGCACGTGGCCGAGCGTACCTGGCGGTACGGACATGGCCGGAAACCAGCCGCTACGGGCGGCGATCAGGCCCCGGAAACACCCGCGGGCCGCGGCGCCTGAGAGGGACCCTCAGCCCTCCCGGCACCGCAGCCCGGAGCAATATCGGCCGTGGGGTGTGCGGTCCCGGTCGGCCGAAGGATGAGGAGCCGGGGCAGTCAGGGCAGAGAGCTCCGGTTCCTCGGTCCGCCTTCCTGTGCGGGGAAGACGGAAGTCGGTGCGTTCTCGTACTACGCACTCCTTCGCATTGTGGACTAGACCACTCTGGTGTGTCCATGCGTTGGAGCGTGTTTGCTGTTGGCGCTTCTTCGCGGGCTCCGAACCAGCTGGAGAAGCAGTGGGACGGCCCTGTCATCCACCACGCAGCCTAACCCGTGTGGGTTCATGTGCGAGGCCAGTTGGCCATGGCAATTTCCGCAAGTGCCTCCAGTTCCTCCCGGCTCGCCCCGTCGCGCGCCTGTTGTGACATGCCCTGGATCATCGCGCCGGCGTACCGGGCGAGGGCGGGGGCGTTGACGTCCGGGGTGAGGGTGCCGGTGGCGATGTCCGCTTCGATGCGGCTTCGGATCGCGGCGATGGTGGCGTTGCGCCGGTCACGCAGGGAGTCGGCGACCTCCGGGGTCGTGCAGTTGATGGCCGCGTGGGCGATGAGGCAGCCCTGCGGATGGACGGGATCCGTGTAGACGCCGGCCGCCTCTCGCAGGGTCCGCTCGACCGCCGCCCGCGAGGTGGGCTCCTCGGCGAGGGCACGGTCCGCGAACGAGGCGTAGCGCGAGGTGTAGACGCGGACGACCTCTTCGAAGAGCGAGCGCTTGTCACCGAAGGCGGCGTACAGACTCGGGGCGCCGATATCCATGGCGCGGGTGAGGTCGGAGACGGACGTCGCCTCGTAGCCGCGCTCCCAGAAGGCCAGGATCGCCTTCTCCAGGGCGGTTTCACGGTCGAAGGAACGGGGCCGACCGCGCGTCTTCACCGCGGGACGCGCTCCCGCCCCCGTCTTTGTCGTCACCTCGCTGCTCACCATTCGCTGCTCACCATGGAGTGCATTTTATAGCGAGCGCTAGAGAAACGTCGGCGGGATGTTGTACGTTCTTTCTGTAGCGACCGCTAGGGAAATGTGAGGGGGCTTCGGCATGGGCGTGCTTGCGGGCAGGACGGCACTGGTCACGGGGGCGAGCAGGGGGATCGGACGAGCGATCGCGGAGCGGCTGGCACGGGACGGGGCGCGGGTCGCCGTGCACTACGGCAGTAACGAGGCGGCGGCGAAGGAGACGGTCACCGCGATCGAGACCGCGGGCGGCAGCGCGTTCGCGATCCGCGCCGAACTGGGCGTGCCCGGTGACGCCGAGACTCTCTGGGAGGCATTCGACCGGCAGGCGCAGGGCGTGGACATCCTGGTGAACAACGCGGGCATGGCGACCTTCGCCACCATCGGCGAGACGGACGAGGAGGCGTACGACCGGACACAGGCGGTCAACGCGAAGGCACCGTTCTTCATCGTCAAGCACGGCCTCGTACGCCTGCGCGACCACGGCCGGATCATCAATGTCACGGCCGCCACGGACTACGCCATCGCCCCGATAGCCGCCACCCACATGGCCAAGGGCGCGGTCACCACCCTGACCCGCTCACTCGCAGCCGAGTTGGCGCCGCGCGGCATCACCGCCAACTCCGTCGGGCCCGGCTTCGTCGACACGGACCTGACGAGCGCCGCACTCTCCGACCCCGGCATACGCGCGCACGCCGAGGCCGTCTCGGTCTTCAAACGCGTCGGTACGTCGTCCGACGTGGCCGACGTGGTGGCCTTCCTGGCGTCGCCCGACTCCCGCTGGGTCACGGGGCAGCATGTCGATGCGACCGGGGGCTCACTGCTGAGCCTGCACTAGGGCCTGTCGTTCGGTCCCCGCGAGGCCGGCATGATCCAGATAACGGGCGCTGGTCACCGCGTCTCCGTCACCTTCGCCAGCGCCCGCGGCGCGTCCGGGTCCTGGCCTCGGGCGATGGTGACCTCGTAGGCCAGGAGCTGGAGCGGGAGGATCTCCAGGATCGGCTGGAGCTCCTCGGCGACGCCCTCGGTGGGCAGCACGAAACCGGCCGAGGCCTGCTCGACCTGGTGCCGGGCACCGATGACGACCAGGTCGGCTCCGCGGCCGCGGAGCCGGTCGAGGACGGGCTGGAGGACCTCGCCGCCCTTGCCGTCGGTGACGACCGCGATGACCGGGGAGACGTTGTCGACCATGGCGAGCGGGCCGTGCAGCAGGTCGGCGCCGGAGTAGGCGAGGGCCGGGATGTAGCTGGTCTCCATCAGCTTGAGGGCGGCTTCCTTGGCCGTGGGGTAGCCATAGCCGCGGGAGGTGATCACCATGCGTTCGGCGAAGCGATAGCGGGCGGCGAGGGCGCGCACCTCGTCCTGCCGGGTGAGCAGTTGCTCGGCGAGTTCGGGCAGCGGCATGGCGGGGGTGCCGTCACCGCCGCGCAGACCTTCGACGAAGAGGTACAGGGCGAGAAGGGAGGCCGTGTAGGTCTTGGTCGCGGGCAGGGCCCTCTCCGGTCCGGCCATGATGTCGAGGTGGTACTCGGAGACGGCGGCCAGCGGGGAGTCGGGGTTGTTGGTCACCGCGAGCGTGATCGCGCCGGCCTCACGGGCGGCCCGGGTCGAGGCGACGATGTCCGGGGAGCCACCGGACTGGCTGACGGTGATGACCAGGACATCGGTGAGGTCGGGACGGGCGCCGTAGGCGGTGGTGGTCGACATGGAGGTCAGGCCGCAGGGCAGGCCGAGGCGGATCTCCAGGAGGTACTTGGCATAGAGCGCGGCATTGTCGGAGGTGCCGCGGGCGGTGAGCAGGACGAAGCGGGGTGCGCGGCCGGCGATCTCCTGGGCGACGCGGTGGATGGCGGGGGCGCCCTGGGACAGGATCCGGCGCAGCACGGCGGGCTGTTCGGCCATCTCGCGGGCCATGACCCGGCCGGGGAGGTCGTTGTGAGGGGCGTGCGGGTCGGGAGGGTACGGGGTCGTGGTGGTCATGGGACCCTCCCTGGTCTCGCGCCCACTGCCGGGCATGGCGCCTGCCGCTTCCGGCAGACAGTCTCCATTCCACTCCCCCACGGGCGATGACGCCTGCCCGACGGTCCGCCGAAATGTCCACGAGGCTGGCGTTCACCTGGGCCGCGTAGCCTCGCTCTGTTAGATTGGTCTAAACCACATGCCCCTACGGGGTGCCCTTCTAGTCCTACTTCAGATCGGCAGGCCCAGCGTGGAAGTTGTCATCGTTCCGGACGCCAAGGCGGGTGGCGAGCTGATAGCCGAGGCCATGGCCCAGCTACTGCGGCGCAAGCCCGACGCCCTGCTCGGCGTGGCCACCGGCTCGACGCCACTGCCCATCTACGCGGCACTCGCGGCCAAGGTGCGCTCCGGCGCCGTCGACGCCTCGCGGGCGCGGATCGCACAGCTCGACGAGTATGTGGGGCTGCCCGCGGAGCACCCGGAGTCGTACCGCTCGGTGCTGCGTCGCGAGGTGCTGGAGCCGCTCGGGATCGGGATGGAAGCGTTCATGGGGCCGGACGGCACGGCCGACGACGTGCCCGGGGCGTGCGAGGCGTATGACGCGGCGCTGGCCGAAGCCGGGGGCGTGGACCTGCAGTTGCTCGGGATCGGGACCGATGGGCACATCGGGTTCAACGAGCCGTGCTCCTCGCTCGCGTCGAGGACCCGGATCAAGACGCTGACCGAGCAGACCCGGGTCGACAACGCACGGTTCTTCGACGGGGACATCGAGCAGGTGCCGCACCACGTCATCACCCAGGGGATCGGGACGATCCTGGAGGCGCGGCATCTGGTGCTGCTCGCCACCGGTGAGGGCAAGGCGGACGCGGTCGCCGCGACCGTCGAGGGACCGATCGCGGCCGTCTGCCCGGCCTCGGCACTGCAACTGCACCCGCACGCCACGGTCGTCGTCGACGATGCCGCCGCGTCCAAGCTGAAGCTGGCCGACTACTTCCGGCACACGTACGCCAACAAGCCGGAGTGGCAGGGGATTTAGGGCGCCGCACACGACAGGCATGCGTGCGGCGGGTCCCGCGACCAGGGGACCCGCCGTATGCCCGCCGGGCCTTCGCCGGTTCTAGAGGCCGGCCGCCTCGTCCTCGGCCGGCTCGTCCTGTGCGGTCAGGCCGGCCACCCACAGCGGCATCAGCCAGTGGGCGGCGAGGACCGCGGCGAGGACGGGTGCCGCGTAGACGCGGAGGGCGTCGCCGTCGGCCGCACCCGCCGCCAGCAGGCCGGCCACGGCCGCGAGCAGCAGGCTGGTCATCGCGCGGTGGGCGCGGGCGAGCACCCGCCTGCGTTCGGCCGACTGCCGCTCGTCGAGGGCGCGTTCACGCAGTTCGAGCAGGCCCCGGGTGGCCCCGTTGATCACGCCTGTCGCCACCATCCAGGGCAGCATCAGCACCGCCGCGGCGATGACGGCCCACATCGGCTCCACCGGCGACAGCGAGAAGTACGCCGTCAGCGACCCGATGGCCACGGTGAGTGCGACATGCGCGGCGACCACCAGCCGGCGACGTGTGGTCGTGGCGTACAGCGGGCGCCCTCGGGGGTCGTTCATCAACCGCAGCATGCTCCGGTCGTAGCGCGTCAGCCGCGTCGTGGTCATGACTGTTTCCTCCCGTAGACCTCGTCCGTGAGCGGCCGGAACGGATCGAGGGAGAACAGCGCCTCGACCGGCAGCCCGAAGAACTTCGCGATCTTCAGGGCCAGGTCGAGGCTCGGGTTGTACTGCCCCCGCTCGATGTAGCCGATGGTCTGGTAGTGGGCTCCCACTGCCTCGGCCAGGCTCTGGCGCGACACCTTGCGCTCGGCACGCACCATCGCCAACCTGTTGTGCACCTGCTCACTCATGTATAAGAAGTACTACATTCAGGAGTGGAGCTGCAACCACAGGCCATCGAGCAGGGTCGCGGAGAGGAACAGCCTCGGGGGCCTCACACCCCGGCGATGACCTCCGCCGCCGCAAGCCCGCACACGCGGGCCGCGCCGTACGTGGCGATGTGCAGGGCGCCGCGGGGTTCGGCCCGGGGGACGCCCATTTCGACGACGACCGTGTCCGGGCGGGATCGCAGCAGGGTGTCGAGGGCCGTTGTCATCCAGGGGTGGCGGTGTTCGTCGCGGACCACGGCCACCATGCGGCGGCCGGCCGCTGCCTGCAGCGCCTCCCGCCCCGCCTCCTCCCCCGCGTAGCCGCCGGTCTCGGTGCCGGGGAGCAGCCGGGCCAGTTCGGCGGCGACGCCCCAGGGGGTCTCGTCGCCGACGGCGATGTTCGCGACCGGGGTGAAGGCGGCGACGTACGGCGCCTCGGTGAGCGGGGTGAAGCCCTGCGCGCCGGTCACCTTCAGTGCACGCCGGGCGGCGACAAGGCCCACGTCCTGACGCGCCTCACCCTCGGCGCCGGTGACGGTCGTCGTCCAGCGAGCCAGCTCCCGGACGCGTTCCGCCGCCTCCGCCAGCCGTGCCTCGGGAAGCTCGCCGGCGCGGACCGCGGCGACCAGGGCGTCGCGCAGACGTCGTACCGTCTCGTCGTCGGCGAGGCCGCCGCCCACGCAGATCGCGTCGGCGCCGGCCGCGATGGCCAGGACGCTGCCGCGTTCGATGCCGTAGGTGGCGGCGATGGCCTGCATCTCCATGCCGTCGGTGACGATCAGGCCGGTGTAGCCGAGTTCGCCGCGCAGGACGTCGGTCAGGACGGGGCGGGACAGGGTGGCCGGGTGGTCGGGGTCCAGGGCCGGGACCAGGATGTGCGCGCTCATCATCGCCCTCGTGCCGGCGGCGATCGCCGCCCGGAACGGGGAGAGTTCCCGGTCGGCCAGGACCGAGGCCTCCGCGTCGATGCGGGGCATCGAGTGGTGGGAGTCGACCGCCGTGTCGCCGTGGCCCGGGAAGTGCTTGGCACAGGCCGCTACGCCCGCCGACTGCAGGCCGGTGACGTAGGCCGCGGTGTGCCGGGCGACCAGGGCGGTGTCGGCGCCGAAGGAACGGACGCCGATGACCGGGTTGGAGGGGTTGGAGTTCACGTCCGCCGACGGGGCCCAGTTGAGGTTCACTCCGCAGGCTGCCAGGCGGCGGCCCATCTCGAAGGCGACGTCCCTGGTCAGCTCCACGTCGTCCACCGCGCCCAGGGCGTGGTTGCCGGGGAAGCTGGAACCGGTCCGCACCTCCAGCCTCGTCACATCACCCCCCTCCTCGTCGATCGCGACCAGCACGTCGTCGCGCTCGGCGCGCAACTGGGCGGTGAGCGCTGCCAGTTGCTCGGGCGAGGCGATGTTGCGGCCGAACAGGCCGACGGAGGCGAGGCCCTCGCCGAGGCGGCGCAGCAGCCAGTCGGGGGCGGTGGTGCCGGTGAAGCCGGGCTGAAGGACGGTCAGGGCATCGCGCGTCAGACCGTCCTTTTCCGGATTGGACGCAGTGGTGCCGCTGGCGAATGTCGTCATCGGGTGGCGTTATCCCTTCACGGCGCCGGCCGTCAGGCCGCTGACAGCCTTGCGCTGCAGGAAGACGAAGAGGATCAGGATCGGGATGGCGAAGAGGGAGGACGCCGCCATCGTCGCGCCCCAGTCGTTGCCGAAGGCGGTCTGGAAGCTGGACAGCCACAGTGGCAGGGTCTGCGCCTCCGCCTCCTTGTTCAGCACCAGGACCAGCGGGAATTCATTCCATGCGGTGATGAAGCCGAACAGGGACGTGGACATCAGGCCCGGCGCGAGGAGCGGCAGGATGACCTTGCGGAACGCCTGGGCACGGCTGCAGCCGTCGACCATCGCGGCCTCCTCCAGCTCCCTGGGGACCGCGGCGACGAAGCCGCGCAGCGTCAGGATGGTGAAGGGCAGGATCATCATCATGTAGAAGACCGTCAGCGGCAGGAGGCTGTTCAGCATCGAGGCGTCCCGCACGATCATGTACATCGCGATGATCATGACTTCCCAGGGCGCCATCTGGGCCATCATGAAGCCGATGACGAACCCGCGCCGCCCCTTGAACCGCATCCGGGCGAGGGCGAAGGAGCCCGCGAGCGCGATGACCAGGGCGAAGCCGACCGCGCAGAGCGTCACGATCAGCGAGTTGGTGACGTACGTCCAGAAGTGGTCGACGCCGGTCGCCCGCTTGAAGTGGTCGAAGGTGATGTCGGTCGGGAACCACACCGGGTTTGCCGAGATGATGTCTCCGGTCGGCTTGAAGGCCGTGGAGAACATCCAGTACACGGGGAAGACGAAGCCGATGAACAGGACGACGGCCGTGACGTTGGGCCACAGGCGGCCGAAGAGTGAGCGCTTCACAGCTCGTCCTCCTCTTGCTTGAGCACGATCCTGAGGTAGTACGCGGTCAGGCCGAGCAGGATCAGGATGGTCAGGACGGCGATCGCCGCGCCCATGCCGTAGTGCTGGTTGCCGACGCCCTCGATGTAGGCGTAGACGGGCAGGATCTCGGTGAGCCGGTCGGGGCCGCCGCCGTTGATGGTGAAGACCTGCACGAACGCCTTGAAGACCCAGATGATCTCCAGGAAGGTCGTGGCGTAGAGGAAGGGGCGCAGGTACGGCAGCGTCACCGTGGTGAAGCTCTTCCAGGCGCCCGCGCCGTCCAGCGCCGCGGCCTCGTAGAGCTCGCCCGGGATGGTGGTCGTGGCCGCGTAGAGGTTGATCGCGACGAACGGGATCGACATCCAGACGATCAGCAGCGTGACCACGAAGAACGTCGACATCTGGCTGCTGGTCCAGCTGTAGTCGGCCATGGAGTGCCAACCCAGCTTGTCCAGCACCCAGTTGACGACGCCGAAGCGCTGTGCGAACAGCCACTGGTAGACGGTGCTCGCGGCGACCACGGGCATCGCCCAGGCCAGCACCAGCCCGATCAGCAGCATGACCCGCATCCGCCTGCCGAGGCGGGCGAGCAGCAGGCCGACCAGGGTGCCCACGACCATGATCAGGGCGACGTTGACCGCCGTGAACAGGATCGAGCGCAGGGTGACGCGCCAGAAGTCCTCGCCGGTGAGGACCTCCTTGTAGTTGTCGATGCCGTTCCACTCGGTGACGTGCTGGATCAGCTGCGCCATGTTGAGGTTCTGGAACGACAGCAGGACGTCCTTGACCAGCGGCCAGCCGAGCAGCAGCACAGTGGCCGCGCAGGCCGGCAGCAGCAGGAGGTACGGGGTGAACGCGCCGAGGCGGGACGCGGCTCGGGGCGGCGGCCCGGCGGAACCGCTCTCGGCCTTGCCGACTGCGTCCACCGGGCCGGAAGGCGGCCGTTCGGTCTGCACGGTCATGCTCGCGATCTCTCTTCTCGGCCTGCGTGTCTCGGCCTACTCGGCCTGCGGGTCTTGACCTGCGGGTCTCGACCTGCGGACGTGGACCCGCGTACGGTCGCCGGGGCGGGGGGCGTCACGCGCATCCCCCACCCCGGCGCGACCCGGTGCCCCTACTGCTGCTGGGCCAGACGCTTGTTGAACTCGTCCTCGACCTGCTTGGCCGCCTCGGCCGGCGACTTACCGTTCAGCACGGCGGTCATGTACGTCTTGACCGGGTTGGGCGCGTTCTCCACGGCCGCCCACTGCGGGATCAGCGGCGTGGTGCCACCGCCCGCGGCGGCCGGCGCGGCGGCCTCGGCGACGGCGTTGCCCTTGAGGTTGGTCTGCAGCGCCTCCTTGTTCGGGATGACGCCGTTCTGCTTGGCGAGCTCGCCCTCGTACTGGTCGGACAGCGCGATCTTCAGGAACTCCTTGGCGAGCTCCTGCTTCTTGCTGCCCGCGGCGACCGCGAGGTTGGAGCCGCCGAGGAAGACACCCTCGGGCTTGTCGGCCGTGGCACCCGGGATGGTGAAGTAGCCGATGTCCTGCTCGATCTTCTTGTTGGCCGCGATCGCCGTACCGGCCTCCCAGCCCATGCCGATGAAGGCGCCGACGTCGCCCTTGGCGAACACCTCGGCCTGCTGCGGGGTCGCCTCGTCCTTGTCCTTGGGCGCCTTGGACAGGGCCTGGAACTTCTTGTACGTCTCCATGGCGGCGGCGACCTTCGGGTCGTCCAGGTTGGAGACGTACTTGTCGCCGTCCTTCTTCACCAGCTCGGCGCCCTCACCGATGGTCAGGCCGACGAAGTGGTACCAGTTCTGGCCCGGCAGGTAGATGGGCTCGGCGTCGGTTTTCTCGCCGATCTGCTTGAGGTCGGCGTAGAACTCGTCGCGGGTCTTGGGGGTGTCCTTGATGCCGGCGTCGGCCCACACCTTCTTGTTGTAGAGGACGACGCGGTTGGCGAAGTACCACGGGGCGGCGTACTGCTTGCCCTCGTAGACGGAGGACTCGTTGAGGGACTCGGCCCAGTCGGTGCCGATCTCGGACTTGAGGTCGGCGAGGTCGGCGAGGCCGCCGGTCTTGGCGTAGGCCGGGGTCTGGGTGTTGCCGATCTCGAAGACGTCCGGCGGGTTCTCCTCCGACAGGGCGGTTGTCAGCTTCTGCTGGATGCCGTTCCACTGCTGGATCTCGAACTTGACCTTGGCCTTGGTCTTCTTCTCGAAGGCGGCCTGGACGTCCTTCTGCCACTGGTCCGGGGAGGAACCGTCCATCACCCAGACCGTGAGCGTCTCGCCGGCGTAGCCGTCGGCCCCTGCCTTGTCCCCGCCGTCGCCGTTGTCGCCCCCGCACGCCGCCAGGGAGATCATCATGCCCGCGACACCGATCGCGGATATCAGCTTGCGCTTCACGCCACCCTCCTCAGGGATGCCACAAACCCCCCTGCCTCCCCGCGCGAGCGTTGGGCCGGGACCTGGACCAATGGTGTAGACCAGTACGGGGAGCTTGGACCAGACCATGAAGCGTGTCAAGGGTGGCCGAATAGCCCTTGACCAGCCGTTATGGGACCTACATATGCAGGAACCTTTAAGTAAGAAGCCAGCGAAAACACCAGGGCCGGAGTACCCTCGTCCGCTAGACCACTTGGCACTGTGGACTAGACCAAAAGCGGCGGCGACGGTATATAGAAGGGATCACGATGTGACCCGCATCCGGAGCCGGGAAGGCGAAGCATGAGCACCGACGTCAGCAGTGCGGAGAACGAGAACGGCGCCACCGTCCGTACCGCCCGCGTGCCCAAGTACTACCGCCTGAAGAAGCACCTTCTCGACATGACGGAGACCCAGGCGCCCGGCACCCCGGTACCGCCCGAGCGCACGCTGGCCGCCGAGTTCGACACGTCCCGCACGACCGTGCGCCAGGCCCTGCAGGAGCTGGTCGTCGAGGGACGCCTGGAGCGCATCCAGGGCAAGGGCACCTTCGTCGCCAAGCCGAAGGTCTCCCAGGCCCTGCAGCTCACCTCCTACACGGAGGACATGCGCGCCCAGGGCCTGGAACCGACCTCCCAGCTGCTGGACATCGGCTACATCACCGCCGACGACCGCCTCGCCGACCTGCTCGACATCACGGCCGGCGGCCGGGTGCTGCGCATCGAGCGGCTGCGCATGGCGAACGGCGAGCCGATGGCCATCGAGACGACCCACCTGAGCGCGAAGCGCTTCCCGGCCCTGCGCAGGTCCCTGGTCAAGTACACCTCCCTCTACACCGCGCTCGCCGAGGTCTACGACGTCCATCTCGCCGAGGCCGAGGAGACGATCGAGACCTCCCTGGCCACCCCGCGCGAGGCCGGCCTGCTCGGCACGGACGTGGGCCTGCCGATGCTGATGCTGTCCCGGCACTCGCTGGACCGGGACGGGCAGCCGGTGGAGTGGGTGCGGTCCGTCTACCGCGGGGACCGCTACAAGTTCGTGGCGAGGCTCAAGCGGCCTCAGGACTGAGCCCGCCCGGGAAGGTGACGGGACGACACGCGAAGGCCGCACCCATGAAGGGCGCACCCATGCAGGCCCAACACGTGAAGGGACAACAACTCCCGCACGCGGTGTAGCGCGTCTCACCGACCTGCTCTACGTTCCTCCCGTCGCCGCATGGACGGGAGGACCACCCGGTGCGTACCGCGAATCCCCGAACCATCGTCATCTGGACCCTGGTCGCGCTGGTCGGTGCCGCCGGCTGGACCGTGCTGGCGCTGTCCCGCGGCGAGGAGGTCTCGGCCGCCTGGATGGTCGCCGCCGCCCTCGGCTCGTACGCCATCGCCTACCGCTTCTACGCCAAGTTCATCGCATACAAGGTCCTCAAGGTCGACCGGACCAGGGCCACCCCGGCCGAACGCCTCAACAACGGCATCGACTTCCACCCCACCGACCGCCGAGTCCTGCTCGGCCACCACTTCGCGGCGATCGCCGGCGCCGGACCGCTCGTCGGCCCGGTCCTGGCGGCGCAGATGGGGTATCTCCCCGGCACCATCTGGATCATCGTCGGCGTCATCTTCGCGGGCGCGGTCCAGGACATGGTGGTGCTGTTCTTCTCCACCCGCCGCAACGGGCGTTCGCTCGGTCAGATGGCGCGCGAGGAGATCGGTCCGTTCGGCGGCGCGGCCGCGCTGCTGGCCACCTTCGTCATCATGATCATCCTGCTCGGCGTACTGGCCCTGGTGATCGTCAACGCCCTCGCACAGTCGCCGTGGGGCACCTTCTCCATCGCGATGACGATTCCGATCGCCCTGCTGATGGGCTTCTACCTGCGGGTGCTGCGTCCCGGCCGGGTCGCCGAGGTCTCGCTGATCGGCGTCGCACTGCTGCTGTTCGCGCTGATCGCGGGCCGCTGGGTGGCCGAGTCGTCATGGGCCGACACCTTCACGCTCGCGCCCTCCACGCTGGTCGTCTGGATGGTGGCGTACGGCTTCATCGCCTCGATCCTGCCGGTGTGGATGCTGCTGGCGCCGCGCGACTACCTGTCGACCTTCATGAAGATCGGCACGATCGTCCTGCTCGCCCTCGGCGTCGTCATCGCCCTGCCGACGCTGAAGATGGACCCGGTGACGGACTTCGCCTCGCGTGGGGACGGCCCGGTCTTCGCGGGGTCGCTCTTCCCCTTCGTCTTCATCACCATCGCCTGCGGCGCGCTGTCCGGCTTCCACGCGCTGATCTCGTCGGGTACGACGCCGAAGATGATCCAGAAGGAGACGCAGGTCCGGATGATCGGGTACGGCTCCATGCTGATGGAGTCGTCGGTCGCCGTGATGGCGCTGGTGGCGGCGAGCATCATCGACCCGGGCCTGTACTTCGCGATGAACGCGCCCGCAGGTGTCATCGGCGACACGGTGCAGAACGCCTCCCAGGTCGTGGGCAGTTGGGGCTACCAGATCTCCCCGGAGGCGCTCGCCCGGGCGGCGGAGAACGTAGAGGAATCGACCCTGCTCTCCCGCACGGGAGGCGCACCCACCCTGGCCATCGGCGTCTCGGAGATCTTCTCCGAGGTCACCGGCGGTGGCCTGCGTGCCTTCTGGTATCACTTCGCGATCATGTTCGAGGCGCTGTTCATCCTGACCGCCCTGGACGCCGGCACCCGTGTGGGCCGCTTCATGCTCCAGGACATGCTGGGCAACGTCTACCGGCCCTTCAGGAACATCAGCTGGAAGCCGGGTCTGGTCATCACCAGCGCGGTGGTGTGCGGCCTTTGGGGCTACTTCCTGTGGGTGGGCGTCCACGAGCCGCTCGGCGGCATCAACCAGCTCTTCCCGATCTTCGGCATCTCGAACCAGCTGCTCGCGGCGGTCGCCCTCGCCGTCTGCACGACCCTGCTGGTGAAGTCGGGGCGCCTCAAGTGGGCCTGGATCACCGGGGTTCCGCTCGTCTGGGACGCGACGGTGACGCTGACCGCCAGCTGGCAGAAGGTCTTCTCCAGCGACCCGAAGGTCGGCTTCTTCAGGCAGCGCCAGGTGTTCCAGGACGCCATCGACCGCGGCGAGGTCCTGCCGCCCGCGAAGAGCATGGACGACATGCACACCGTGGTCACCAACTCCACGGTGGACGGCGTCCTCACAGCGGTCCTCGCGCTCCTGATCGTCGTGGTGATCGCCGACGCCACCCGCGTCTGCGTCCGGCACGTCCGCCGCCCGGCGCTGTCCACGCTCAGCGAGGCGCCGTACGTCGAGTCGAAGATCACCGCTCCCGCGGGGCTGTTCCCGACCAAGGAGGAGAAGGAGGAGGAACGCCGTGCGGTCGCTGAGGCGAGCAGTCAGTCTTCGGCAGGTATTCAGTAGCGTGCGCTGGTACGTGCGCGAGTTGACCGACGAGTCGGCATACGACCGTTATGTCACCCACGTACGGCATGAGCACCCGGACGCGGAAGTGCCCTCCCGGCGCGACTTCGAGCGGATGCGAACGGACCGTCAGGAAGCAGACCCACGCCAGGGGTTCCGCTGCTGCTGAGCGCCCCGTCGGCGTACACACCAATCCTCCACATCCGATATGCGGACAGGGTCTTCCGCTGTCGTTGCACCGTCACCTACATTGCCCGGGCGTTTCTCAGGTGATCAGTGAGGGGACGGAGCCGTCAGATGTCAGATGCCCCAGAAGTGAACAGAGGGCCGGTGGTGACGCCCATACGGGTCGTCATCGGGCTCTGCCTAGCCGCGCCCTTCGTGGCGATGCTGTGGGTCGGTTCGTACGCCAAGACCGATCCGGCGTTCGCCGGCATCCCGTTCTTCTACTGGTACCAGATGCTGTGGGTCCTGCTCTCCACGCTGCTGACGATGATCGCGTACAAGCTGTGGCAGCGTGACCAGCGCGGCCGCGCCTCCCAGAAGGGCGGTGCGTCGGAATGAACGACGGCGTGAACGGCGTCGCACTCGGCGTCTTCATCTTCTTCTTCCTGGCCGTCACGGTCATGGGCTTCCTGGCCGCGCGCTGGCGCAAGGCCGAGAACGAGCACAGCCTCGACGAATGGGGCCTGGGCGGCCGGTCGTTCGGCACCTGGGTCACCTGGTTCCTGCTCGGCGGCGACCTGTACACGGCGTACACCTTCGTCGCCGTACCCGCGGCGATCTACGCGGCGGGCGCGGCCGGCTTCTTCGCCGTGCCGTACACGATCCTCGTCTACCCCCTGATCTTCACCTTCCTGCCCCGCCTGTGGTCGGTCTCGCACAAGCACGGCTATGTGACGACCTCGGACTTCGTGCGCGGCCGCTTCGGCTCGAAGAGCCTTTCGCTGGCGGTGGCGGTCACCGGCATCCTGGCGACGATGCCGTACATCGCGCTCCAGCTCGTCGGCATCCAGGCCGTGCTGGACGTGATGGGCGTCGGCGGCGGCGAGAACACGAACTGGTTCATCAAGGACCTGCCGCTGCTCATCGCCTTCGGTGTGCTGGCCGCGTACACCTACTCCTCGGGCCTGCGCGCGCCCGCGCTGATCGCGTTCGTGAAGGACACGCTGATCTACATCGTCATCGCGGTGGCGATCATCTACATCCCGATCAAGCTCGGCGGCTTCGACGAGATCTTCGCCAAGGCGGGCGAGGCGTACAGCCAGACCAACCCGGCCACGGGCGCGCCGCGCGGTTCGCTGGTCCCGGCCGAGGCGGGGCAGTGGACGTACGCCACGCTGGCGCTGGGCTCGGCGCTCGCGCTGTTCATGTACCCGCACTCGATCACCGCGACGCTGTCCTCGCGCAGCCGTGAGGTGATCCGCCGCAACACCACGATCCTGCCGCTGTACTCCCTGATGCTGGGCCTGCTGGCGCTGCTGGGCTTCATGGCGATCGCGGCCGGCATCAAGGTGCAGAACGGCCAGCTGGCCATCCCCCAGCTCTTCGAGACCATGTTCCCGTCCTGGTTCGCGGGTGTGGCCTTCGCGGCGATCGGCATCGGCGCGCTGGTGCCGGCGGCGATCATGTCGATCGCGGCTGCGAACCTCTTCACCCGCAACATCTACAAGGACTTCATCAAGCCGGACGCGACGCCCGCGCAGGAGACCAAGGTCTCCAAGATCGTGTCCCTGCTGGTGAAGGTGGGCGCGCTGGTCTTCGTCCTGACGATGGACAAGACGGTCGCCATCAACTTCCAGCTCCTGGGCGGCATCTGGATCCTGCAGACCTTCCCGGCCCTGGTCGGCGGCCTGTTCACGCGCTGGTTCCACCGCTGGGCCCTGCTGGCCGGCTGGGCGGTCGGCATGATCTACGGCACGGTCGCCGCGTACGGCGTCGCCTCCCCGACCCAGAAGCACTTCGGCGGCTCGGCCAAGGAGATCCCGGGCATCGGCGAGATCGGCTACATCGGCCTCACGGCGTTCGTGCTGAACGTGGTGGTGACGGTGGTCCTGACCTTCGTCCTCAAGGCCGCGAAGGCCCCGGAGGGCATCGACGAGACGAAGCCGGAGGACTACACGGCGGACGCCGGGGACCCGGGCGTCCAGGTCGAGCTGCCGCCCGCGACGGCGGGGACGAGCCACTGACGCACGGGTCACATGCCCGATGGCCGGGCGTACCGCACTAGCTGCGCGTGCGCCCGGCCATTTGCTGCCAGAAGCCGTCCAGTTCCCGCACGCGCATGCTGACCCAGTGCGGTGTCTTCCTGCGCAGGCCCCTGGGAAGGTGACGGCGCACTCGGCCCGGCAACAGGGCCTGCTGCTGCCGGCAGAACGGCTCCCGGATCTCCCCGCGCGGCACACAGCCCCGGGGCGGGTAGGGGCAGAGCTGGAACTTGCAGTCGGGCGGACAGGTCGTACCCGGTGTGGGCGGGTCCGCCATGCCGGCCCGCAGGTCAGGTCGCAGCGGGCGGCGATCGCTGCGGATGCACGGCGGGAGTGACGACGTCCCCGGCTGCTCCGCGCGGACCATCCGCTCCTCGACCTCGTCCGGATGCCCGTCCCGTTCGATGAGGTTCAGCATCACCAGCACGTCGGCGACCAGACACTGGGCGCGCGCGTCGAGGGTGCTCCAACCGACCGAGGGCGGGATCCACAGGTTGTGCTTGCGGTACGCCTCTGGGTTGCCGGTGCACGCGCCGATGTTGTCGGCCACCCCGTTCTCGTCGATCCAGAGGAACCGCTCGGGTTGCCCGGTCTCCAGCGCGAGGGCCACCAGGTCCCCCGCCTCGGCGACGAACGGATGCAGGGGCCGCCGGGGCGAGGCGCCGTTCGCCTCGGCATGCCCGGGTGCCCGGTTCACCGTGCCGGCCATCGACAGCCAGCGCTCCACCGTCTGTACGGCGCTCGCCCCGCCCAGCGCCCGGGGCGGCTCGCGCCCGCCGTCGTGCCCGTCCTTCCCCGGCATCGGGTGCGCCTCCCGCTCATGGACGCCGACACTGTCGGGAAGCTTCCACAGGCACAGCGCCTGAAGCAGCATGACCTGCGCGTACCAGCACCGGGACTGCTGGAGCACGGTCTCCGCCTGCCGGATCAGATCGGCGCGACCGCCCTGGTGGGCCCGCGGGTGCCGGATCCGGCGGTTGGCCGCGTACTTGAAGCCCTGTGCCAGCGCGGCCTCCAGCGCGAGCGGCAGGTCGGGGGCGCCGCCGGTGGCCTTCGGGTCCAAATGGCGCAGCCACCTGGTGAGGCGTTCGAGGGCCTCGTCACGGTGCGCCTCGTCGACGGAGCCCAGCAGCATGGGGATCATCCAGGCGCGCATCACGAACTCCCGGAACAGATCGACCCGTTTCCTGCGGTACTCCTGGTTCAGCGTGCGCCGGTCCTGCTGGAGCCGGCCGATGCGCTCGGTCCTGGCCCGTGAGGGCACGCCCGCGGCCCGCGCCCGCGCCATGCGCTCGGCCCACTGCTCGTACTCACCGCGTTTCCAGGCCTTCAGCTCGCCGAGCCGGTCGTTGTACTCCTGCACGGGGTCGGTGTTCAGCCCGATCCGCCCCCGGATCACGGCGAACGCCGCGTTGCCGCCGGTGCCGAACTCCTGGGCTACGGCCAGGCGTATCGGGTAGATGGGTTCCTTCACACCGATCTGGACGAGCTGTTCGTAGAGCGGGGTGGTGTCGATCCGGTCGGAGACGCTCCGCAGGGCGGCTCCGAGTTGCCTGAGCAACCTCAGTTTGGCGTCTTCGAGGCTGCGCCGGTCACCCTTGAAACCGGCCCACGTCCTGCGCACTTCGCTCAGGATGTCGCCCATCAGCCGCGGATCGTCTTCCACGCTCTCGATCTCCACGGCGGCCGCGTAGAGATCGAGCGCCTTCGGATCGTCCGTGCGGCGTTCCGCGGCCCTGCAGAGCCGGTGGGCCAGCGTGTGCCCGCGCACCCGTGACCTGCGGAGCCGCTCCTCGACCTCCTTCGTCACCTCGGCCCGTACGCCCTCTCGGCGGGCCCTGACCCCCGCCGCCCGGCGGCGCGACAACAGCACCAGGGCCATGAGCAGTTCGCGGCTGGGCCCGGGCGGCTGGAGCACCTGCTCGACGAGCTCGCCGGCGCCCCGCTCGCCCAGCTGCCGCAGCACGCGGTAGCCGAAGTAGGCCTGGATGATGCTGTGCGGGAAACGGACCTTGCGCTCGAAGCCCTCCACCAGTCCGAGCTTGTCCGCGTTGCGCGCGATCCGGGCGAGGGCGGCGCGGCACTGGTCCATGTTGCCCCCGCGCAACCGCCTCCTCTCGTCCGGGCCGATCCGCCGGCACAGCACGTCCCAGATCTGCTGCCGGTGCCACTCGGAGAAGACGTTCCCGCGCCTGCCGTACCGGTCGAAGGCGCGTCCGCCGGTCCACAGGTGCTCGGCGCGGGCCTGTGCGCGCCGCATCGGACCGGGGTGGACGTCCGAGTCGAGCAGCTCCCCGAGGCCGACCTCCAGCTTGTCCTGGAGCAGTCCCACGCAGGCCAGGGCGGAGACCACTTCGAGGGCGTCGCGGCGTTCCTGCCGGCTCAGCGCGACGTCCCGGCGCAGCCTGCCCTGGCACAGCGCCTCGTCCCAGGTCTCCAGCAGCCACAACCGCAGCGTGCCGCGGTCGCGGCTGCGGGTGTTCATGTGCTGCGGGTCGTTGTCCGGCCGGTCGTGCTCCAGGGCGCCGTGGCGGTGCAGTTCGCGGGCGATCTGGAGGTAGACGGGCGACTCGGTCACCTCCGCCGTCTCCACGATCCAGTCCACGCGGCGTTCGTCCGTCTCCGGAACGCGTGCCTGGACGAACCGCAACGCCTCCTCCTCGCTGAGCGGTTCCAGCTCGACGATCGCGGCCGGGGTGCTCTCCAGCGGGCTGTGCGGACGGGAGGCGATGACGAGGGGCAGCTTCTCCTCGTAGGCGCGCTCGATGGCTCGCCGGATGATGTTGTCCCGGTTCTGTTCGAGGCCGTCGCCGAGGAGAGCCTCCTCCAGTCCATCGGCGATGACGACGGGTTTGTCGTCGGCGAGCAGTTGCTGCCAGACCCGCTCGGTCTTGGTGCGCGCGAGGATGCCCCGGGGTGCCTCGTCTATGAAGCGCTGCTTGGCCATGCGTTCGAAGTTCAGGTCGGTGCCGCCGTTCGCGTCCCGCAGCCGGATCGGCACCGGTACGGCGTTCTGCTCCGCCAGCAGTTCGGTGAGCCGTACCAGGACGGCGGTCTTGCCCACGCCGACACCGCCGACCAGCAGATAGGGACGGCGCGTGTCGCGCTCGCGCAGCCGTTCGGCGATGACCTGGGCGATCTCCTCCCTGCCTACGATCTCGGTGGCGTCCGGGCCGGCGGTGAGCACCAGTCGGTGGGGATCGTCCCGTGCCTTTGCGAGATAGCGCCGCTTGGTCCACCGGTACCACCAGAACAGAAAGAGGGTGGCGGCGAGCGACGCGGCGAGCACCGGGCCGAGGAAGCGCAGGACGGTCTCGAATCCGTCATTGCCCTGCCGCCACTTCTCGAAGCTGGTCGTGTTGCTCGAGATCAGGATGTACAGGCCCTCCACCACCCACGCGAGCAAGGCGAGCGCGGCCACCGTCCAGATGGCCCGGGTGACGTTGGTGTAGGTGAACCACCGGCGCCACTTCCTGGGGCGGGTGGTGCCGCCGCGAGCCTCCAGGCGGATCGTCAGCCGGTGCCAATGGGCCACGAACCCCTGCCTGACCCAGGTGCCCGCCCGTCTCGGAGCCAGCGTCGCCATCGGCGCGTTGCGCGGTCGCTTCTTGCCGGGCGGGCGACGGACGACCCTCGTCATCGTTCGTCTCCTTCCGAGGAGGACTCTCGAAACGGAGCGACCGCGGAGCGCCGACACCTATCTCCATAGAAGCACTCCCGGAACTCCCCGCAACCCGGCGGCCCTCGGCGAAAACCCTGGGCCGTCCCCGGGACCGGTCCGGCAGACTCGGGCGTATGGACATCGCGATCCGGCCGACGGATCCCGGCGAGTTCGACGCGCCCGGCGAGTTCACCACCAGGAAATACTCCAAGCGCGCGGCCGCCGCCGAGGTGGTGGTCACGCGGACCGCCAACTGCTGGGCGGGGTGACCTTCGTCCCGTCCGGCGGCCCCCTGGCGAGGCAGCCCGCACGTGCGCGCCCGTAGCGACCGCGCTCGCGCCCGCGCCCGCGCCACGGAGGGCTGCGTACGCATCGTCCTGTCGACCCAGCGAGCCATGCACGCCCGGATCTACATCACTCTCCTCACCTACGAGTTGACGCTCTGAAACCAGCGCGACACAACATCTGGGGGTGGCGTGGCGGGTGAGCACAAGATGTATGCTCATGCTCGCTGTCGCCGCAGGGGAATCCGGTGCGAATCCGGAACTGTCCCGCAACGGTGTACTTGTGCATGTCTGTTCCCAGGACCGGCATGCGCAGGAGTCAGTCCGAGGACCTGCCGACAGCGCGCCCGGCCACCCGGCCGGTGCGCCCGACGTCCGGGCCTCGCGGAATGGGCCGGTGGACGCGACGCCGTGTGCGCTCGTGTGCTGCCCCCTGCCCTCGCCGAGGCCCCCGTGCCGAGCGAGGGAGAGCCCCCACGTGACCATCGCGCCAGCAGATCCGGCCTCAGCCGTCCCGACCGTCCCTACGGACGAGGACGCCCCGGGAACCGCCTTGCTGCGGACCCTGACCGAGCTGACCGCCGACCTCCCCGACGCCGACCCCGGCCGGGTCGCCGCCGCCGCGCTGCGCGGCCGGTCCGCGTTCGCGGACGAGGCGGAGCTGCGCGAGCTGGCCACCGAAGCGGCGGCCGGCCTGATCTCCGAGGACCCCGCCTACTCGAGGCTCGCCGCCCGGCTGCTGACCCTCTCCATCGCCGCCGAGGCCGCCTCGCAGGGCGTCACGTCCTTCACCGGGTCGGTCGCGGTCGGGCACCGTGAGGGCCTCATCGCCGACCGGACCGCCGAGTTCGTGCGCCTGCACGCGGCCCGCCTCGACGCCCTGGTCGACATGGACGGCGACGACCGCTTCGGCTACTTCGGCCTGCGCACCCTGCACAGCCGGTACCTCCTGCGGCACCCCATCACCCGCAAGGTCGTCGAGACGCCCCAGCACTTCATGCTGCGCGTCGCCGCCGGTCTCGCCGAGGACGACACCGCCCGGTCGGTGGACGAAGTCGCCGCGCTCTACGGGCTCATGAGCCGCCTCGACTACCTCCCCTCCTCCCCCACCCTCTTCAACTCCGGCACCCGGCATCCCCAGATGTCGTCCTGCTACCTCCTCGACTCCCCCAAGGACGAGCTGGACTCCATCTACGACCGCTACCACCAGGTCGCCCGCCTCTCCAAGCACGCGGGCGGCATCGGTCTTTCGTACTCCCGTATCCGGTCCCGGGGTTCGCTGATCCGCGGCACCAACGGTCACTCCAACGGCATCGTGCCGTTCCTGAAGACCCTCGACGCCTCGGTCGCCGCGGTGAACCAGGGCGGCCGGCGCAAGGGTGCGGCCGCGGTGTACCTGGAGACCTGGCACTCCGACATCGAGGAGTTCCTGGAGCTGCGCGACAACACCGGTGAGGACGCCCGCCGTACGCACAACCTGAACCTCGCGCACTGGGTCCCGGACGAGTTCATGCGCCGGGTCAACGCCGACGAGCCGTGGTCGCTGTTCTCGCCGTCGGACGTGCCGGATCTCGTCGACCTGTGGGGCGACGAGTTCGACGAGGCGTACCGCAAGGCGGAGGCGGCGGGGCTCGCGAAGAAGACCATCCCCGCCCGTGATCTGTACGGCCGCATGATGCGCACCCTCGCGCAGACCGGCAACGGCTGGATGACCTTCAAGGACGCCGCCAACCGCACCGCCAACCAGACGGCCCTGCCGGGCCATGTCGTCCACTCCTCCAACCTCTGCACGGAGATCCTGGAGGTCACGGACGACGGGGAGACGGCGGTCTGCAACCTGGGGTCGGTCAACCTCGGCGCCTTCGTGAACACCATGACCGGCGACATCGACTGGGAGCGGCTCGACGCGACCGTCCGCACGGCCGTCACGTTCCTCGACCGGGTCGTCGACATCAACTTCTACCCGACCGAGCAGGCGGGCCGGTCGAACGCCAAGTGGCGGCCGGTCGGGCTCGGCGCGATGGGCCTGCAGGACGTCTTCTTCAAGCTGCGCCTGCCCTTCGACTCCGCCGAGGCGAAGGCCCTGTCCGCCCGGATCGCCGAGCGCATCATGCTCGCCGCCTACGAGGCCTCCGCCGACCTCGCCGAGCGCAACGGCCCGCTGCCGGCGTGGGAGAAGACCCGTACCGCCCGCGGTGTCCTGCACCCCGACCACTACGACGTCGAGCTGACCTGGCCGGAGCGCTGGTCGGCCCTGCGCAGCCGTATCGCCACCACCGGCATGCGCAACTCCCTTCTGCTCGCCATCGCGCCCACCGCGACCATCGCGTCGATCGCGGGTGTCTACGAGTGCATCGAGCCGCAGGTCTCCAACCTGTTCAAACGCGAGACGCTCTCCGGCGAGTTCCTCCAGGTCAACTCCTACCTGGTCAACGAGCTCAAGGAGCTCGGCGTCTGGGACGCCCGCACCCGTGAGGCGCTGCGTGAGGCGAACGGCTCGGTGCAGGAGTTCGCCTGGATCCCCGAGGACGTGCGGCGGCTGTACCGCACGGCGTGGGAGATCCCGCAGCGCGGTCTGATCGACATGGCGGCGGCGCGGACCCCGTTCCTCGACCAGGCCCAGTCCCTGAACCTGTTCCTGGAGACGCCGACCATCGGCAAGCTCTCCTCGATGTACGCGTACGCCTGGAAGTCGGGCCTGAAGACGACGTACTACCTGCGCTCGCGCCCGGCGACCCGCATCGCCCGCGCCGCCCAGGGCCGGGCCGCCCAGCCCGAGAAGACCATCCCCGTCCAGCAGGTCGCCGAGCCCGACGCCGTCGCCTGCTCCCTGGAAAACCCCGAGTCCTGCGAGGCCTGCCAGTAATGACCAGCCGTAACACCAACCTTCTCGACCCGGGCTTCGAGCTGACCCTGCGCCCCATGCGCTACCCGGACTTCTACGAGCGCTACCGGGACGCCATCAAGAACACCTGGACCGTCGAGGAGGTCGACCTCCACTCGGACGTCGCCGACCTGGCGAAGCTGTCCGAGGGCGAGCAGCACATGATCGGCCGGCTGGTCGCGTTCTTCGCGACGGGCGACTCGATCGTGGCGAACAACCTGGTGCTGACGCTGTACAAGCACATCAACTCCCCCGAGGCGCGCCTGTACCTGAGCAGGCAGCTCTTCGAGGAAGCCGTGCACGTCCAGTTCTACTTGACGCTGCTCGACACCTATCTGCCCGACCCGCAGGACCGGGCGGCGGCCTTCGACGCCGTCGAGAACATCCCGTCCATCCGCGAGAAGGCCGAGTTCTGCTTCAAGTGGATCAACGAGGTCGAGAAGCTGGAGAGCCTGCAGACCAAGGCCGACCGGCGTCGCTTCCTGCTCAACCTGATCTGCTTCGCCGCGTGCATCGAGGGCCTGTTCTTCTACGGCGCCTTCGCGTACGTCTACTGGTTCCGCAGCCGGGGCCTGCTGCACGGCCTGGCCACCGGCACCAACTGGGTGTTCCGCGACGAGACGATGCACATGAGCTTCGCGTTCGACGTCGTCGACACCGTCCGCAAGGAGGAGCCGGAGCTGTTCGACGACCAGCTCGAGCAGGAGGTCACCGACATGCTGAGGGAGGCCGTCGAGGCCGAGCTGCAGTTCGCGCGCGACCTGTGTGGTGACGGCCTCCCGGGGATGAACACCGACTCGATGCGGCAGTACCTGGAGTGTGTCGCCGATCAGCGTCTGACGCGTCTCGGCTTCGCTCCGGTGTACGGCTCCGAGAACCCCTTCTCCTTCATGGAGCTGCAGGGCGTTCAGGAGTTGACCAACTTCTTCGAGCGGCGGCCCTCGGCGTACCAGGTGGCGGTGGAGGGCACCGTCGACCTGGACGAGGACTTCTGAGCCTCGGTCTCGTCGCGTTCCTGGGCCTCCCTGATCTGACGGTCGATGCGCCGGTCGCGCACCGCGCCGATCAGTGACGGGAGGGCCAGGAGGACGAACAGCCCGAGGACGACGATCATGGCGAGCAGTGTCTGTGTCTGTTCTGCAGTCATGACACCACTGTCGCTCCGTACACTCCTTACGAACAGTGGCAGGACTGCCGTAGAACCTCGATTTACTGCCAGCGACGAGGCACACTGGCAGCATGCTGAAAAACGTCGCCGCCGTCCTCCTCGACGGTGTACATCTCTTTGAAATGGGCGTCGTCTGCGAGGTGTTCGGCATCGATCGCAGCGACGAGGGCCTGCCCACCTACGATTTCGCGGTCGTCTCGGCGGAAGGGCCGACGCTGGGCACTCACGTCGGCGGACTCACCGTCACCACGCCGTACGGCCTGGAGCGGCTGGAGGAGGCCGACCTCATCGCCGTACCGGCCGGCAGCGAGTACGTCACCCGTGACTATCCGCCCGAGCTGCTTGACGCCCTGGTCAGGGCCGTCGACCGGGGCGCCCGGGTGCTCAGCGTGTGCTCCGGCGTCTTCGTGCTGGGCGCCGCGGGACTGCTCGACGGGCGGCGGTGCAGTGCGCACTGGAAGCACGCCGGGGAGCTGTCCCTACGGCATCCGGGGGCGATCGTCGAGTCCGACGTGCTGTACGTCGACGAGGGGCCGGTGATCACCAGTGCCGGCACCGCCGCCGGCATCGACGCCTGTCTGCACATCGTGCGCCAGGAGCAGGGGCCCGAGGTCGCCAACAAGATCGCCCGGCGCATGGTCGTGCCGCCGCACCGGGACGGCGGCCAGGCCCAGTTCGTCGAGCGCCCCCTGCCCAGCTCCCACTGCGACACGGTCGGCGAGGTGCTGGCGTGGATGGAACGGCACCTCGACGAGGACGTCACGGTGGAGCAGCTAGCCGAGCGCGCGCACATGTCCCCGCGCACCTTCGCCCGCCGCTTCCAGCAGGAGACCGGCACGACTCCCTACCGCTGGATCCTGCGCCAACGTGTGCTGCTGGCGCAGGAGTTGCTGGAGGCGACGGACGAGACGGTGGACGCGATCGCGAGTCGAACAGGGTTCGGGACCGCGGCCGCACTGCGCCACCAGTTCGTACGTGCTCTGGGGACGACCCCGAACGCCTACCGCAGGACGTTCCAGGGGCCGAGCGCGGCCTGAGCCGTCCCCGGCGGCACCGGTCCCGGGCGGCACTAGTCCCTCGGCACCGGCCTCAGCAGCAGCTTGTGTGGGCGGAGCGTGATGCCCACACGGGTCGCGTCGTTCGAACCGGACACCTGCTCGAAGCGGTACTTCGTGGCCAGCGCCGCCGTGATCAGTGTCAGCTGCGCCATCGAGAAGTGGTCGCTCGGGCACTTGCGGTTGCCCACGCTGAACGGGCTCATGGCGTACTTCGGCACGTCCACGACACGGTCCGGAAGCCAGCGGTCCGGGTCGAACTCGAGGTTGTCCGCATACGACTTCGCATCGCGCTGTATCGCGTAGGGGCTGTAGATGATGTCGGCCCCGGCCGGAATGCGATAGCCATCAAGTGACGTGTCGGTCACCGCCCGTCGCGTCAGAATCCAGACCGCAGGGCGCAAACGCATCGCCTCCACGACGACATTGTTCGTGTGCCTGAGGCTGCGGACGTCCTCGAATGCCACGGGCCGCCCACCGGTGACGGATTCAACCTCCGCGCACACCTTGTCGGCGTGTTCCGGATGTTCCGCGAGCACATGCAGGAGCCACATGATCGTGGAGGCCACGGTTTCGCTGCCGGGCGTGACAATCGCGACGACCTGGTCGTGGATCTCCTGTTCCCCGATGGGGTCGCCATTCTCGTCCTTCGCCTCCAGCAATGCCGTCAGCAAATCGTCCGGCTTTTGACCGGATGCCCGGCGTTCGGCGACGATCTCGTCGACCAGGAGATGCAAATCGGCCAGGGCACGGTTGAATTCGCGGTTGGGCGGGAGAGGCAGCTTGTACAGCGGCCCCAGCGGGATCACCATCCGCCGGTACATGCCCCGGAAGACCGTGGCGAGCGCGTTGCACAGCCGCTCGGCCCGCTCGTCCATGTAGTCGCCGCGCAGCAGACAGCGGGCGGCGATGCGCACCGCGATCCGGAACGACTCGGAGGTGCAGTCGACGGTCTCGCCGGACTTCCAGCGCTCGGCCAGCCCGTGCGCCTCCTCCTCCATGATCGGCCCGTACGCGGGGATCGCGTCGAGCCGGAAGGCCGGCTGGATGGTGCGTCGCTGACGGCGGTGCCGGGGGCCGTTCGCCGTGGCCACGCCCTCCTTGCCGAGCAGGCCTTCCAGGGACTCCCACAGCGGCCCGTCGATCTTGAAGTCGGTGCTCAGCGCCAGTGCGCCGGTGAGCTCCGGAGTAGTGACGGCGTACACCGTCTTCGGGCCGAGCCTGAGGCGTACGACGTCGCCGTGCCTGCGGAGCGCGGTCATGAAGGCCAGCGGATCTCGGGCCAGCTTCCAGCCGTGGCCGAGAAGCGGAACCCCACCGCCCGCGAAGGGCGGCTCACGCAGTTCCGAAGCCACACGGGGCTGGGCTTCGGGACGGACGGACTCGACGGTCATTTCTCACCTGCCGCTTCGTTGTTGACGTACGGGGGCGTGGACCGGTCGTCCCAGCTGTCGACCATGTACCGGCCGGACTCGTGGTGGAACCAGTAGACCGAGCTGAACCAGTTGCGCATATTGCAGACGCAGGCACGCACGGCGGCGCTGAGTTCCTTTCCCGACACCGTGCCGTCGGCCAGGGAGTCCGCGAATTCCAGAGCCTCACGCTCGGCCACCCGGAAATCGGATATGGATTCCTCGACCCGTCGCCTGACTTCCGTCACGGCTTCTTCCAGGGTCAGCCCTTCGTGTTTGACGAGGCTGATTCCGAGGTTGTGCACCTCATCGCCCGCTATTTCCTTGGGAAGCGAGCAGAGGTCGTTGTACCACGCCGCGAATTCCTGGCTGAGTAACGCCGCCCGCCGATATGCCGGGTGTTTCCGTACGGCATACGGCAGTTCCAGCCCCGCGGCCGGCTCCAGCAGATCGGTCCAGATCCAGTGCGCGAAGGTGAGCCGACGCAGCGCGAGGTATTCCTCGACCGAGGGGATGACTCCTTCGGTGCGATTGCTGAATTCCCGGTCGTACGCCTCGATCACCGTGTGGAAGTGCCGGGCGAACCGGGCGTTCCAGGTGCCGGGCAGGAACGAGTACAGCCGCACCATGCTGTCCGCGAACCCCGCGACCAGCGGGTCCTCGTGGTGCAGGTGGTCCTCCGGTGAGTCGAGCGCCGCGTGCAGGCGGAACCGCAGCCGTCGCCAGGCCGCCGGGCGGCGGTGGACGATGTCGCGGTCGTGCCGGTCGTCCCAGACGAAGAACCACGCGCTGTAGTCGGCTATCGCCTGGAGTACGTCCTCGGGGGCGCCAATGTAGTACCCCGCCATGAGGTCGGTGTAGCACAGTCCGTCGGCATATTCCTCGACCTTGTCGGCCGGCATCAGCCGTTTTTCCAGCAGCCAGGTTCGGGTCTTCTCCTGGAGCCTGGGCCAATACGGATGGAGCTGCCTGGGAAACGCTGATTCGATCACCGGAAGAGAGAGTGCTGGTGGAACCGGGACCGCCGTCGGTGTCGATGTGGTGCTGTGCGAGAAAGCATGCACGAACAAACCCCTCTCAGCCGCCAGTTGTGTAGTTGTGCACGCCCCCTCCCGCTGTACCGGGCGTGCGCCGTTGCGTATCCCCGCACTTCCATTCAGCACCACAACTGACCGATCTGGGAACGGATTTGCTTCATTCACTACCCCAGGGTGCCGAGAATCTCCCCCTATGTGACTGAATTTGGATCACTGCTCGCATGTATGGGATCGAACGTGCGACGGACATGCGAACGGCGCCTGGTCAGGAAGGTGAACCTGAACAGGCGCCGTGCGCAGGGGACTTGTGGGGCCTACGGGGAGGCCTCAGTCGTTCGCGACCACGGGGTAGCGGGGCTCGTTCTCGGCCATCTGCCGCAACGCGTCCTTGCGCTCCCGCTTGGACAGACGGTCGATGTAGAGGTAGCCGTACAGGTGGTCGGTCTCGTGCTGCAAACACCGAGCGAAGTAGCCGGTGCCGCGCACCTTGATCGGGTTGCCCTTCTCGTCCTGCCCGGTGACCTCGGCGTAGTCGGGCCGGGCGAGCTCCGCGTACGCGGTCGGCACCGACAGGCAGCCCTCGTTGCTGTCGTCCAGGCGGCGCTTGTCGGCGGGCAGCTCGACGAGTTTCGGGTTGCACACGACACCGACGTGCCGCTTGCCCTCGTCGTCCATGCAGTCGTACACGAAGACCTTCAGGCCGACGCCGATCTGGTTGGCGGCCAGGCCCACGCCCTCGGCGGTGCGCTGCGAGGCGAACATGTCCGCGACCAGCTGGTCCAGCTCGGCGCCGAACTCGGTGACGTCCTTGCACTCCTTGTGGAGCACCGGGTTCCCCACAACGGTGATCGGCCGCGACGTGCCGCGCCCACGCCAGGCGTTCTCGCGCTCCTCCGTGTCCTCGGTGTCGACGACGAAACCCTCGTCATCCACGGGGAGCACGCCCGCGTGCTGCTGCTCGGTGTCCTGCTGGGCCATGACCGACGTATGCCTTCCTGCACAAGAAAAGGGTGGGTGATGCTGATACAGGGTACGGGGAGCGCCCCTTCAGGGGCGCGGGACTGTGTCGATCGGCGGCTCCGCCGCGGGGCGCGACCAGCCACAACGGACCCGCGGTCGACAACGGTCCTAGCAGACCTCTTCCAAGTCCCGCCAGTCCCGCGAATCCGGGCTGTCGGCAACCCACCCGTCCAGCAACCCCCGCACCAGCGCAGCCGGCGCAGCCACCCCGCACTCACGCTCCGGCACCCACAGCTGCCCGTCGGTCCGGTGCCCCAGCGGACCGGGGTGACCCGGCTCACTGTGATCATGCGGGTCGAGATGCTCCCCGTCGCCCTCGTCCGACGGCATCCGCGACTCGGAACACATCCGGCACAGCAGCCGCACCGAGGAGGACCAGTCCTCCGCGGCGAACCCCGCGTCCGCGGCGAGCTGCTCCAGCGCGTCCCGGTCGGCCTCGGTGGCGGCCTCCAGGAGGACCACCCAGGTCGGGACTGGCGAGGGCGCCCACAGCTCGATCTCGTCGAAGACGGGGTAGGCGTGCCCGGCGGACGTGGTCCGCTCGCCGTGCGGCACCCCGTCGTGCAGCACGACCTCGCCCCAGCGCCGCCCCGACGACGGCAGCGGGATCGACAGCACCTCGATCCGGGCGGGGTCCAGCCGCCGCCCCCACACGACCTCGGCCTCGCCCTCCGGGGACAGCCGTACGGCCGCGCTGCCCAGGTCCATCCCGACCGGCTCACCGGAGTCGGTCGCACCACCGGGCACCCGCAGCCCGTAGGCCTGCCAGGCCCGCCGGGCGAGCGGCCAGTCCTGCAGGGCGGTGGCCGCGATGCCGACGTTCCACCAGTCGGGCGCCCCGGTCTGCCGGTCGAGCAGCGCCACGGCGCGCAGCCCGGCCGCCCGGGCCTGCTCCCAGTCGTGCCGGAACTTGTGCAGCAGCGCGAGGTTGAACCAGGACTCCGAAAGCCAGGGCTCCAGATCGGCGGCACGTGTCAGCAGCGCGCCCGCATCCTCGTACCGGCCGTCGCCGATGAGCGTGAACGCCCGGTCGGTGGCCTGCCGCCAGGAGGCGGAGGGCCGGTGCCGTCCCTTGCCGAAGATCCTCACGATTCCCGCCTGCCAGTTCCGTGGAGTGGGCTGGCTAGTGCTCGCCCCCGGACACACTCTCATTCGCATCCAACCACGTACGGCTGGAAGGGCGCTCATTACCCATGGGTTACCCAGCCACAGGGGGTGTCAGACAGTCTCTGGACAGCACCCGTGCGAGCGACCCCACGACCTCCGGCGCATAGTCACCGGCGGTGCCCAGCCGCAGTTCCTCCAGCGCCTTCAGCGGCCCCTCGGGCCCGGCGTCCCGCGCCTTCTCCTCGTAGGCGTTCACGGCCCGCACGATCCGCGCGGCAACCGGTTGCTCCGGGCAGGGGTCGGCGAGCCTTTCCACGACCAGCGCCACCTGCGGGTTCACCCCGGTCTGCCGTACGACGGCCCCGCCGAGCAGCGCGATCCTGCGCTGTTCCTCGGCGGGCAGCCCCGCGGTGGCCCCGGCCGGCACCGGGTCGACCAGGCTGAGCTGCCCGATGTCGTGCATGAGGGCGGCGCACTCCAGCACGGTGAGCTCGGCCTCGGACAGGCCCAGGTCCCGCCCCACCTCCCGGCTGAGCGCGGCGACGCGCCGGGCGTGTCCGGCCGGTGTGTACCCGGCGATCTCGGTGGCCCGGGCGAGGGAGGCGATGGTCTGCCGGTAGGTGGTCCGGACGGCGGCGTACCGGCGCAGGGACATCTGGGTGAGGAGCAGCGGCAGCGAGAAGACGGGCAGCGCCCACAGCCCGGCGACGGCGACCGCGAGCGCCATCACTGCGCCCGTCGCACAGACGGCCGACCCGATCCCGACGGTCGACCGCAGCTCGTCCCGCAGCAGCGGCCCGAACGGCCACCGGGTTCGGGAGTGGGCCAGCGCCGCGGCGAGCAGGGCGTCGCACAGGGCGGTGAGGGTGAGGATCGCGAGCAGGACCAGGGCGTAGGCGGTGCCCCAGCCGTGGAACGTGCCCTGGTTGTACAGGGGCTGGAAGCAGACGGCGGCGAAGCCGACGGTGAGCACGCGCCGGGCCAGGTGGTCGAGCACGGGCCGGCCGCGCGCGAAGTGCGGCACGCTGCCGAGGAGCGAGGCGGCGAGGACGACACTGAGGACCTGTGCGACGCCGTGCTCGCTCGGCTGACCGCCGTTCGCCCCCAGCAGGGCGTACGACAGCGCGGCGGCGGCCCCCAGCGGTGCGGCCTCCCTGCCCTCCGCCGCCGTCCACCGGGTCAGCTCGCCCAAGGCGATGAGAACCCCGAAGGCGATCGCCGTACCGCGTTCGTGGAGGCCGCTCCCCAGCGTGGTGAGCAGGCACACGGTGGCGAGGAGGGCGGCGCAGGCGTGGACGAGACCGAGCAGGAGTGGTGGTCTCGCCGCGCTCATCGGTGTGCCCCCGGCGCACTGGCGACCGGCGGACGTGGCGGGCGCCCGGAGGCTTCGTCGGCGGTCACGGCGGGATGCCATCCGTGCTGGTCCACGGCCCTGACCAGGGCGGTGACCATACGTGGGTCGAACTGCGAGCCCGCGCACTTCTCCAGCTCCCGCAGGGCGACGGGCACCGGCCGGGCCCGCGAGTAGGACCGGTTGGACGTCATCGCGTCGAAGGCGTCCGCGACCGCCACCACCCGTGCCGGCTCCGGGATCTGGCTCCCCATCAGCCCGTAGGGGTACCCGCTGCCGTCCAGCCGCTCATGGTGATGCAGGACCGCGGCCCGGGCCTCGCCCAGGAAGGAGATCCCGCGGACCATCTCGTGCCCGTACTCGGGGTGCAGTTCGATGACCCGCCGTTCCTCTGGCGTGAGCGGGCCGTCCTTGCGCAGCAGCCGCGTGGGGACCCCCAGCTTCCCCACGTCGTGCAGGATCCCGGCGAAGCGGAGCACCTCGACACGTTCGTCGGCCATGCCCAGCTCGCGCGCGATCATCATCGAGGCCTGCCCGACCCGCTCGCTGTGGCCGCGGGTGTAGCCGTCCTTGATGTCGACGGCCTGCACGAGCGCCCGGATGGTCGCCTGGTGGGCCGCGCGTTCCCGGTGGTACTGGGCGAACATCCACCACGACACGCACATCGGCAGCAGCACGAGCAACGCGGCGACGGGACCGTACGGGCTGCGCCACAGCACGGCCATCATCAGGCCGGCCAGACCGTGCACGGCGATCGGCGCGAGCGACCGCAGGAAGAGTCCGCGCCAGGCGCGCCGTGCGGGCACGTGGTCGGCGAGCGCGCGGATCCCGCCGTCGAGCGCCGTCAGGACCAGGCAGAACGCCAGCACCGCCGCTCCGGCGGGCGCGAGCGCGTACGGGAAGTCGGACGCCTGTACGGCGTCATGCTCGCCGAGCGCCCAGTGCACCCGGGCGGCCACCCACACCGCGATCACGAGCTGCCCCGCACGCCACACCCGTCGCAGCAGGTGCGGTCGCCCGCCGACCGGGGCGATCAGTGCCCCCGGCACCGCGACCAGTGCGGCCGCGGACGGCGGCAGCAGGAAGGCCCCGGCGAGGAGCACGGGATAGAACGACCCGGACAGCCACGCGCCCCCGGCAAAGAGCGCGGCGAGCAGGGCCGGCGCCCACCAGGGGGTGCGCGTCGAGGGCAATGTGTGCAGGCAGAAGAGCGCGCCGAGGGCGACACAGACGACGTAGCCACGTACCCGTGTGGGTGTCGCCTCCATAACGCCCCTCCCCGGCAACGCGCTTCAAGCACGGGACCCTAAGGCGGGGAGGGGAGGTCCGCGGCCTTATGGCAGCGGGATTAGCACGTTCGAGTGACGGCCGTGCGTTCAGGATTCCTGCGGCGTCGCCGTCACGTCGTGGTCGGGCACGGCCTGACCCGAGCGGATCAGGTCGAGCCGCCCCAGGACCTTGGCGCGCAGGTCCGTCGGCACGTCGTCATGCCCGCAGCAGCGCTTGACGAGCTTCTTCACGGCCTCTTCGAGGCCGTACTTCTCGAGGCACGGCGAGCACTCCCGGAAGTGCTGCTTGAACTTGTCGCGATCGACGTCCGGCATCTCACTGTCGAGGAACTCGTAGAGATGATCGAGTACCTCACTGCAGTCAGTCTCGTGCGGCTCTCCGCAGCTCATGAGCCCGAGCCTTTCGCTTCGTTCGACTCTCCGGCGCCGGCCGGGACGAGCCCGCGCTCACGGGCGTAG